>NZ_JBHWJV010000002.1:0-491623 GCF_042731175.1 Pseudarthrobacter sp. NPDC059871
CTTCGCCGTGTGCGCCACATCCTTGGCTGCAGACGTTGCCTGTCCTGCCACGTCAGAGGCCTCCGCCTTTGCCGCATCGGTTTTCGAACCGCCGGCGGGACCGGGCGTCGGGGCAGTAGTGAAGTCGTCCTCGACCGTGGCGGCGCCGTAGGGATCCGTGACGGCCGGGTTGGGGGTCTGGGGCCATTGGTTCTCTGTCATCGGGCTCTCTTTCCTCAAGTCAGCTGGCGATTAAGAACCAGCAAAGCTGGCTGTTTAGTAAGCAAGGTTACTAATTAGATAGTAAGCACACTTCCCTTTTGGTCCGCAAGGGGGCTGGCGTGGACTTTCTAAAAAAGGGCCGCCGGACACGCTAAAAGGGACGTCCGTCCGGCCTTTTGGGGGGAGGGGCAATGACTTCACTTGCGACGATGATGCTAAGCATGCTTATTGTAGGTAGGTAGCGATGAAGGGCGATCCCCGCTTTGCCACCTACAGGAAGGCCACGGCCCGATGACCAGCAATCTTGATCCGGATGCCCGGAACAGCTATCGACTGATCACCCTGGCGGCGCGTTTGGTCCAACGGCGGCAGGATGAAGCACTGGCTCCGCTGGGGCTGACCCGAGCCGCAGTCATCGCCCTGGAAGGACTGTCCGGCGGACCCTTGAACCAGGAAAGGCTTGCTGATGCCATCCGTGTCCAAAGCCAGACCTTGGGCAGGGTCCTCACCCGGCTGGAAGCCGCGGGACAGATCACCAGGACGCGGCAGGCCTCAGACCGTCGCCAGTTGAAGGTCGAATTGACCGAAGTCGGAATCGCGGCGCTGGAAGCAGCGCGGCAGGCTGAAGTGGATGCCTACCCGGATGACCCGGATATCGGCTGGACGGTGCTGCGCGAAGAACTGGCCAAGTTCATCCGGGCCGCACCGGCGAGCAGGAACTCGGACGTGGTTCCCTTTGCCCCGCCGCAGCACAGGGCCGGCCATGAGCGGACCCCGCACGGGACGCAGGCTCCTGAGCGGTCCTCACGGGACCGGACGGTCCACGACCGGAAGGGTCACGGGCCTCCCGCCACGGGAGGACTGCACGGGCTCGATCAGTCGCAATAACAGGGCCCGGAAGGCTGGCGTAGGGTGGTGCCGCCGGGTGTCGCTAGGCTGCGCAGGCGTCCTGCAGCGCCTGGACCGACTCGGCCGGCACCTGGTCTCCGGCCTCGGCTATCTCACCCAACGGCGTCGTGATGTCCGTGGGGACTCCGGCAGTGCGTGCGGCGGAAACCAATCCGGCCAGCACCTGCTTGTCCTGCACGCTCACCAGGCCGTCCTGGACCACGGCGCAGATCTGCTTGTTGACCTCGTCCGCAGCCGCTGTGGCGACCTTCGATGCAGCATCGTTGGCTGCATCCGTAGCAGCCTCCTCCACGGCGCCGCAGCCGGCGAGGAGAAGCAGGAGCGGGGGGCGGACAGGGCTGCGAAGCGACGTTTCATGTCTCCAGCCTAGCCGCCGCCGTCGTCACGGCCTGGCGCGTTCCGGGTTTCAGCGTCCGCTGGCAGCGGGAACGCCGAGGATGCCGTCCAGCAGGACGTTCCGGAACTTTCCCTCAGGATCATGGGCCGAGGCGAGCGACCGGAAGCCCGCGAAGCGCGGGTACAGCTGCTCCCAATCGAACTGCGACGTCGTGAAGAGTTTGCCCCAGTGGGGCCTGGCGCCGAAGGGGCGCAGCAGGTCCTCGAGTTCCGGGAGGAGCGCTTCGACGTCCGCCTGCAGCGGCTTCCACGTGAAGTGCAGGGCCACGCTTTGCTGCCGGTAGAACGGGCTGAGCCAGAACTCATCGGCCGCCCCGGTCCGGATTTCCGAGATGAACAGCAGCGGCGCCAACCGGTCCGCCAGGGTGCGAACGGCCTCGATGGCGGCCGGGGCGTGTTCCAGTGGCAGGATGTACTCGCTCTGCAGCTCCTCTCCGTTGCTGGGCGTGAACTCGTGGCGGAAATGAGGCAGCCTGTCCAGCCACGGACCGGCCTGGTCCAGCTGCTGCGTGCAGTTCTCCGCGGACATGTCCGGCAGCGGATGCCGTGGACGGGTGGCGGAGGTGGCGCCGAAAAGCTCAGCCAGCGGAGGTTCGGAGTCGAGGGCCTTGAGCCAGACCTGGCTGACCGCATCACCCGCGTAGGTGGTGAAGAGGCTCACGCTGTAGGCGGCGGATACCAGGGCATCAAAGTTTGCCAGTGCTGCGTCCCACGGCATGTCTTCGAGGACGCGTTGCCGCATCCGGAAGCTGGGCCGGGTGGAGAGTTCGACGGCGGTGACGACACCCAGGGCACCAAGGCCCACCACGCTGGCCAGGAAGACGTCCCCGTCAGCGCGGGCCAGGGTGAGGACGTCCCCGGACGGCCGGACCAGCTCGATGGACTGCACCTCGCCCGCGAGGGACTGGTTGTTGACGCCGGAGCCGTGCGTCCCGGTCTGGATGGCCCCGGCCACCGAGATGTGGGGGAGGGATGCCAGGTTGTGAATGGCAAGGCCTGACCGTTCAAGCGCCCGGCACAGTTCGCCATAGCTGACGCCCCCGCTGACCCGGACGGTTTGCCGTTCGCTGTCCGGCTCGATGCTGTGCGGCAGGCCGTCCAAGAGGATGTGCAGTCCCTCGGTGTCGCCCACCCGGTTGAAGGAGTGCCGCGAGCCCAGCGCCTTGACCCGGGGCGCCGCCGCAACCAGGCCGGCGAGCTCGTCCACCGATCCTGGCCGGTGCACGGCGGACGACGCGTATTCGAGGTTTCCTGCCCAGTTCTTCAATGATGTGGCTCTCCGGTCGGGTTTGTGGCTTCATCCACAGTCAGCGCTAACAAATGGAGGTGTCAAGGCACTTCCACAGGGTGGCGCATCGATTTCCAACGTTGTAGTTTGGCCGGATGACTATCGCCCCCACGCCGCCCATGGGCTGGAACAGCTGGGACTGCTACGGCACGTCCGTCACCGAGGCTGAAGTGCTGGCCAACGCCGACTTCATGGCCCAGCACCTCCTTCCGCACGGCTGGGACACAGTGGTGGTGGACATCCAGTGGTACGAACCGGCTGCGCGGGCCGGCGGATACAACCACGGTGCCCGGTTGGAACTCGACCGGTACGGGCGGCCGCTCCCTGCCGTCAACAGGTTTCCCTCGGCGGCCGGCGGGCTGGGGTTCAAGCCGCTGGCCGACCGGATCCATGCCCTGGGGCTGAAATTCGGCCTGCACATCATGCGCGGCATTCCCCGACAGGCTGTCCTCGAGCGGCTCCCGGTGGAAGGAACAGCAGCCACCGCAGACCAGATCGCGGACACCGTCTCCGTCTGCAGCTGGAATGCGGACAACTACGGCCTTGACCACAGCCAGCCCGCAGCCCAGGCCTACTACGACTCCCAGCTGCGGCTTTTCGCCGCCTGGGGCGTGGACTTCGTCAAGGCCGACGACATGCTGGGCCCCTACTTCGACGCGGAAATTGCCGCCTACCGGAAGGCCATGGACCGCTGCGGCCGGGACATGGTCCTCAGCCTTTCGCCGGGCAGGGCGCTGTCGCTTTCGCGGCTGGACCACCTGCGGGCCAACGCCACCATGTGGCGGGTCTCCGACGACCTCTGGGACGTATGGGAAGACGTGGAAGCGCAGTTCGCCCGCATGGCCCGCTGGGCACCCCACCAGCGGCCGGGCGGCTGGGCGGACGCAGACATGCTGCCGGTGGGGCGGATAGCGCAGCGGGCCGAACGCGGCGCGGAACGGCTCAGCCGCCTCACCGCCGACGAGCAGCGCACCATGCTCTCGCTCTGGTGCATCGCCCGGTCCCCGCTCATGATCGGCTGTGACCTTCCGTCCTCACCCCCTGAGACCCTGGACCTGCTGACCAACACGGACCTGCTGGCGGCCCACCGGACCGGTTCCAACAGCCGCGAGCTGCTCCGCGACGGGGACCTGGTGGTCTGGGCAGCGGAAAGCACGACGTCGGAGGACCGGTACGCGGCATGCTTCAACACCGGGACTGCCGGCTTGGTCCGTTCCCTGCCGCTCGCGGACCTGGGCCTCCCGCAGCGCGGCGGCTGGCAGGTGCGGGAGGCCTGGAGCGGCTCCAGCGCCGGAATCTCGGCTGTTGACTGGATACCGGCACTGGAGGTGGATCTTCCCGCCCACGGGGTGGGCTTCTACACGTTCTCCCGGGCCTGACTCCCATTCCTGACTCCCGGGCCTGACAGCCGGCCCGCCGCACGCTTTGCGGTGCGCACCTCAGTCCGCCCAATGACCGGGCCGTGCCAGCACCTGCGGCAGCCGCGTGCCCCCGTTGCCCCGGGCTGAGGTGACCTGCGACTGGGTGAGGAAGAGCGCACCGGCCAGGTCGGCGTCGTCGAGCCTTGCATCCCGCAGGTCGGCACCGAGCAGGTCCACTGCTGTGAGGTCCGTGCCCCGGAGGTCCGTGCCAATCAGCAGTGCGTTACGAAGGTCCGCCCCGCACAGCTGTAACCCGCGCAGCCCGGCACCGGCAAGGTCCGCGCCAGGGCGCAGGCGGGTGGCCGGGCCGTCGTCGTCCGTCAAGTAGCCTGCCCGGACCTCCTCGCTGACCGTCCGCAGGAGCCGTGCGGTGCTGTGGTGCAGGGCCTCCACATCGAGGTCCAGGACTGCCTGCGCGTCGCCGGCCGCGGCGTCCTCGAGCGTCACCCGAAGGTGCTGCACATCTGCGGCAGTGTCCGGGCTGTAGGTCCGCCGGTGGGCTTCGGCCAGGTGCCAGAGCATCTCGTGAAGCTGTTTGACCACCCGGAAGGCCCCAAACATGGCCGGCTGTGATGCAGGGTCCTCCCGCCAGCTGATCCCGGCAAAGAGGCCCTGGCTGACCGACTGGCCGGCACCGAAGCAGTCGAAGACCGTGCAGCCACGGAACCCGCGGGGCCTGAGCCTGTTGTGGATGGTGCAGGAGAAGTCGGTAGCCAGGTTGTGGCATTCGGCAGCGGGTGGCTTGTCGATGGCGAAATCCGCCGAGCGGGTGAAGCCGAAGGCGGTGCAGCAGAGCGCGAAGCAGTTGGAGCAGTCAGGCCGGAGGGTGTCCTGCGTGAGGAGGGGTGTGCCGTGTGGCTGGATGTTCATGGGGTCTCCCGATGATGGTTCCGATAAGGGTGCCGGGGGAGGGGAACCCACAACGGGGTTCCCCTCCATGGCACGCGGAATCACCGCCCCCGTTATGGCCGAGGGCCGGAGCGACGGGCGAAGGCTTCGGAAGCTGTGGATCACAGGCAGGAAATGAAAATCACTGCGTCCAGAATAGCTGTTGGGTCCAGGTCCGGGGCAGGGCTATTCGACGTCTCCTTCGGACGTGGTGCGCGGCGGTGGTACGCGCCGGTTTCCGGTGGCTTCGAAGGCTGCGGCGAGGCGCAGCAGTTCCGTGTCACTGTAGGCCCGGCCGGCGATGGTCAGTCCCACCGGCATGCCGATGTCCGCGGCCAACCCCATGGGAACCGTGACGGTGGGGATGCCCAGGTGGCGCGGGACCAGGTTGCCGTTGGACACCCAGACGCCGTTGCGCCAGGCCAGATCGGCGGAATCCTCGTTTTTGTCTGCGTCGGCGGGGCCAACGTCCGCTGCGGCGGGAAACACCACGGCATCCAGGCCCAGCCGGTCCATCCACTGCTCCAGGTCCGTGCGGCGGGTCTCTTCCAGGCCCTCCAGCCCGGCGCGCAGGTGCGGGATCTCCGCCAGGACCGGTGCGCCATTTTCGCGGATCCACGCCGGATAGTCGCTGATGTCGTCATCGAAGCCGTCGTACCTGTCGGGCAGGGAACCATCGGGTGCCGGGAAGATGTTTGAGCCCTTGACGTCGGCCAGCCGGTTCAACCGGGGGTCGCCGTTGGCGTCCAGGAAGTCGTTCCATGCCCAGGCTGAGAGGTCGACGATTTCGCGGCGGAGGTAGTCCGTGGACACCAGGCCGCGGGTGGCGATGGTTGGCTTGCCGGGCCGGTCGCCCTCGTAGTTGGAAACCACGGGGAAGTCCACCTCCACAACTTCCGCGCCGGCGGCTTCGAGGTCGCGGCGGGCAGCGTTCCACAGAGCGATGATGGAGCCGCGGGTGTCGATGCGCTGGCCGGTGGGTCCGCCGATTCCCGGGTTCGGTGCCGTGCCGGCGTCAGGGTCGGCGTTGATGTACATCCTGGGGATGCCGAACCGCTTTCCGGCGAGCACGCCTGCCGCGGCTGTGGGGTCCGGCACGGAGAGGTCCACGTACGACGGCGGCCGGACAGCGGATGCCTTGGGTATCGGAATCCACGGCTGGACACGCCAGAAGTCGCCCCGGGTTTCGGTGTCGTCAGCCACCACCACGTCCAGGACCTCCAGGAGGTCTGCCATGGTGCGGGCGTGGGGCACCACCACGTCCATGGTCGGCACCAGGGGCCAGTTGCCGCGCACGGAGATGACGCCGCGGGAGGGTGTGTAGGCGCACAATGCATTGTTGGACGCCGGGGCACGGCCTGAAGACCAGGTCTCCTCCGCAAGCCCGAAGGCCGCGAAGCTTGCAGCCGTGGCTGTGCCGGATCCGTTGGAGGATCCCGATGCGAAGGCTGCGGTGAGGTAGTCAGCGTTATAGGGGCTCTCGGCACGGCCGTATACGCCGCGCTGCATACCTCCGTTGGCCATGGGCGGCATGTTGGTCAGGCCGATCAGCACGGCTCCGCCGGCGCGGAGCCTCTCGATGGTGAAGGCGTCCCGCTGCGCCACCAGGTCCTTGAACGCAGGTGAGCCGGCGGCCACCGTCAGGCCGCGGGCCTGGTAGCTGTCCTTGGCGGTGTAGGGGATTCCGTCCAGCGGGCCGAGCAGGGAACCATCAGTCCGCCGCCGGTCCGAGGCCCGCGCCTCTTCCAGCGCGTCCGGATTCATCACCACCACGGCGTTCAGGCATATGCCGTTTGAGTCATACTTCTCTATCCGCGCCAGGTATGCGCCGACAAGCTCCTCGCTGGTGGTTTCGCCCCTCTCCAAGGCGCCGCGGAGCGTGACGATACCGGCCTCGACCACATTGAACGGGCTCATGATGAGGCGCTTTTTCGGGGTGCCGGCTGCTGCTGGGTGATGCAGTGGATGCCGCCGCCGAAGGCGAAGATGTCCCGGGCGTCCACGAGTTCCACCGTCCGTCCCGGGTAGGCGCGTTCCAGGATGCCCTGTGCAATGGCGTCGTTGGGATCGCCGAACGCGCACAGCACCACCACGTTGTTGGCGACGTAATGGTTGATGTAAGACCAGTCCACGTATCCGTCCTCATCCGAGAGGACGGTGGGCGCCGGAACGTCGATAATGCGCAGGGGCCGGCCCTGGGCGTCTAGTTGGCCCTGCAGGACGGCCTTCAACTGAAGGTAGACGGCATGGTCCGGGTGGTCCGGGTTGTCCTGCCGGTGCAGCAGGATGGTGCCGGGCCCGGCGAAGGCGGCCACGATGTCCACATGGCCGCGGGTGCCGAACTCGTCGTAGTCCCTGGTGAGTCCGCGGGGTAGCCAGATTGCCTTGGTGGTACCGAGGGCGGCGTGGATCTCAGCCTCCACCGATTCCTTGGTGGCTCCGGGGTTCCGTCCGGGATCCAGTTGGACCGTTTCGGTGAGCAGCACCGTCCCTTCGCCGTCCACGTGGAACCCGCCGCCCTCGTTGACCAGCGAACTGGAGCGGGCGGGGACTTCGGCTTGCGCTGCCACCGCAGAGGCCACCTTCCGGTCCTGGTCCCAGGCAGCCCACTCCTGCGCACCCCAGCCGTTGAAAACCCAGTCGACGGCAGCCAGCGAACCGTCCGGGTGGTGCACGAAACTGGGGCCGCTGTCCCGGATCCAGGCGTCGTCCAGCGGAATCTCCACCACCGCGATGCCGCTGCCGAGCCACTCGCGGGCTGCCGTGGCATCCCGGGGATCGGCCACCACGGTGACGGGTTCATACTTGGCAATGGTCCGGGCCACGCTGGTCCATGCCGCGCGTGCGCGGTCCAGGGTGGGGCTCCCCGCCGGCCCGAAGGTGTCATTGGGTGGCGGGAAGGCCATCCAGGTCTGCGCGTGGTCAACCCACTCAGCCGGCATGACACCGGAGGCGGCTGCCCGGTCAGCCGGGGTTGCTTGAGCGGGGGCGGCGCTGGCTCCGTCAAGAGAGGCGTAAATGAATGTCATTCATTTAGTATGAGGAGTGCAGCCCGGCCGCGCAAGGGTCCTGGCCAAAATGACGCGCAGGAAAGCTGCGCGGCAGCCCGGTACGCGGGCGCCGGCGGAGGGCAGGCAGAGCTTGGGGCCTCAGCTTCCCGTCGAGCCCACGGCTGCCACGATGGCCTTGCCCAGTTCGTCCGGCTTGGTGAACTGTGGCCAGTGGCCGGTGGGCAGGTCCACGTACTCCACGTCCTTCATCCGGCCCAGTTCAGCAACGAAGGGGTGCCCTCCAGCGATCCACTCGTGCATCATCGCGGAAGGAAACTCGCAGGCAATGACGGTGGCCGGCACGTCATAGCGCCGCTCGTCGTGGAGGTGCTGCTGGTCAAAGGCCACGCCCTTGGGCTGCGGGATTGCCCGGGCGCGGAACTGTTCCCGCAACGCGTCGTCGAGGTCAACCAGGTCGGCGTCTTCGAATCCTTCCCAGGGCGGGAGCGGAACGTCGTGGCCGTCCGTCTCCAGTTCGTCATTGATCACCCCGCCCTCGCCAAGGGGACCACTGTCCACGTAAATGGCCCGCGCCACGCGATCCGGCCGGGAATCGACGACGCCATGGATGATGGCGCCACCGCCGGAGTGGCCCACCAGCACCACTTTTCCGTCGAAGCCATCCACTGCCGCCGCCACGGCGTCGATGTGGTCACGCAGGCCGATCCCCGCCCGGTTGGCGTCTTTCGACTCCAGCCCGGGCAGGGTGAGGGGAACGGGGCGGTGCCCGGCAGCTTCAAGCGCCGGCACCACCCCGTCCCAGGAAGAAGCGTCAAGCCAGAATCCGGGAACGAGGATGATGTCCATGACCGCACCCTACTCCCCGTCTATGACAACCAGGCAGGGAGGCCGGGGGCACCGGGCGTCAGCGGCTGCCCTTGCGCCGCTTGCCCCGCCCGGTGCCGCCGGCCTTCTCCTGCTTCTCGGCCACTTCACGCTCCGCCCACCGCTGCGACTTGCCCACGGACACCACCTTCTGGTGCCACTCGCGGTAGTAGGCCCGCTGGGCCGCGACGTCGGACCGCCTCGCCAGGGCCGCCAGTTCCCGCTGCATCTTCAGGTAGGAGTTCCAGCGGCGCTCCGACAGGACACCGTCGTCGATGGCCTCCCGGACGGCGCACCCCGGCTCATTGCCGTGCCCGCAATCGCTGAACCGGCACGTCCCGGCCAGCTCTTCCACGTCGCCGAACATTTCGCCCAGCCCGTCCTCGGCGTCGAACAGCCCGAACCCGCGGACGCCCGGGGTGTCCATCAGCACGGTGCCGTTGGCCAGCGGCACCAGTTCCCGGGAGGTGGTGGTGTGCTTGCCCTTGAAGTCGCCGGTCCGGACCTCGCCGGTGTGCTGGACTTCCCGGCCCACCAGCGCGTTGATGAGCGTGGACTTGCCGGCGCCGGAGGGCCCCAGCAGCACGATGGTGCCGCCGGCCGGGATGTTCGCCAGCAGTTCGTCGATCCCGTCGCCGTTTTCGGCCGAGGTGGTGACCACCTCCACGCCCGCCGCCTGCAGGATGACCTTCCCGACGACGTCGTCCGCCACCTGCGCAAGGTCCGCCTTGGTGATGATCACCAGGGGAGTGGCGCCTGAGTCCCACGCCGCCACGAGCGTCCGCTCGAGCCGGTTGTGCGTGAGGGGCCGGTCCACGGGAACCACCACCCCCACCGTGTCCATATTCGCCGCCAGGACCTGCTCGGCGGATGAGTCCTCGAAGGCGCGTTTGCGGCTGAGTTCAGACCGGCGTGGAAGGACGGCCAGGATCTGCCGGTCACCGGCCCGGTTGGGCCCGATCCAGACCCAGTCGCCGGTGACGGCAGCCTCACCGGTTAGTGGATAGGGGAGGTGGAGCATCCCGTCGGCCACCGCCACGAGCAGCAGGTTGCGGTCCACGCGGACCACCCGCCCGTGTCCGGTGCCCTCGGGGCAGGGATGGTCCTCGAAATATCGGGCGACGGCGGCCGTGTAGCCGAAACCGGTCGGACCGTCGGTTGCTTGGTGGGTGGTGATGGTGCTGTCCAGGGCGTTGCCTGAAGAAGTGTTCAAGGTAATTTCCTCGGGAGAATGTCCCGGTGCACCGGCGCGCGTCAGGCGCTGGCGGTGCAGGCGGGGAAAGGGGTTGGGTTGATGGTTGCGGGGCGCCCAAGGCGCGCGGCAAATGCAGTCATCAAAACCACCTCCAATCCCTCGAAAGGTTCCCGTCCCCCTGCCGGGAACGGCAGGGCGGAACCGGGACCCACTTTAGCGGCGTCCGCCGTCGGGGGCTAGGGCCTGGCACAAAAAAGGTGCGGCCCCCCGAGAAGGGGGCCGCACCATTGGTGCTGGAACGCCGGTCAGGCGCTGGTGGCGTCCTGCACCTCGCCCACCAG
Source organism: Pseudarthrobacter sp. NPDC059871 (assembly GCF_042731175.1). Lineage (NCBI taxonomy): Bacteria > Bacillati > Actinomycetota > Actinomycetes > Micrococcales > Micrococcaceae > Pseudarthrobacter > Pseudarthrobacter sp. NPDC059871. Next base: position 10,515 of record NZ_JBHWJV010000002.1, read on the forward strand.
CTCTTCGATGATGTCCTCGAGGAACAGCATGCCGGTGGTGGTTCCCCCGGCGTCGGACACCCGGGCCACGTGGGCGCCGGTGCGGCGCATGGCCGCGAGGGCGTCCTCAAGCTCGGAGCCTGCGAAGGCCGAGGCGAGCCGCCGGATCCGCTTGGCGGGCACCGGCCGGGCGAACTTCTCCGCCGTGGTGAGGTCCATGACGTCCTTGAGGTGGAGGTAGCCCGCAGGCTCGCGCTTGCTGTCCGTGACGATGTAGCGGGAGTACCCGTGCCGGGCCACGGCCTGCTGGATGTCGGCCGGGGTGGCCGTTTCCGGGAGCAGCACGATGTCCTTCAGCGGAACCTGGACGTCGGCCACCGTCTTGGCAGTGAACTCGAACGCATTGCTCAGGGCGCCGGTGGTGTCCTTCAGCATGCCGTCGCGGGTGGACTGCTCCACGATGTTGGCCACCTCGTCCAGGGTGTAGGCGCTGGTGGCCTCATCCTTGGGTTCCACCTTGAACAGGCGCAGGATGCCGTTGGCGATCCCGTTAAGCGTCCAGATCACGGGCTTGAAGATCCGTGCCACAACTACCAGCGGCGGGGCAAGGATCAGCGCAGCGCGCGTGGGGACCGAGAACGAAATGTTCTTGGGCACCATCTCGCCCAGCACAACGTGCAGGAAGGTCACCAGCAGCAGCGCCACGATGAACGCGATGATGCTGATGGCCTCATAGGACAGGGACGTCAGGCCCAGCGGGATTTCCAGGAGATGGTGGATGGCCGGCTCGGAGACGTTCAGGATGATCAGCGAACAGACCGTGATGCCCAGCTGGCTGGTGGCCAGCATGAGCGTTGCGTGCTCCATGGCCCACAGCGTGGTTTTGGCGGCTTTGCTGCCCGCTTCCGCCTTGGGTTCGATCTGCGACCGGCGGGCCGAGATCACAGCGAACTCGGCGCCGACGAAGAAGCCGTTCACCACCAGGAGCACGGCCAGCCAGATGATGCCGGGAAGATATTCACTCATGGGTCAGCTCCCGGGTGATGTTGTCCACGATCCTGTCGTGCGGGCTTAGCGGTGCGTCGCCGGATTCGGCGGGCGTGAAGCGGAGCCGCTCCACGCGGGTCTCCAGCGCGCGCTCCACACGGAGCGTGCCGCCGTCGACCTCCACTTCATCTCCGAGCTCGGGCAGCCGGTCCAGCTGGTCCGTCACGAAGCCGGCAACGGTGTCGTACTCACCGTCCGGCACTCGGATGCCGGTGCGGTCCAGGAGTTCGTCCGGGCGCAGCGCGGCGTCGAAGGTGATGGAGCGGCCGGTGCGGACCACGCCCACGCGGGCACGGTCATGCTCGTCCTCCAGTTCACCCACGATCTCCTCCACCAGGTCCTCCAGCGTGACGATCCCGGCGGTGCCGCCGTGCTCGTCGGAGACGATGGCCACCTGCAGCCCCTGCTTGCGGAGCAGGTTCAGGAGAGTGTCAACGCCCATGGATTCGGGAACGCGGAGCGGTTCAATCATGAGGTCGCCGGCGGTAGTGCCGGCGCGGTCGGACAGGGCGAGGGCAAACGCCTGCTTTACGTGCAGGACGCCTACCACGTCGTCACGGTCCCGGCCGATGACCGGGAAGCGGGAGTATCCGGTGGACTTCGCCAGGCTGACAATGTCCTCTGCCGTGTCCTCGGTACCCACAGCGGTCATCCGGACACGCGGCGTCATGACATCCACCGCGCTGTGTTCGGTAAAGCGGAGCGTCCGGTGCAGCAGCGTGGCATGGTCCAGGTCAAGGACGCCTTCGAGGGCGGAGCGGCGAACCAGGGAGCTCAGCTCTTCCGCGCTCCGGGCGCCGGACAGTTCTTCCTTGGGTTCGATGCCGAAGCCGCGGATGATCTTGTTGGCGGTGTTGTTGAAGAGCAGGATCACTGGCTTGAAGACCGTGGTGAAGAGCGCCTGGAACGGCACTACCACCTTGGCAGTGGCCAGCGGCACGGCCAGGGCAAAGTTCTTCGGGACCAGTTCGCCGATCACCATGGAGAAGATGGTGGCCAGGAAAATACCCGCCACGGATCCGATGGCCGGCACCAGTGGTTCAGGCAGGCCCGCGGACGTCAGCGGCCCGCTGAGCATCCGGCTGATGGCGGGCTCGAACGTGTAACCGGTGAGGAGCGTGGTGAGGGTGATGCCCAGCTGTGCACCCGAAAGGTGGGTGGACGTGATCTTGAGGGCTTTGATGGTGGGCGCGAGGCGTTTCTCGCCGCGGGCCTGGCGGGCTTCGAGGTCGTGCCGGTCCAGGTTCACCAGGGCGAACTCGGAGGCTACGAAGAAGCCGGTGCCGACGGTCAGGACCAGGCCGATGCCCAGCATGATCCATTCATACATTGGGGCGCCCCTCTCCTGTGGTGGCCGGTGATCCGGTCAGATGGCAGAGGGGCCAGGGCATATGTGAAGGAGGGTCGTCCATAGTGCTTTTAACTGTACGGGACGGCCGGAAGTTCCCGCATCCCTCAGCCGCGCATTTCCAGCGCCCGCTTCTGGCGGCCCGAGATGGACGAGACGTAACCGCAGTTGGTGCAGGTGATGCGGAATTTCCGGGATGTGGTGAACACCGGGATGAAGAACAGCGTGAACTTGGTGGCCCGCTCAACCAGTGCGTGGTGTACGTGGGCGCGGCAGTGCTGGCACGTACCGGGCCTGCCGGGGAGGGCTTTGTCCACTGTCTTAAAGCCAAAGAGGAGGAGCAAGGCGGGCCTTTCTGGTGGCTTGCACGGGTGATCCGGCAGCATCTTCCACACTAGGCGGTCCGCACACGTTCGTCATGGCGTGGTGGGTGGGTGCGGGCCCGCCGGGGCGGTGCGATACTTGGGGCAGTTAGGGTTTCGGCGTTTGGGGGACTTTCGGAGACATGGTTCTGGATACGGCGACCCTTCGGATAGCATTCGGCCTCATGGCCCTGGTGCTGGTGGTGCTGTTCTACTTCTCGGCGTACCGGGTAACGCGCTCGCCGTACAGCGGCTGGTGGTGCGTGGCACTGATCTTCTTCCTGGGCGGCTCAGGGTGTTTCCTGCTGGACGGGACGCCGCACCAGGTCTGGGCCAACCCCGTGGGCAACGTGCTGCTGGTCACCGGCGGTGTGGCCGTCTGGGCAGGTGCCCGGTCCCTGCGTACCGTCCGCCCGCCCATGTGGGCCTTCGCGGGCCTTCCCCTGGCAACACTGGTGGCGTCGGTCCTGGACAGTCCGGCCACCAACACCTGGTCCGGCGGAACAGTATTCCTGGCCGCCATGAGCATCAGCATCGGGTTGGCCTCACGTGAACTGTGGCGCCTGGAACCGGGGTACTCCAGGGTCCGGATCCCCATGGCAGTCTCCGCCGGCGGCCTGGCCGTCTATTACTTCTTCCGCTGGCTGGCCTTCGTCCTGGAAGGCCAGGACGGGCGCACCTTCGTCACCGTGTTTGGGTCCGCCGTCACCACGCTGGTAACCATGGTGCTCCTCGTGGTGGTGTCCTTCAGCATGGCTGCCCTGAGCAGCGAGCAGCAGACGCGGGCCCTGCGCGTGGTGGCCTCGCGCGACGACCTCACCGGGCTCCTGAACCGGAAAGCCTTCCTGGACCTGGCCGCCGAACAGTTGGCGGACCGGGCCATCACCGGCGCTTCCGGGGCCCTGATCCTGGCTGACCTGGACCACTTCAAATCCGTCAACGACACCTACGGCCACGCGGCAGGGGACGTGGCGCTTCGCCGTTTCGCGGACGCCTGCATCGCCACGGTACGGACCACCGACCTGGTGGGGCGTTACGGCGGCGAGGAATTCGTCCTCCTGATGCCCGGGGCCAGCCCCGAACGGGCAGAGCTGGTGGCCTCCGAGATCAGCCGCCGCCTCGCCGCGGACGCCCGCCTGGACGGGGTGGAGATGCCCACGGCGAGTTACGGGATTTCAACGTACGACGCCGGGACCTCCCAGGTGGACCACCTCATCGCCGCAGCGGACGCGGCTTTGTACACGGCCAAGTCCCTGGGCCGGAACCGGAGCGCCCGCAGCGACGGGCGCGTTTAGGCGTTGCCCTCCGCGCCCTGCTCCGGCGGGGCGGCGGTCAGGGGGACCGGCGACGGCCTGGCAACGGTGCTCCGCACCTCCGTGGCGGCCCCAGTCCGTGCAGCCTCCAGCAGCGATTCCATGACATCCAGGACGTGGAACGCCAGTTCGCCTCCGGCCCGCGGCTCGCTGCCGGGAGGGGTGGCCGCCAGGTCCGCGATCCCGAAGCCGCGGCCCGCCCCCACGTAGCCGGCTGACACCGGAAGCACCTCCCAGTCCGCTGCACCGAGCGTGAAAAGCTCCACGTCGCCGTCGAACCTGTTGGGATCCGGAACCACCAGCGAGCCGCGCTCTCCGTGGACCTCCAAGTTGGGGCTTTTGGTGCGAACGGCGTCGAAGCTCATCACCAGCGTGGAGATGGCGCCGCCGGCGTGCGTCAGCGTCCCGGTGACGTGCGAGTCCACCTGGACGGGAACGGCTTCGCCAGCGCGGGGGCCGGAGCCGATGGTGCGCTGGTCCCTGGTGTGGCTGGCGGCGCCGGTCACGGAAACCACGGGACCCAGCAGGGTCACCAGCGCTGTGACGTAGTACGGGCCCATGTCCAGCAGCGGGCCGCCGCCGGGCTGGTAGTAGAAGTCCGGGTTGGGGTGCCAGCGCTCGTGTCCCGGGGTGGCCATCACGGCGGTGGCGGCGACGGGGGTGCCAATCAGGCCGTCGTCGATCGCCTTTCGCGCGGTCTGGATTCCGGTGCCCAGGACCGTGTCCGGAGCGCAGCCCACGACGACGCCGGCCGCTTTCGCCGCGTCCAGGACCTCCCGGGCCTCCTTGGTGCTCGCGGCCAGCGGCTTTTCGCCGTACACGGCCTTCCCGGCGGCAATGGCCTGCAGCGCGATGTCCGCGTGGGCGGCGGGAATGGTGAGATTCAGGACGAGGCCGACGGCGGGATCAGCCAGCAGTTCGTCCACGGTCAGGGCGCGCACGTCTTCGCAGGAGTCCGCCACAGCCTGCGCGCGGGAAAGGTCCAGGTCCGCGACGGCGGTGAGCCGGACGTTCGGCAGGCGGCGGAAGCTCGCCAGGTACTGGGCGCTGATGGCGCCGCAGCCGATGATGCCGACGGTGATGGCGGTGCCTGCGGTCAGCGGCTGGCCCACAACAGCCCCCTCTCCACGATGGTGCGGACGCTGGTGTCCTCCAGGATTTCCACGCGGTGGCCGGGGGTGCACACGAAGATCTTTCCCGCGCCCCACTGGCGGGTCCAGATGGCCGGTGAGGTGACCTCGCGGTGCCACGGATCCCAGGGCCGCACTTTCTGGGCGGTGGTGGCCAGGACGTCGATGTAGTCATCGGCCAGCACCCAGTACTGCTCGGTGACCAGGCCGAAGTCGGGAATGCCGCGGGTGATGGGGTGGTCTGCGGCGGCGGGAAGCATGTTCACGGTGTAGGGAACGTAATTGTCCGCCTGTTCCCCATGGCGCTCGTCCGGATGTTTGCCCGGGTGGCAGGCGAACTGCCCGCCGATCAGGTGCAGGTAGTCGGAGGTATTGCGGTACGAATCTGCGATGCCGCCGTGCCAGCCCGCCAGGCCGGTCCCATTTTCGACGGCGGCCCGCAGGCCTGCGAACTCGTCCTTTTCGATGGTGCTCATGGTCATGCACTGGACGATGAGGTCCACGCCGGCCATGTAGTCCGCATCGGCATAGATCTTGGGGGACTCCTCGATCCGGACGTCGTACCCGTGGTCCTTGAGGAAGGGGATGAACAGGTCTGTTGCTTCGACGGGCTGGTGCCCGTCCCACCCGCCGCGGACCACCAGGGCGTTCTTCGTTCCGGTCATAGGGATATTCCTTTATGTGCAGAGGAGTTGGAGGCTGGGTCTGGTTGGCGGATCTCTTGCCAGCGGGAGGCGTTGCCCGCACTGCCCTCCACCGCTGCGAGGACACGCTGCACCTGCAGGGCGTCATCGAAGGACGGTTCAGGCTGGCGGCCGGCCGCGAGGGCGGTCACCAGGTCCACCACCTGGTGGGTGAAGCCGTGCTCGTAGCCGAGGCCGTGGCCGGTGGGCCACCAGTTGCCCACGTAGGGGTGCTCGGGTTCGGTGACGATGATCCTGCGGAAGCCGGCGTCGGGACCTTCGGCGGCGTCATAGAAGGACAGGACGTTGTTGTCCTCGAAGTCGAAGGCGAGGGAGCCCTCGCTGCCGTTGATCTCCAGCCGCATGGCGTTCCGCCGCCCCAGCGCATAGCGCGTGGCCTCGAAAACCCCCACCGGGCCGCCGTCGAACCTTGCCGTGAAGATCGCCGTGTCGTCGACAGTAACCGCACCCCGGGGCGAGCCGGCGTCGAGGTTTCCATGGCCGCCAAGGCCCACGAGGTCGCCGGCAAGGGGCCGTTCCCGGACGAACGTCTCCATCAGCGCCGACACCCCGGAGATCTCCCTGCCGGTGATCCACTGGGCGGCGTCGATGATGTGGGCGCCGATGTCGCCCAGCGCACCGGAGCCGGACCTGGACTTGTCCAGGCGCCAGGTCATGGGGGCATTTTCGTCGCTGAGCCAGTCCTGGAGGTATTGGGCACGTACATGGCGGATGGTTCCCAGCCTGCCGCCGTCCACCATCCGCTTTGCCAACGCCAGGGCCGGGGTGCGGCGGTAGCTGTAGCCGCACATGGCGTAGACGCCGCGAGTGGCGGCGGTCCGTGCCGCAGCGGCCATGCGTTCAGCCTCCTCCACCGTGTTGGCCAGGGGTTTTTCGCAGAGGACGTGCTTGCCGGCTTCCAGAGCGGCAATGGCAATCTCGGCATGCGTGTCGCCGGGAGTGCAGATGTCGATGAGGTCGATGTCATCCCGCTCGATGAGCCGGCGCCAGTCCGTTTCGGTGGAACTCCAGCCCAGCTTGGCGGCTGCTGCCGCAGCGGCGTCGGCGTTCCTGCCGGCCAGGGCGGTCAGTTCCGGAACCAGCGGAAGGTCGAAGAACCGCGGGGCCGTCCGCCACGCGTGGGAATGAGCGGCGCCCATGAAGGCGTAGCCCGCCATGCCGACGCGCAGCGGGGTGGAGTTTGCCATGTGTGCCTCTTTGCAGCCGTTCGAAAGTTTTCGGTACTATTTCGGGATACTTTGACGCTATTTGGGCTTCACTTCTGGAGTCAAGGCTTTTGATTACCGAAAACTTTCGATCACGGGATGGGATGCGCGGATGGAGAATCGCAGCAGGCTGACCCTCTCGGCGGTGGCGCGGCAGGCCGGTGTTTCGGTTCCCACCGTCTCCAAGGTGATCAACGGCCGGCCGGATGTCGCGGCGGAAACCCGGAAGCGGGTCCTCGCCGTCCTGGAAGAGTCGGGCTACAGGTCGCCGGTGCAGCATCGCCGCTCCCTCGCGGCAGTCCCGGTGGTGGAGGTGGTGGTTGACTCCCTGAATTCCGGTTATACGGCTGAGGTGCTGGCCGGAATCATGGATTCGGCCACCGCTGGCGGCGTGGAGGTGGTGCTGAGCAGCACGGGTTCGCGCGGGGGAGCGCCCAACCCCGAGCAGCGTGCCCAGCGCATCGTGGACCAGGGGCGGTGCGGAATGATCGTGGTGACCTCGGCCTTCGGGGATGCGCCGCTGGACGCCTTCCACCGCCGCGGCGTTCCGGTGGTGGTCATCGATCCGCTGAATCCGCCGTCGGAGCAGGTGGTGAGCGTCGGCTGCACCGACTGGGCCGGCGCCAAGGACGCCACGGCGCATCTTCTGTCGCTGGGGCACCGGCGGATAGCGTTCCTCGGAGGTCCTGAAGCGGTGGAGTGCAGCCAGGCCAGGCTGCACGGCTACCTCGCGGCGCTGCGCTCGCAGGGGATCGCCGCGGAGGACCGGTACGTCCTGGCCGGGGAGTTCAGGTCCGACGACGGAGCGCGGCGGCTCCGCGACCTGCTGCTGCTCGATCCCCCGCCCACAGCAATGGTTGCCGCCAGCGACACCATCGCCTTGGGGGTGATCGCCGAAGCCCTCCGCCAGCAGGTCCGGATCCCGCAGGAACTCAGCGTGGTGGGATTCGATGGCATCAGGCAGGCGGAGGAATCCGTTCCGGCCCTGACCACCGTGGCGCAGCCGCTGCGGGACATCGGCCGGGCGGCCCTCCGGATTATCCTGCGCCAGGTCCAGGGGGAGGTACCGGACTCCCGACGGGTCGAACTGGCCACGAAGCTGGTGGTCCGGGAATCAACGGCGGCCCCTCACGGGGGATAGGCCAGCCCTTCGCCATTCAACTTCCTGGAGCACGAAAGGGCACCCATTGCCTATTCCGGTAATGGGTGCCCGCGTTCGAATACCGCCTTATCCGTAAATCACACGGCACGAAACTCCTGTGGGGAAGAATGCCGTCCCACGCTCAGTGCCGGTATGAAAACCGAAAAGGTTGTAGCGGTCAACGTTGTAAAAAACAAACGTTCCAGATGGCAGGCGCATTAAGGTTCGCAAAATGGTGGTCTACTGCGGCCTGGACATTGTCGCCGGAAGGCGCCGCCGGCGGCGTTTCGGATGCGTGGGCAGGCCCAGCGAGGCCGAGGCTTAGGCCTGCGGAGATTGTCGCTGCCAAAAGAATTTTTCTGATATTCATTTTCCCCCATTTGTGAATCCATACGATTTCGATGGCGGATTGAGCGTAGCAGGGATATTCGGCGCAATTTGGGCTGTTTATGAATTGACGGTCATGATGCATGCTGGTAAATGGTGCGGTCGGCCGTTTTTCATAACATCGAATTGCTGCATGGATCAAGTCAAGCCGCTTTTGCGGAACGTGTTCCCCGGCAATATCGTTGCTGGGTAGATATTTTCTGTTGAGGTGGGGGAATTATGCCGGTCCGAGGCTCTGTCGTGACGTCCGCAGTTACCGCCGTGGCGATGCTGGCGCTGGTGTCATGTACCCCGGATCCGCAGCAGCCGGGCATGGCAATTCTTGACCGGGCAGCTTCAGTAGAAGATGAGGTCCCCGTGTTCGTGGACCTCAAGGGCACGGACCCCTCCACTGTCAGGCTGGCAGCCGATCACGGAGGCTTCCGGTTCTACCTTGCCCGCCCCGACCAGGAGGCGGGATTCTGCCTGATCCAGGTTGCGGACGCGGGCAAGGACCGGTGGGGTTCGGCGTGCGCAACGGACGACGGCCCGGTGCTGACCACCAATCTTCTGGGGTACGGCAGCGAGGCGGCGGTGGTGGCCGATGGCGAGGATACCGGGGACCTGGTGGGCCAGGGTTATGCCCTGATCCAGGACAACATCCTCGTCCGGCGCTGACACACGCCCCTGCGCGCCGGCCGTGCACCGTATGACCGGAGGGATCAGGAGCCGAGGTGCCCGCTGAGGCGGCGGTGGAATCCGGTGCTGCGTTCATCGAGGCCTTGAATCGCCACCGTGGCCCCGTGGTCGGCGTACTTCGTTTCGATGGAGTCGAGGGCGGCGACGGTGGAGGCGTCCCAAATCTGGGCATGGCTGAGGTCGATGGTCACTGACGCCGGGTCGTCGGCGTACGCAAAGTGTTCCACGAGGTCGTTGCTGCTGCCGAAGAAGAGCGGTCCCACCACGTCGTAGCGGACGCTGTCACCGTCGTCCGCCACTTTCCGGTCCACGCTGATGACGTGGGCCACCCGGCGCGCGAACAGCACCATGGCGAGGACCACGCCCACCAGGACGCCGTAGGCAAGGTTCCCGGTGAACACCACGACGGCCACCGTGACGCCCATGACGAGGGTTTCCGGCAGCGGCATCCGCTTCAGGGTGGACGGCTTGACGCTGTGCCAGTCGACGGTGGTGACGGCCACCACCATCATTACGGCGGCGAGGGCCACCATGGGAATCTGGCCCATGATCGAGCTGAGCCCCGTTACCAGCGCCAGCAGGAACACCCCTGCCACCACCGTCGAGATGCGGGTGCGGGCCTGCCCGGTCTTCACGTTCAGCACTGTCTGCCCGATCATCGCGCACCCGGCGATGCCGCCATAGAAACCGGCAAGGATGTTCGAGACGCCCAGCGCCCAGGACTCGCGGCCCTTGTGCGACGGGGTGTCGGTGATGTCGTCCACGAGTTTTGCGGTGAGGAGCGTTTCCATGAGCCCCACGAAGGCCACGCTCAGTGCGGTGGGCAGGATCAGCTGGAAGGTCTCAACGTTCACCGGGAAGAGGAACGGCGTAAAGCCGGGAAGCTTGCCTGTGAGGGGCCCCTCGTCGGAGACGTTTGGAACCCCGAGGCCGGCAATGATCGCGATTGCGGTCACGACGACGATCGCCACCAGCGGCGACGGGACCACCTTCGTGAACCGCGGAAGGATGAAAATGATCGCGAAAGTCAGGGCGAACAGGGCATAGGCGAGCCACGGGACGTTGAGGACGTGCGGCACCTGCGCCATGAAGATCAGCACACCCAGGGCATTCACGAACCCGATCATCACCGAGCGGGGAATGAACCGCATCAGGCGGGCGAGGCCTGCCAGGCCAAAGACCACCTGGATAACGCCGGCCAGGAGAACAGTCGGCAGGACGTACTGCACGCCGTGCTCGTGCACCAGTGGGGCTATGACCAGTGCCACGGAACCGGCTGCTGCGGTGACCACTCCCGGCCGGCCGCCAAGGATGGACATCGCCAGGGCCAGCACGATGGAGGCGACAAGGCTCACCATCGGGTCGACTCCCGCGACGATTGAGAAGGAGATGACCTCAGGGACCAGCGCGAGCGTTGTGACCATCCCGGCGAGGACCTCGCGGGACAGCTGCCGTGGGGAGCGCAGGGCGGTCATCACGGTGACGGGTTGCCGGAAAGGGCGAGGGCGGTCGGCGACGGCCAAGGAGCGGCTCCAGGGACTCGGCTCTGTTGGGGGAGAGCGGTGGGGAACGTTTCTGCGCCACACTGCGCACGGGTCCAGCCCGGTCATGGAAGACAATGGGTGGAGAAGGAATGCACCGGCAACGTCCGGGTGCGTGGGCAACACTACCCTAACGTGAGGGTTGACCAGGGTTGGTGACGTGATGGTGAAAGAAATGACCGCCGAAGAAGTGGTGGCAACGATGCACATCGGCGAGCTCGCGGACCGGTCGCAGATGTCGTTGCGGACCATCCGGCACTACGACGAGGTGGGCCTGCTCAAACCGTCGGGCCGGACCGAAGGCGGCTTCCGGCTCTACACCGAACGCGACTTCACCCGCCTGCTGGTGATCCGCCGGATGAAGCCACTGGGATTCACCCTTGAGGCCATGGCTGAGCTCCTGCGGGTCATTGACGCGCTGGAGGCTTTCGAGCCCGGCCAGGATGACACCGCCATCAGATCAGAGCTGAACACCTTCATTGAGGAGGCCGCGCGGCGCCGCGCCAAGCTGGAGGAACAGCTCGGCATGGCCGATGAGTTCCTGGCACTCCTTCACGCGCAGTAAGGACTTTGCGAAAACTGTGGGCAGCCTCCCTGCCGCAGACCGGAGAAGCAGCAAAGCCGGCTGATAAAATGGGCGGGTTGCAGGGCGGCCTTTTCTCGCTGGTCCAGCCAGCGCCGCAACCAGGTAGGGGACCAGACACAATCATGACGGCAGGCGGGTCACACCTCCGGACTTCGGACAGCCGGCCGGGCACACCGGCAACGGCGTCCGCGCCGGCCAAAGGACGTGCCTACCTCGCCACCATCGAAGGCTTCATCGGCTCCCTGATGATGTTCGTGGGCTCCATCGGCACGGGGTGGATCGCCAACGGTTCGCCCATGATCCGCCAGCCCGTGGTCATCGCCCTGCGCACCGAAGGCTGGGGCGTCACGGTATCCACCTTCCTCCTCACCCTCGGCGCCATGCTCCTGATGCGCTCCTGGCTGCGGCTGGGCCAACGGCTCGCGGACTGGGGCAGCAAATCCCTGCGGTCCGTGGTCATTGCCGTGTCTGCATGGTCGCTTCCCCTGATCTTCTGCGTCCCGGTGTTTTCCCGTGACGTCTACGCGTACACAGGCCAGGGACGGCTGGTCCAGGAAGGCCAGAACCCGTACGAGGTGGGAATTTCCACCCTCAACAACTGGTTCGCCCTCGGCGCCGATCCCGCCTGGGCGGAAAACCGGACGCCCTACGGTCCGTACTTCCTCTGGCTCGCGCGCGGGGTGGTGGGGCTGACCGGAGCGCAGCCCGACGCGTCCGTTCTCCTCTTCCGCCTGCTGGCCGGCGTCGGCGTGCTGCTCTGCGTCATCTACGTGCCCAAGCTCGCCGCACTGCACGGCATCAACGGTGCCCGGGCGCTGTGGATCACGGTAGCCAACCCGCTGTTCCTGATCAGCTTCATCGCCAGCGCCCACAATGACGCCCTGATGGTGGGCCTGGCGGTGGCCGGCGTGTACTTCGCGGCCACCCGGCGCTACCTGCTCGGCATCCTGCTGGTCACCGCATCCATCGGCATCAAGCCCATCACCGTGCTCCTGCTGCCATTCATCGGGGTGATGTGGGCCGGACCCTCGGCGTCCTGGCTCCGGAAGTTCCTGATGTGGGGTGCTACCGCGGGCATTAGCCTGGTTGTCCTGCTGCTCAGCGGCATCCCGTACAACCTCGGCATGGGCTGGACCTGGGCCATCCTGGACACCACCCCCGGCTACACCGGCTACTCGCCCTCAGGCTTCCTGGGGCAGCAGGTGGAGTTCCTCGCCAACGTCCTCGGCCTGCCGGGCGGGGCCTTCGCCACGTGGCTTCGGACCGGCATGAAGTGGACCGCCATCGGGCTGGTGCTGCTGCTCATGTTCCGCGGCGACTACTCGCGGGCGGTGCGCCGGATGGCGCTGGCGTTCACCGCCGTCGTAATGCTCTCGCCCATCATCCAGCCCTGGTACATCCTGTGGTTCCTGCCGTTCCTGGCCGTCACCGGCATCCGCGACGACTGGCAGATCCGGTCGCTCTACGTGGGTGTCACGTTCTTCGTGGTGTTCGGCGCGCAGGACCAGCTCTCCGTGTGGGGTTTCGTGGAACTGCCCATCCCGCCGTCGTCGCTGGCGTTCGTCACGGCGTTGGCCTTTACGTTCTACCTTCTATTCCTCGACGTGCATACACGCAAGCTGCTCATCGAGGGGCGTCCGCTGGACCTGGCCCGCACGGGCTGGCAGTGGGTGGCGGAGCGCCGGGCCGCCCGCCGCGCGGATGCGGACCGGACGTCCGTGGACCACGCCGAAAGCGGCTAGGTCCCGAGCGTTCTAGGCCCCGGCAGTTACCGGGGCGGAGTTCTTCCGGCCCAGCTCGGCGGTCCGCTTCACCGACCACCACAGCAGGACTACCAGCAGCACGTTCCGGGTGGTCAGGATGGCTGCCATCACCGGGTGGGCGTGGATCAGCGGAGTATAGAACAGCGGGTAGATCACGAACGTGGTCATGGCGATGCCCATCAGCAGCGCCGCGGGGACCTTCCAGCGGTCCCAGTCGTGCGCGAGGCCGGCGATGATCACCGGAGCCAGCCAGATGATGAACTGCGGCGATCCCACCTTGTTGAACACGATGAAGGCGGTGACCATCATCAGGGACCCCTCGAGGAACAGTTCCTCGCGTTCGGCGCCGCGCTTCAGTGCACGGACCAGCAGGATGGCGGCCACCACGGCCGCGAGGATCAGCAGTGGCTGCATCAGGAACGCCGCAGTGCTGGCGCCCGGGCCGTAGACCTCGGTGGAGTTGATGGCCGTGTTGTCCGCCATTTTGGACCCGGCAATGTGGAAGACGCTCAGCCACACCCACGGCGTGGAGAAGGTGGCTTCGAGCTGCATGCCGCGTTCGCCCTGGTTCAGGAGGAAGTCCATGATGTGCGGCAGGCCGCCGGACAGCCACGTTCCCAGGGCCACCACGGCCGTGACGCCGGCGCCGGCCAGGACCACCTGGATGCGCTTGCGGCTGGCGATCACGATGGGCGCCAGGGCGGCCGCGGGCCACACCTTGATCCACGTGGCGATGCTGAGCAGGACGCCGGCAACAACGGGGCGTTCCGCCGCGTACAGCAGCGCGATGAGCACGATGGGCGCGGTGATGCCTTCCACCCGGGCGAAGCTGAGGTAGCCCATGAAGATGGTGAAGAACAGCCACCACCATGCAGGGGCGATGCCGCTGACTTTGCGCGGCCCTCGCGTCAGGTAGAGGATCCCGACGGCGTTGAGGGCTGTGATGATCAGGAACCACATGAGCAGGTAGAGGCCGGGCCCGGCGATGTTCGCCAGGAAGATGGGCAGCTGGGCCAGCACCGGGTAGACCCAGGGGCTGATTTTGCCGTCCAGGTCCTGCGGGTTGTAGCCGTCCGTGGCCCACTGGCGGTATTGCTCCGTGTCGCTGAACGTGTCGCCGTTCAGGAAGAAGGACGCCATCCAGCCGAGGAAGTACAGGTGTACGACGGCGAAGCCCCACCACACGCTGGACGGCCTGGCGAACCAGTCCACCACCTTCGCCGGGAGCAGCCGGGTGCGGACACTGACCAGGCGGTCAAAGAACGTCGTGGAAATGTCAGGACTCCTTCAGCGCAGGAGCAGAGGCCGGTGATTTCCTGCCCAGCAGGTACAGCCGGCGGACGCTCCACAGGAACAGGACCACCAGAAGGACGTTGCGGATGGTCAGCACCAGCGCCATCCACGGGTTGTTGTGGCTGAGGGCATCGTAAAAGAGCGGGTAGATGAAGTAGGTGGCCACGGCAATGGCAATGAGCATCACCGCGGGGACGCGCCATTCGCGCCAGCTGTGCGCCAGGCCCACGGCGACGGCCGGGCCAAGCCACACCATGAACTGCGGTGAGCCCACCTTGTTGAAGACCACGAACGCTGCGGCGAGGGCGAGGGCGCCGGCCAGGAGCAGCTCGGTGCGGTCCACGCCGCCGGCAACCTTGTGCTGCTTGCCGTTGTGGAGTGCCCAGAAGGTCATACCGGCCACCAGGAGGGCCGCCAGGATCAGCAGCGGCTGCATCAGCACGGACATGGTGGCGGTTCCGGGGCCGTCCACCTGCATGGAGTTGATGTCCGTGTTCATGTACATGCGGGAGCCGCCGGCGTTCAGGACGGACAGCCAAAGCCACGGGGTGGTGAACGTGGCTTCGAGCTGCATGCCGCGGTCGCCCTGCTGGGTGAGGAAGTTCAGCAGCTTGGGAACGCTGCCCAGGGCGGCTGCCAGCGCGACGACGGCGGCAGACGTCGCCAGGCCGGCCAGGACCACCACGAGGCGGTTCTTGACCACAGCGAAGAGGGCCAGCATGATGGCCGCCGGCCATACCTTCACCCAGGTGCCGATGGCCAGCAGAACGGAGGCGATGAACGGCCGGCCCACGCCGTAGGCCAGGGCCACCAGGACCAGGGGAGCGGTGAGGCCGTCAACGCGGGCGAAGCCGAGCCAGCCCATCAGGAAGGTGAAGGCCAGCCACCACCAGCCCGCGGGGATGGCGTCCGTGTTGCGGCCGCGTTCAGTCAGTTTGAGGAGCGCCCAGCCGTTGAGGAGGGTGGTCATCAGGACCCAGAGGAAGAAGAAGGGTCCCGGTCCGGCGGCGCCGGCGATAGCCATGGGGATGAGCGCGAGGATCGGGTAGACCCACGGGCTGGGTCCACCGGACAGGTTGGCATCGTTGAACCCGGCCATGGCCCAGTCGCGGTAGATGAACGTATCGCTGAAGGCCTCGCCGCGCAGCGACAGTGAGGCGGCGAAGATGAGGAAGACCAGGTGCACCACGATGAACCCGCCCAGGAGTCCGCGCGGCGTGTTCAGCACCGCACGCGCCCGGCTGGGAATGATGACGTTGCGGATCCGGGTGAGATTGCCGAAGAAAGCGTCCGTGGAAATGGCGGGATCCTTGTCAGGTCGTGGCACACGTAAGTGGTTGCGCGGGTGGCTGGACGCTGCCGCACGGCAGGCGCACAGCGGCGTCGTTCAGGAACATCGAAGGGCCTGGAACAGTTTCCGCCCGGGTTCAACTCTAATTCACGGCCATAGACCGGCCGTAATTGCTTTATCCTTGGAAAGCGTTATCCCTACGCTGACCTGCGGTATTTTTCTAAAGTTGCTGGCGGCGGATGTGTCATGCACCATAGTGCCCAGGCACTGCAGCCTTGGGGAGCGCAGCTGTTCCATCCCCATCCGCACCATCCCTAAGGCACAATCAATGAACTTCCCCCTGACCTTCACCGTGTCCGACCGCCAGAGCATGGACAGCCAACTGGACGCCGCCGTCTCCGTGGCCAAGAAGCATGCCATGGACAGCCGGCACGGCATCCTGGTAACCCGCCACGGAGTGAATAAGTTCACCGTGGCCCTCAGCGAGGCCGTCCCCTTCGGCATGACGCGGGAACACCAGGCCTGGTAGGGGCTCCTCCTGCCCCGCCGCCGGTCCTACGCTTGTTCGCCGAACCCAGCCTTCAGGGTTCGGATCTGCGAACAAGCCCCTGATGGGTCAGCCGGCAGAGCAACAGAAAGCGCCTGCCGCCCCTTTCCGAAAGGGGTGGCAGGCGCTTCTCTAGTCAGGCTTGTGGTGCCCTTACTGCCCGGCGTAGGGGTCGGCGATGCCGATGTATTGGGTGGTGGTGTATTCGGCGATGCCTTCGGAGCCGCCTTCTCGGCCGAGTCCTGATTGTTTGACGCCGCCGAAGGGTGCTGCGGCGTTGGAGATGACGCCGGCGTTGAATCCGACCATGCCGAATTCGATCTGTTCGGCCACGCGCAGCAGCTTGTTGAAGTCGCGGCTGTAGAGGTAGGACGCGAGCCCGTACTCACTGGCGTTGGCCAGCCGGATGGCGTCCTCTTCGGTGCTGAACGTGGTGACGGGGGCGACGGGGCCGAAGATCTCCTCGCCGAGGATCGCGGCGTTGTTGGGGACGTTGGCGAGGACGGTGGGCTGGTAGAAGTAGCCGGGTCCGTCCACGGGGGCGCCGCCGGTGACGGCGACTGCTCCGGCGTCGACAGCGGCACTCACCAACGCGTGGACGTCATCGCGGGCACCGCCGTCGATGAGCGGGCCGACCTTCGTCTCAGGGTGGGTGCCGCGTCCGGTGGTGAGCTCTGCCATGGCGGCGGCGAATTTGCGGGTGAATTCCTGGGCGACGGATTCGTGGACGAGGAAGCGGTTGGCGGCGGTGCAGGCTTCGCCCATGTTCCGCATTTTCGCGGCCATGGCCCCTTCGACGGCGGCGTCCAGGTCGGCGTCGTCGAACACGATGAAGGGGGCGTTCCCGCCGAGTTCCATGGAGGTGCGGAGCACGTTCTGCGCGGCGTCCGCTATCAGTCGCTTGCCCACGGGTGTTGAGCCGGTGAAGGAGATCTTCCGCAGGCGGGAATCCTTCAGCAAGGGCCCGGAAATCCCGGAGGCCGATGAGGAGGAGACCACGTTGAGGACTCCGGCGGGCAGGCCGGCGTCGAGCATGGTCTGGGCGAAGTGCTGGGCCGTGAGCGGGGTGAGTTTGGCGGGTTTGAGGACCATGGTGCAGCCGGCGGCCACTGCCGGGGCGACTTTGCGGGTGGCCATGGCGAGGGGGAAGTTCCAGGGTGTGATGAGCAGGCAGGGGCCGACGGGTTTGTGCTGGACGAGGATCTTGTTTTTGCCCTCGGGGGTGGTGAGGTAGCGGCCGTAGTCGCGGACGGTTTCTTCGGAGAACCAGCGGAGGAACTCGGCGCCGTAGGTGACTTCGCCGCGGGCTTCGGCGAGGGGTTTGCCCATTTCCAGGGTCATCAGGAGGGCGAAGTCCTCGGCGCGTTCGGTGACGAGGTCAAAGGCGCGGCGGAGGATGTCGGCGCGTATCCGGGGTGCGGTGTGCGCCCAGGAGGCCTGGGCGGCGTCGGCGGCGTCCAGCGCTGCGATGGCGTCGTCGCTGGTGGCGGAGGCGAGCGTGGCGAGGACCTCGCCGGTGGCGGGATCATGCACGTCGAACGTGCCGCCGTCGGACGCGTCCCGCCATTCACCGTTGATCAACAGGCCGGTGGGCACCGAGGCAAGCAGGGACGCCTCACGCTCCGGCGAGACGGCAGGGGACAGGGCAGGGGCAAGGGACATGATGCTCCTCAGGGAAGTAAAAGGACATGGAGAGGTGGTTGGGCCTGCCTGGTCCGGCAGGCAGGCCCAACCACCGGAAATTTGGTGCTACTGGGGCGTGAGGATTCTGTTGAGATCGCTGTGCGTGACGCCGCGGGTCCGGTCGAACCGGGGATCGTTCCGGAGTTCCTTGACCAGGCCGACACCCAGGAGCGCGACGATCACCGTGAACGGCAGGGCCGAAAGCATCGCCGCCTGCTGGAGCGCACCCAGGCCGCCCACAATCAGCAGCACCACGGCGCACAAACCGGTCAGCAGGCCCCACGTGGTCAGCACCGGTTTGGTGGGTTCGAGTGTCCCGCGGGAGGACATCATGCTCAACACGAAGGTGTTCGCGTCGGCGCCGGAGACGAAGTACATCACCACCAGAATGATGGCCACGATGGATGTCAGGCCGGACAGCGGAAGCTCAGCGAGGGTGGCGAAGAAGGCCGAGTTGACGTCGTCGAGGGCTGCTGCGCCAATCTGGCCGCCGTTCTCCATGTCGAACTTGATGGCAGTTCCGCCGAAGATGGTGAACCATACGAAGAAGACGACGCTGGGGACGATCATGACGCCCGCCACGAACTCGCGGATGGTCCGGCCTTTGGAAATCTTGGCGAGGAAGACGCCCACGAAGGCGCCCCAGCTCAGCCACCAGGCCATCATGAAGTAGGTCCACCACTGCATCCACTGGACATCTTCCGGCGTGCCCGGGGTGAGGAGGCTGACGGCGAAGAAGCTGCTCAGGTATTCGCCGAGGGAGCGGAAGAAGAGGTTGGAGATGAAATTGGTGGGGCCGGTGAACAGCACGTACAGTCCCAGGCCGACGGACAGCACCATGGTTCCCTGGCTAAGGTACTTGACGCCGCGGTGGACGCCGGAGAGGGCTGAGAGGGTGAAGATGACCGTGATGACGGCGATGATGAGGATCTGCCCGAACAGGCTGGAGGGTATGCCGAAGACGCGGTTAACGCCCTCCCCGATCTGCGAAGCACCGAGCCCCAGCGACGTGGTGGTCCCGAACAGGGTGGCGATGATGGCAAAGACATCGATCATCTTGCCGAACCAGCCGTCAACCATCTTCCCGAAAATCGGGCGGAGCATGGGCGACACCAGCCCGGGGTTGTTGCGGCAGTGGGTGGAGTACGCGATGGCCAGGCCGAACACCCCGAAGACGGCCCAGGCGTGCGGGCCCCAGTCGAAGTAGGAGAACTGCATCGCACGGACTGCTGCTTCCATGGTTCCGGCCTGGGCCAGGCCGTGCGGCGGGGAAGCGAAGTGGGAGATCGGCTCGGCGACGCCGTAACTGATGAGCCCGATGCCCATGACCGCCGAAAGGATCATCGCCAGCCAGGCCCAGGTGCTGAACTCCGGTTTGCTGTCCTGCGCGCCGAGGCGGATGCGGCCGAACCGGCTGATAGCGATGTAGATGAGCAGGCCGATGCAGCCAAGGGTCACCACCAGGTAGCTCCAGCCGACACTTTGGGCCACCCAATCCATTGCCGCGGTCATAACCGCGCTGAGGCTGTCGGGGGAAAGCGAGGCCCAGGCCGTAAAGGCTCCGATGAGCCCCACCGAGGTCCAGAAAACGGACCCGGGCCTGCCCCTGAGCCGGTCTGCCTTGGCCAGGGCGGTTTCGGTGTGCGGGCCCCCGCCGTTGGGGGAGCTGCGGATGGTAGGGCTTGCGCCCGTGCCTGAGCTTGAAGTGTCCATCAGGTCCTCGGCATTTT
The DNA here is from genome assembly GCF_042731175.1 of Pseudarthrobacter sp. NPDC059871. Classification (NCBI taxonomy): domain Bacteria; kingdom Bacillati; phylum Actinomycetota; class Actinomycetes; order Micrococcales; family Micrococcaceae; genus Pseudarthrobacter; species Pseudarthrobacter sp. NPDC059871. The sequence goes on from NZ_JBHWJV010000002.1 coordinate 30,243, forward strand.
GTGTGTGGGTCATGGGGTACTCCAGATTCAACGCTGCATGGGGTTGAAATTGATGGTTCCCGGACGGGGAATCCCGGGTAACCGGCCCGCCGGTTGCTGGGCGGACCGGGACGCTGATGGCACCTGAGGGTCAGAGTTCCTCGAGCTGCGCACCGTCAAAGAAGTGCCCGGCCTTGTAGATCATGGGATCCACATCGGCCACCTCGGCGTGCCGGACCCGGCCGACGAAGATGGTGTGGGTCTTGGCTTGGAAGCGTTCCTTGATTTCCGCTTCGAGGGACGCTGCGGACCCGTCGATCAGCGGTACACCGTTGGGGCCGGCATGCCACTCCAGGTCAGCGAACTTGTCCGGGGTTTTGGAGGCAAAGGTCTGCACGGTTCCCAGCTGGTTGTTGCTGAGGATGTTGATCCCGAAGTGGGATGACTGGAACAGGGCGGGGTAGGTGGAGGACGTCTTTTGGACGCAGACCAGGACGAGGGGCGGATCCAGGGAAATCGACGCGTAGGAATTGGCGGCAAGTCCCCGGGGAGTGCCCTGTTCGTCAACGGTTGTCACTACGGTGACGCCGGTGATGAACTGCCGGTTGAAGCCCTTCATGACGTCCGGCGGCAGGTTGCCGGACAGGTTGTCGACGACGACGTCGGGGGTGTCGTCCTCGAAAGCCGAGCTGAGGGATGGGATGCCCACGTGGGCCAGGAGTTCGACGGCGTCCCAGGTCACCTGTTCATGGGCGATGCGCCCGTCACGGAGGGTGAGGGCATTTGATCCGCGGGTCTCCACGACGCGTCCTGTGGGCGGGACGCCCCGGAGCGGCTGGGTGAAGGTCCCGGTCGACTTCCAGAAGATCGCCATGTCATCGCCGCTGGCGATGACCTTATCGATGCGGGTGGTCAGGTCCGGGAACGCGGACCGGACATCAAGGATTTCCTGCTGCAGTTCCTTCAGCCCGGACACCTTCCTGGTGCCGGTGCTTTCGCGCTGGTAGTCGGGGGTGACGATGGCGTCGAAGGCGTTGACGTCGCCCTCATCCCACGCTGCTGTCCAGGCGGCCGTTACAGAGTCGTTGATTGTCTGTTGCATGCCACAACGGTAGGACGGAGTGTGATCTGCGTCAATAGGTAACTGAAAAGTCAGCTAGATGTAGGGAAATAGGATTCACCCTTGACGCCCTTCTTGTATGCAACGTAGGTTTGATGCATGCAAGAAGTCATCCAGTTGCGGAAAGCCGCACAGACGTCCGCCAGCCAGGTCAGCCTTCTGGACAAGCTCCGGAAGTTGGTTCTCAGCGGCGAGTACCCGCCCGGGGCTCCGCTGCCGGAACTGTTCCTGGCCGAGGAGTTCGACGTGAGCCGGACGCCGGTACGCGAAGCCCTCAAGCAGCTGGAGAACGAGGGCCTGGTGGAGATTCGGCCCAAGGTGGGAACCTTCGTCCGGATTCCGACGCGGCGCGAAATCGTCGAACTTTTCCAGCTGAAGGAGAGCCTTGAGGGTTTGGCCGCCAGTCTCCTCGCCCGGCGGGGACCCGTGCCGGAAATGGACATCCTCAAGCGCAACATCGAGGAGTCCGGGCGGGCGGAACGGAACGCGGACAGCGCCAAATATGCGGAGCTTGTCCACGAATTCCACTGGACCATCGTCCGGGGCTCGGATAACTCCAAGCTCGTGGAGCACTACGGGCGGCTCATGAACCAGCTTGCCTACCACCGGATCGTGCTCAAGACCGTTGAGCGTCCCGCCCGCATGCGTGCCTCCATCAGGGAGCACCAGTCGGTGATCGACGCACTCCTGGAGAAGGATCCGGTGGGCGCTGAACTCGCCATGCGCGGCCACGTCAATGCTTCCAGCCTTGCCGCGGCACGGGGCACTGACGCCGGCGCACCAACAGATGCTTAGTGACCGAGAGGAACCCCATGACCGCCATTAGCTTCCCGAAGAAGGGTTGAACTGTGCCTGAAACCGCTTTGTCCCCCGTCGCCGAGGGAACCAGCCCCGCAGCTGCTGTCGAAGAGCTTGCCAGGGAACTCGGTGTCCGGAAGGTCACCGTCCTGACCGAAGAGATCCTGCGGGATGGCTCCGGCGCCCTGGCCACCAGCGTGACCAGGGCTGCCGCTGCCGCCATCGTCCGCAACCCGTGGACCGGGTCCGCCGTCTCTACCGATCTTGCGCCCGAAACCGAACGCCTCGCTCCCGTGCTCGCCAAAATCCTCACGGACCGGCTCACGGCGGCCCTGGGCGGCGCAGGCGAGATCGAGGCGTTTGGCAAGTCCGCCGTCGTGGGCCTCAAGGGCGAGGTGGAACATGCCGCAGCGCTGATCCACACACCGTTCTTCGGCAACCTGGTCCGCGAATTCCTCGAAGGGACCTCAATCCTGTCCTTTTCGGACGACCGCGCCGAACCGGGCACCACCATCGCCGTGCCGATGTGGCACAAGGAAGCCGCGTCCACCCGCAGCCACTACCAAACCCTGACGCTGAGCCTGAGCGATGCGCCCCATCCCAACGAAATAGTCGTGGTGGCCGCGGCTTCCACGGGCTCGCGTCCGCATCCCCGCATCGGTGACCGAACCACCGACCGCCCCGTAACCGCCGAAATCCTGGAGGGAATCCTGTAATGAACATCCGCAAAATCGTCACCCTGTCCGAAGAAATCCTCACCGAGGGCGGCCGTCCCGTGACCCCCGGCGCCCGGGTGGCCATCGCCGTCGCCGTCGTGGAAAACCCGTGGGCGGGGCAGGGATTCGTCGAGGACCTCACCGCCGGCATCGATGCCACCGCCTCGGACCTCGGCGCCCTCCTCACACCCAAGGTCATTGAGGCCCTCGGCGCCCCGGTGGAGGCCTACGGCAAGGCAGCCATCGTCGGCATCGAAGGCGAGGTTGAGCACGGCTCGGCATTGATCCACACCCTCAAATTCGGCGACCACTACCGCAAGGCCGCTTCCGCCACCACACTGCTGCCCGCCGTCGAGAAGCGCGCCCCCGCCGGCACCGTCTTCGACATCCCGATGAAGCACATCACGGACGCAACCATCCGCTCGCACCACCAGAGCGTCGAGGTCAGGGTGGCCGACGCCCCCCACCCCGGCGAAATCCTCATCGCGCTGGCTGCCTCTGCGCAGGGCCGGCCGCAGGAGCGCCTGGCACCCCTGTCCACGGAGCAATGAGCCACGTGCCCGGGACGCCCGTTGCCCTCCTGCACGGCGTCGGCCTCGACGCCGGCATGTGGGAGCCGGTCCGGGACGCCCTCAAGCGTGACTCGGTGGCCCTTGACCTGCCGGGCCACGGGCAGCAGCCGGCCCTCACGGCACCCACATCACTGGCCGAACTGGCAGCGGACGTTCTGGAGAGGCTTCCCGGAAGGAGCCACCTGGTGGGGTTCTCGCTCGGGGCACTGATTGCGCAGTACATCGCCAGGTTTTACCCGGACCGGGTGGAAACGCTGACCTGCGTGAACTCGGTGTGCCGGCGCACGGAGGACGAATCTGCAGCGGTCCTCACAAGGCTCGCGGCGGCGGAATCGGACTTCCCGGCAACCGTTGAGGCCTCCATTGGCCGCTGGTACACCGGGACGTCCGTACCCGAAAGCGTGGTCGAAGCGACGCGCCGCACCCTGGCGGCGAACGACGTCGGCTCTTTCGTTCACGCCTACCGCGTCTTCGCGCTCGGAGACGCGGTCATCGGACCGGAGCTCGGCGCCATCAGCGTCCCCACCCTCGCCATTACCGGGGAGCTGGACCCCGGATCGACACCGGACATGACGCAACGCCTCGCCGACGCCATCCCCGGCGCCAAGAGCCTCGTGGTCCCCGGCGCACGGCACATGCTGCCGGTCCAGGACGCTGACGTCCTGGCCGGGGCCATCAACGACTTCATCCAAGAATCCGAAGGAGAACGGGCATGACACTCCGACTCGACCACTTCATCGGGGGTACCTGGTCAGCTCCCGCCACTGGGGAGTACTTCCCCAGCACCAACCCGGCCAACCTCGAAGTGCTGTACGAAGCTGCGCGGGGAACCGAAGAGGACGTCCGCCGCGCCGTGGCAGCCGCCAAGGAGGCCTTCGGGTCCCCGCTGTGGCGCGACCTCACGGCCACCAAGCGCGGACACCTGCTCCGCCGCCTTGGTGACCTCATCGGCGAACATGCCGATGAACTGGCTGAGCTGGAGACCCTGGACAACGGCAAGCTGCTGCGCGAGATGCGCGGCCAGCTCGCCTCCCTGCCCGAGTACCTGTACTACTACGCCGGGCTCGCGGACAAGGTCCAGGGAAGCCAGATCCCCACCAACTCCATCACCATGCTGAACTACACCCAGCGCGAACCGCTCGGCGTCGTCGGCGCCATCACTCCCTGGAATTCACCCCTGACGCTGACCACCTCCAAGCTTGCCCCCGCGCTCGCGGCCGGCAACACCGTGGTCATTAAACCCAGCGAGTACACGTCCAGGACCATCCTCCGCGTCGCCGAACTCGCCTCCGAGGCAGGGTTCCCGGACGGTGTGGTGAACGTCGTCACCGGTTTCGGCCAGGAAGCCGGCGCCGCGCTGGTCAGCCACCGCGACCTCGCCAAGATCTCCTTCACCGGATCCACCCAGACCGGTGCCCGCATTGCCGCGGAAACGGCGTCGCGCTTCATCGGCTCGACCCTTGAACTCGGCGGCAAGAGCCCCAACATCGTCTTTGGGGACGCGGACGTGTCCAACGCCGCCATGGGTGTCATCGCCGGGATCTTCGCGGCCGCAGGCCAGACGTGCATCGCCGGCAGCCGCGTCTTCGCCCACCGCAGCGTCTACGACGAACTCGTGGAGCGCGTCGCCGAACGCGCCGCATCTATCATCATCGGCGACCCCCGCCTGGCCACCACCGAACTGGGCCCGCTCGCCTTCGGCGCACAGCTGGAAAAGGTGAGCTCCTACGTGGACATCGGCGTCAGCGAAGGTGCCACGGTGCGGACCGGCGGCAAACGCCCGGATATCGAGCTCCCCGGCTACTTCTTCGCACCCACTGTCCTGACCGGCGTCGACAACTCCATGCGCGTGGTGCGTGAAGAGATCTTCGGACCGGTGGCCGCGATCATGCCGTTCGATTCCGAGGACGAGGTGGTTGGACTGGCCAACGATACCGAATACGGGCTGGCCGCCGGCATCTGGACGCAGAACCTGGCGCGCGCCCACCGCATGGCACGGCGACTGGAAGCCGGGACGGTGTGGGTCAACACGTACCGTGCCATGTCACCGATGTCGCCGAGGCAGGGGTTCAAGAACTCCGGCGTGGGCATCGAGCACGGACTCGAATCCATGCACGAATACACCCGGCTCAAAAGCGTCTGGATCAACACGGACGAAGGCCCCGTTTCCGATCCGTTCGTTCTGCGCAGCTGAAAGGAAACCCCCAATGCCACTTATCGAAGTGTCCATCGCCCGGGGCCGCAGCCCCGAACAGCTCCGCGCGCTCATCAACGAACTGCACCTTGCAGCAGAGAAGGCGGTGGGCGCGGTACCCGAAAACACCACAGTCATCGTCCGCGAAATCGAGCACGAACACTGGTCCCGCGGCAACCAGACCATTGCCGAACGCAACGCCGCAGCCCGGTAGCTGCAGCCACTAACCACGCGTGCGGCGGACACCGCCGCAGAACGAAGGAGTTACTCATGCGCTTTTCCCTCTTCGTCCACATGGAGCGCTGGGACGAGTCAGTCTCGCACCAGGAATGCTTCGAAAACCTGACCGAGCTCACCCTCATGGCCGAGGCCGGCGGCTTCAGCACCGTCTGGATCGGCGAGCACCACTCGATGGAATACACCATCTCGCCGAGCCCCATGCCGCAGCTGGCCTACCTTGCGGCAAAGACGTCGAAGATCCGCCTTGGCGCCGGAACCATCATCGCGCCCTTCTGGAACCCGCTGCGGGTTGCCGGTGAGTGCGCCCTCCTGGACGTCATCAGCAACGGCCGGGCGGAGGTGGGGCTGGCCCGCGGCGCGTACCAGTTCGAGTTCGACCGCCTGATGGGCGGCATGCCGGCGGTCGACGGCGGCAAGCACCTCCGCGAGCTCGTCCCGGCCGTCCGCGCGCTCTGGGAGGGCGACTACGCGCACGACGGCGAGGTGTGGCAGTTCCCCACGTCCACCAGCGTTCCGAAGCCGATCCAGAAGCCCACGCCGCCCATGTGGGTCGCGGCCCGGGACATTTCCTCCCACGAATTCGCGGTCGCCAACGGCTGCAACGTGATGGTGACGCCCCTGATGAAAGGCGACGAGGAAGTCGAGGACCTGGCACGCAAGTTCGACTCCGCCGTGGAAAGCAACCCGGGCGTTCCCCGCCCGGACCTCATGGTGCTGCGCCACACGCACATCCACCCCGAGGACGAGCCCGAAGGCTGGCGCCGCCCGGCCGAAGGGATCAACAAGTTCTACCGCACCTTCGATGCCTGGTTCGGCAACAAGGCCACGCCCACGAACGGTTTCCTGGAGCCCAGCCCCGAGGAAAAGTTCGCCGAGCGGCCGGAATTCACCCCGGAATCCCTGCACAAGACGGCCATGATCGGTACGCCGGCTGAGGTCATCGAACGCCTCCGCAAGTACGAGGCACTCGGCGTCACCGAATTCAGCGTCTGGTCCGACAACACCCTCACCCACGAGGAAAAGAAGCGCTCACTCGAGCTCTTCATCGAACACGTGGTGCCGGCGTTCCAGGAACAGCCCGCCGCAGTTTCGCGCTGACCCTGCCGGACACAAAAGTGAAGGTGCCCCATCAATCCGAATCCGGGCTGACGGGGCACCTTCTGTAGTTCCAATGTATCGCCTGGGGTGGGGCTTGCGGCAAGGCCCCCCGTGGGCCGGATAATCGTTCGCCGGAGGCCGTGGCATCAGCGCGGCCCCACGGAGGACGGGGAGCACTGGGATGAAGCACCAGGCAGTGATTGTGGGAAGCGGGCCCACCGGGCTCATGCTGGCGGGGGAGCTGGCGCTCGCCGGCGTGGATGTGGCAGTGGTGGAGCGGCGGCCCAGCCAGGAGCTCGCCGGCGCACGGGCAGGTGGCCTCCACGCCCGCACCCTTGAGGTGCTGGACCAGCGGGGCATTGCGGAGCGCTTCCTCGCCGAAGGGCAGGTTGCCCAGGTGGCGGGCTTCGCCGGCATCCGCCTCGACCTGACCGGATTTCCCACCCGGCACCCCTACGGGCTGGGGTTGTGGCAGAACCACATTGAGCGGATCCTGGCGGGCTGGGTGGGCGAGCTGCCCGTGACCTTCCACCGAGGCACTGAGGTGACGGGCGTTGCGCAGGACGGCACCGGCGTCGAGGTCTCCCTGACGGACGGCCGGACGCTGCACGCGGACTTCGTGGTGGGGTGCGACGGCGGCCGCAGCCTGGTCCGCAAGGCTGCGGGCATCGAATTTCCCGGCTGGGACCCCACCACCAGTGCCCTGATCGCCGAGGTGGAGATGACCGCGCAGCCGGAATTCGGCGTCCACAAGAACCCCTTCGGCATCCACTCCTTCGGGCGGCGCGAGTACACCATCCAGGACGGCAAGGTGGTGTACGCGGACAGCGGCCCGGTGGCGGTCATGGTCACCGAGGAGCACGTGGGCACCGGTGAACCGGGCCTGGCCGACCTCAGCGCGGCGCTCATTGCCGTCTGCGGCACCGACTACGGCGCCCACAGCCCCACCTGGATTTCCCGTTTCACGGACGCCACCCGGCAGGCTGCCGCCTATCGCAAAGGCCGGGTCCTGCTGGCCGGCGATGCGGCCCACATCCACGCACCCGACGGCGGCCAGGGCCTGAACATCGGCGTCCAGGACGCGGTAAATCTGGGCTGGAAGCTGGCGCAGGTGCTCCACGGGACTTCGCCGGAAAGCCTCTTGGAGACGTACCAGGAAGAGCGTCATCCCGTGGCGGCGCGGGTCCTGCGCAACACCATGGCCCAATCGGCACTCCGCCGCCCGGACCCCAGGATCGCCGCCGCAGGCGAGGTGATTACTGAGCTGCTGGGGATGGAAGAGCCGCGTCGCCGGTTCGCCGGAATGCAGTCGGGCCTGGACGTGCACTACGACCTGGTTGAGGGGCACCCGCTGTTGGGCCGCCGGATGCCGGACCTGGACCTGGAGACGCCGGCCGGGCCCCTGCGGATGTACACGCTGCTGCACACCGCACGCCCGGTCCTGCTGAATCTCGGCGCCGCCGGCACCTTTGACTCCACAACCCTGCCGCCGTCGGTCCAGCTCGTGGATGCGCACTGCGGGGGTGCGTGGGATCTGCCGGTCGTCGGAACCGTCGCCCCGCCGTCGGCCGTCCTGGTGCGCCCGGACGGCTACGTGGCGTGGGTGGGTGAGGGCACAGCTGAGGGCCTCACGGAGGCGGTCCGCACCTGGTTCGGAGAAGCCTGACATCACAACTGGCCCGGTTTTGCGGCGGAACATCCCCATTTGGTCACGGAAATTTCAGGGACACGGCCCCAAAAGTGGGCCAGTTTGGCCGGGCCAAGCCCTGTTCGGGGCGAGGCTCAGTAGACGGAGCCCTCAAGCAGCTCGGAGAGGCGGCTGGCGGCGCGGCGGAGCTCGGGGACGTTGGCTTTGATCTTTTCCTCGGTTGTCGCCTCCGCGGGGCAATTCAAGGCCATTGATTCGTTGGCGCGGCCCTCCCGGTTCGTTAGTGCCACCCCTACGGAGAGCACGCCAATCACGCGTTCATTCGCAGAATAGGCGTAGTCACAGCCTGGCTCGGGCAGCCGTGACCGAAGTTCCTCAACTGTGAATCCTTGCTTCTCGTGACCGGAAGCGATTGCGGCAGCTACCACCTGTTCGAGTTCAGCGTCAGGTGCGCCCGCGATCAGGATCTTTCCGGCCGCGCCACGAGTCAGAGGCAGGCGTTTACCCAGCGGCAGGTCATACTGCATGGGCGCTTCGCCCTGAACCCGTGCAACGAGGATCCGCTCAAACCCGAGCCGGGTGTGCAGGGAAACGGACATTCCGGTCTGGGCCGCCAACTGCTGCAAAACGGGACGTCCCGCAACCGCCAACGGATCGTTTTCCAGGAAGCTCTTTGCTGCCGGAAGGACGGCGGGGCCGATCCGGTAGGACTTGTCCGTCTGGCTCACCATCCCGAAATCCTGCAGCACCCTCAGGATCCGCAGCGTAGTGGGCAGGCTCATGCCGCAGTTCCTTGCCAGGTCGCTGAGCCGCTGCGGCCGCTCCGCCCGCTGCAGTTCGGCAAAGACCTCCATGGCCCTTGAGAGGGAACGCATGTTCGAGGACTTGGGGCCCTCTTCCGCCGATCCGGCCGTGGTGGAACTCGTTATCGCCATTCTTCCATTCTATGTAAGTTCCTTGCGCTTGACAGGCTCTGTGTCTCCTGTCACTATTTCTCAGTACGCAATATAGTTTCATTCTATGAAACGCAATGACGCGCAGTGAAAAGGAAACCCATGACAACGGAGTCAGTCAGGACGAACCCCGGGCATGAAGGCACAACCCGGGTAGCCCCTTCCGTGCTGGCAGGAATCGGCGCCTTCGCGGCCGTCGGCGTCTACGTCCTCGTCAGCTCCATCAGCCTCGGGCTGTGGACATCCCTCGGCCCGGGTCCGGGCCTCTTCCCCTTTGCCATGGGCGCCGTTCTCGCCGCCATGGCCCTCCTCTGGCTGCTCCAGGAACTCCGCAACCCCAGCGAAACGGCAGCCGGCGTTGACCGCGGACTCGTGATCGCCGTCGTGGCCAGCCTGGTGATCCTCGCGGCCGTCATGGACCTGCTCGGGTTCCAGCTGAGCATGTTCGCGTTCCTGCTGTACCACCTGAAAATTCGCGGACGCAGGACCTGGGTGTCCTCGCTGATCATCGCGGTGGCCGGAAGCTTCGGGGCGTTCTACGCCTTCAACTACGGCCTGAACGTCGCGCTGCCGGTGTCCGCCCTTCCCTTCCTGAATTCGATCGGACTCTAGACGTGGATACCCTCAACGAACTGATGGGCGGCTTCGCGGCCGCCATGACCTGGCAGAACCTGCTGTTCGCCTTCCTGGGCTGCCTGCTGGGCACCATCATCGGCGTGCTGCCGGGCATCGGCCCGGTGGCCGGCGTCGCCCTCCTCATCCCGCTCACGCTGAACATGGATGCCACCGGGGCCATCATCATGCTGTGTGCCATCTTCTACGGCACCGCCTACGGAGGAACCATCACCAGCGTGCTGCTGAACACCCCCGGAGAAGCAGCCTCCGCCATCACCACCATCGATGGCTACGCAATGACCAAGATTGGCAAGGCAGGCGCCGCCCTGACCATTGCTGCCGTCGGCTCTTTCGTGGGTGGCACCATCGCCACCATCGGCCTGGTGGCCGCCGCCAAACCACTGGGTGAACTCGGCCTGCTGGTGGGGCCGCCGGAATTCTTTGCCCTGATGGTGGTGGGCATCTCGCTCCTGGTGGCGCTGGCCGGAAAATCCATGGTCAAGGCCGTCATCTCCGGCGCCCTGGGCCTGTTGATCTCCATGGTGGGCATCGACCCCGTGGCCGGCGCGCCGCGCTTCACCTTCGGCATGGACCGGCTCCTGGACGGCGTCAGCTTCGTCGCCGTGATCGTGGGCGTCTTCGGCCTCTCCGAACTCCTGTCCTACCGCAAGGGTGACCAGCCCGCCGCGGTACACGCGCCCAACCTGCGCTCGCTGCTGCCCACCGGCAAGGAATGGTTCCGCAGTGCCCCGGCCATGGCCCGCGGTACCGGCATCGGTTTCGGCCTGGGCCTCATCCCCGGCATGACCGGCTCCGTCTCCTCCCTGCTGTCCTACGGTGCGGAGAAGAAGTTCTCCCGCCACCGCCACGAGCTCGGCAAGGGCGCCATCGAAGGCGTTGCAGGCCCGGAAACGGCCAACAACGCACACGCCAACGCTGCCCTCATCCCGCTGTTCACCCTCGGTATCCCGGCCTCACCCACCATCGCCGTACTGATGGGCGCCTTCCTGCAGCAGGGACTCACCCCGGGACCCACCCTCTTCACCGAGAACTCCGAGATCGCCTGGGCCATCATCGCCAGCCTCTTCATCGGCAACCTGATCCTGCTCCTGCTCAACGTCCCGCTCGTGGGGCTCTGGACCTCCATCCTCCGCGTCCCGTCGTCGATCCTCACGGCACTGATCCTGCTGTTCATGGTGATCGGCGCCTACACGATCAACTTCAGCGTCTTCGACGTTTTCGTGATGATCGGCTTCGGCCTCCTGGGCCTGGGACTCCGGCACCTGGACATTCCGCTGGCGCCCATGGTGCTGACGCTGGTCCTCGGCCCGCTGATGGAACGGTCGCTGCGCGAGTCCCTCGAAATCTCCCAGGGCGACTTCACCATCTTCACCAGCCGTCCCATCTCCGCGGTGCTGATCGGCCTGGGCGTGCTGATCGTCTTCAGCCCGCTGCTCAAGCTCCGCAAGCCCAAGGCCCTGAACGAAGACCCCGAAACCTAGACCCGCCGCATTCCCCCTCGCACCCAAAACCCCACCTTCAAAGGAGAAGAACCATGAAGACCCGTTTGCGCCTCGCCGCCGCCCTTGCCGCGGCATCCCTGATCGGACTCACCGGCTGCGGTGCCAACCCCGGAGCCACCGGTGCCGCCGGTGGTGCCAGCGATTTCCCGAAGAAGGGCAAGTCGATCGACATCATCGTCGCCTTCGGCTCCGGTGGCGCCGTGGACACCGCCGCCCGGCTCATCCAGCCGGTGCTCGAAAAGGAACTTGGCACCAACGTCGAGGTCATCAACAAGCCCGGCGCCGGCGGCCAGATCGGCTACACCCAGCTCACCAGCGCCAAGCCCGACGGCTACACCATCGGCGCCACCGGATCGCCGTCCGTAGTGGTGTCGCCCCTGGACCCGTCCCGCGGCGCCAAGTACACCCGCGAAAGCTTCCAGCCGCTGGGCCGCCAGGTCATTGACCCCGCCGTCATCGCCGTCCAGCCGGACAGCCCGTACAAGACCATCAAGGACCTGCTGGACGCCGTCAAGGCCAACCCGAAGTCCATGACCGCCAGCACCACCGGCCTGCAGACCGGCGAGCACTTCGCCCTGGCGCAGATCCAGGAAAACACGGGCTCGGAATTCGCTCCCGTTCATTTCTCGGAGGGTGCCTCGCAGGCTACCACCGCGTTCCTCGGTAAGCACGTGGATGTCCTGGTGGCCAACGTCAGCGACGTGAACGACCTCAGCAAGCAGGGCAAGGCCCGCGTCCTCGGCGTCATGTCCGAGGAGCGCGCACCCTCCCTGCCGGACATCCCCACCTTCAAGGAATCCGGCTACGACCTGACCGCCGGCACCGCCCGCGGCTACTCCGCACCCGCCGGCCTGCCCGATGACGTTGCCAAGAAGCTCGAAGCCGCCATCCAGAAGGCCATCGAGGACCCCGCCGTGGTGAAGAAGATGCAGGACCTGGGCCTGCAGACCAGCTACCTCAACGGCGCCGACTACAAGACATTCTGGGCCGGCCAGGAAGAGGACTTCAAGAAAGTCCTCCCGCTGGTCCAGAAAAAAGACTGACCCCCGCCCGCCTGAACGGAAAGATCCATCATGACAACTCCAGCCATTGACGCCACCGACGCCGACTTTGCGCGCCCCGACCGGGGCATCATTGAACGGCTCGCCAAGCTGCCCGCAGCCAACATCGGCGATGCCATGGACCGCCTCGGGGTCGCGGATTCGGCCATACAGGCTGTTTGGCCGGGTGCAAAGCTCGCCGGGCCGGCCTTCACCGTATGGACCCGCCCCGGCGACAACAAGGGCATCCACCAGGCCCTGCAGCAGGTCCGTCCCGGAGACGTCATTGTGGTGGCCGGAGGCGGCGATGAATCCCGGGCCCTCCTCGGCGAACTGATCGGTGAGCGCGCCATCAACCTCGGCGTGGCCGGCTTCGTCCTGGACGGAGCAGCGCGCGACGCCGAGGCGCTGGGTGAGATTGGCATGCCCGTCTTCGCCAGGGCTACTTCGCCCGCCGGCCCCTACAAGGACGGCCCGTTCAGGCTGGTGACCGCCGTCGCCTTCGGCGGCGTCCCCGTCCTCCCCGGCGACGTAATCGTGGGCGACTCAGACGGCGTGGTGGTCATCCCCCGGGAACAGGCCGCCGCCGTCGCCGAAGCTGCCGAAGCGGTCTTCGCGGATGAGACGAACCGCCGCCAGGCCATCGTCGCAGCCCGCAACTGAACACCAACACCACCAGAACGCCACCAGAAAGAACAGAGCAAACCATGACAGCGTGCACAGTCATCGGCCTCGGCGAAGCCGGAGCCACCTACGCCGCGGCACTGGTCGAAGCCGGCCACACCGTCACCGGCTTCGACCCGGTGGCCCCCACCACCCCGGCAGGCGTCATCCGGGCCGCAACCGCCGCCGAAGCATGCACCGGAGCGGACATCGTCCTGGTGATGACCGGCGCCGCAGCCGCCCGCAGCGTGGCTGGGGAATGCCTGCCGGTACTCGACGCCGGCAGCGTCTACGCGGACTTCACGTCCTCGTCCCCGGGCGTGATGCAGGAGCTCGGCCAGGTGCCCAGCAAAGCCCGCTTCGCCGACGTCGCCATCCTCGGCCCGGTGTCCGCGCTGGGCGAAAGGACCCCGCTGATGGTGAGCGGTCCCGGCGCCCAGGCCGTTGCCGACCTCGTGGCGCCGTTGGGCGTGCAGGTGGAAATTGCGGACGGGGAGCCCGGGGCGGCGATGGCCCACAAACTGCTGCGCAGCGTCCTCATGAAGGGCCTGGCCTCTGTGGTGGTGGAAGCCGTCACGGCCGGAAAGGCAGCCGGCCTGGAGGACTGGATCCGCGGCCAGATAGCGGCGCAGTTGGCCGGAGACGGCCAGGCCGTCATCGACCGGTTCCTCACCGGCAGCGTCAAACATGCCGTCCGCCGGTCGAAAGAAATGCAGGACACCGCCAGCTACCTGTCTGACCTTGGCGTCCCTGCCGAGATGACCACCGCCTCGGCCACCGCCCTGGCCCGCATGGCGCAGGCCACGGAACCGGCCTTGCGCTGACCGCGCAGTCGGGGACAATCAGGAACGGGTAACACGTGACTTCCACACCAACCGGCATCCGGCCGTCAGGAGAAGCAGCATGAATGGCATCTGGGCACTCGGCGCCTACCTTGCCGTCATCCTGCTCTGGACCACCGTGGTCAAGCGCAGCGTGGGGGAGGCCATGATCCTCGGCTTCCTGGCCGTGCTGCCCTTCACCGGCGCCGCGGCGGCGGCCATTGGCTGGGAAGCGCTGTATGACGCCATCACCGACGAGATTGTCTACGCCACCATGGCGTTCGTCTTCATGGGCTACCTGCTGGACAAGGCGGGCGTCCTGGACCGGCTGATCGACCTGCTGAACTCGCTCATCGGCGGGGTCAAGGGCGGTCCGGCCTGGGTTTCCACGGTGGCCTCAGCGGGGCTCGGCGGGGTGGTGCATAACCAGGCCGCCATCGCCGCCACGGTGGGCTCGGTGACCATTCCCTGGATGGAAAAGTCCAAACTGGACAAGCCGTCCGCGGCCACGCTGGTGGCGGGCAACGCCGGTATGGGCATCACGTTCCCGTTCAGTGCCTCGATGTTCGTCCTGGTGGGTTCCGCCACCGTGGGGCCGCTGCTGGACATCAACGCGCTGGTCCTGCCCCTGCTCTTTGGTGGCCTCTGGTGCTTCCTGCACCGGCTGGTGGTCACCTGGCTGCTGGTCCGCAAGAGCGGGATGACTCCGCTGGACGCCGCGCACCGGCTGACGGTGCGCTCGGCATTCGGCCGCGGCTGGGCCACGCTGCTGCTGTTCGTCGTGGTGGCCATCCCGTTGGTGATCACCACGGGAGCGCTGGCCAAGGGCTTGTCGGACTGGACCGGTGGGGACGTCACCAAGTCCGTCAGCGTCATCGTGTGGATCCCGGTGGTCCTGATCATCACCGGCCTCCTGCTGGGCAGGAAGAACCTGCCCGGCAGCGGCCGGGGCTGGTGGACGCTGCTGCAGGAGTCCGCGCCGCGTTTCGGGATTGTGGGCGTCACTGTGGTGTTCGCCTTCGCCGGGGCAAATGCCCTGGCCGCCACCGGGCTGCCGAAGCAGATGACCACACTCCTGAACGGGATGAACCTGCCGCTGTGGCTGCTGGCCATCCTGATCGGCCTGATCATCATTGCGGTGGCGGCACCGTTGTCCGCCACGGCCACCATGGCCGCCGTGGGAACAGTGGGCGTGGCAACCCTCGTCGCCGCCGGCGTCCCGGCCACCACCGCTGCCGTGGCCGTCCTGGTGTTCTCGTCCTGCGAAGCCGCGGTCCCGCCCGGCGGCGCCCCGCTGTACGTGGCCTGCGGCATCGCGGACGTGGACCCGCTCAAGACCTTCCTCCGCCTCCTGACCCATTACGCCCTGCCGCTGCTGGGCATCGGCGTCCTGATCATCCTCGGCATCCTGCCAATCTAGGGAGCATTCCATGCACACCTTCAGAAGGGCCATCGAAGTCCTCTTCGTCCTCACGCTGGCCGTACTGCTGGCCGGCGGCATCGTCTTCGTCCTCGGCCAGGCCATCGGTTTGATGGCGGGCCAGGGCCAGTGGCTCACGGCGCTCAACGACACCATCAAGACGCCCATCTGCATCGCCGCCTCGGTCTGCGCCGTGGCGGGGTTCCTGCTCAGCTACAAGCGCCGGCAGGCACAGGAGCAGCCGCAAAAGGCCGGGGCGCGATGAATTCCACTGACGGCATATATCCTAGCTTTGACGGGCTGATGCAGCGGGACGGCCGCCTCGCCGGAACATCCTGGGGCCTGTTTCCGCACCCAACACGCGGGACGCCGTCGTTCATTACCCCCGAGGTGCTGCTCAATGCGCGGGAGTGCATACGCACCGGCGCTGTCTTCGGCCTCGACTACCCGGCGGATGCGTTCCACCCCGGGATGTCCCTAAAGCGCGGCGCGCCAAAGCACACCATCTACTCCTCGCACCCGGCACACCGCGATGACTTCCTGGATGGCTATTACCTCCAGGGGTCCAGCCAGGTGGACGGCCTCCGGCACCGCCGGGCGGACGACGTGGGGTTCTACAACGGCACGGCCGATGACCGCGTGGTGGAGGGGACCCCGGACCTCGGCATCCAGGAATGGGCCGACGAACCGATCGTTGGCCGCGCGGTGCTGGTGGATCTCGATGGATACCGCACCGCCCGCGGCAACCCGATCGACCACGCGGAAGGGGAGCCGCTGGGCCTCCACCTCATCGAAGCCGCCCTCGCCGCCCAGTCCGCCATCCTCCGCCAAGGGGACGTCCTGCTGCTGCACACGGGATGGTGCGAATGGTTCCTGGACCTGCCGACGGCGGAGAAGGAGCAGGTGCGCGACAGCAGGAAGGCCACGGGCATCGCCCAGTCGCAGGACTTCGTGGCGTGGGCCTGGGACCAGCGCCTGGCCCTGCTCGCGGCGGACAACTTCGCCCTCGAATGCCTTCCCGCGGTTCCGGACAGCCCGTACAGGAACTCAGCCCCCAACGACCACGGCATGATGCACCAGCAACTCCTGGCCAAGCTGGGCATGCCCCTGGGCGAGCTGTGGCGGCTGGGCCCGCTGGCGCGGCATATGCGCAGTACCGGCCGGTGGGATGCCTTCATCAGCATCAAACCGCTTAACATCACCGGGGGAACGGGCTCGCCGGCCAACGCCACCGCCATGCTGTGAGCGTCAGCTCCGCGGTGAACTGACCACCTGCCCGGTCCGCCCGGGCGTCCGCCGCCGACGTCCCGCGAGCCAGATCGCCGTGGCATTCGCCGCGACAACCAGGGCGATGCCCAGCCACTCGTGGAGCACCAGCACCTGGCCCAGCACCACCATTCCGGAGAGTGCCGCGAGGATGGGGTTGATGCTCATGAACACACCGAAAAATCCGGCAGGAACGAACCGGAGGGCGATCAGGTCGGCAGCGTACGGAACCACTGAGCACAGGATTCCGGCCGCGGCGGCATACATCAGGGCTTGTCCGGTGAAGCTGCCGCTGGCAAGCAGGTGGAGGGCCACCGGCACGTAGAGCGCCAGCGAAACCAGGCTGGCTGCCGCCGGGGCCTGCAGGCCGGGGAGCCGCTGGCCGGCCACGCGGTTCAAAAGGATATAGGCCGCCCAGCCCGCGGCGCCGCCCAGGCCAATGAGGATGCCGGCGAGGTCGCTCGCGGGCACGGGCATCACCAGGACGTACACGCCCACACCGGCGCCAATCCCGCACAGCAGGTCCCAGCGGCTCCGCGAGGACAGCAGCGCCACCGCCAGCGGCCCCAGGAATTCCAGGGTGACCGCCAGCCCCAGCCCGATCCTGTCGATGGCCATGTACAGGCAGATGTTCATCAGGGCCGTGGCCGCACCCAGCAGGAGGACAGGCCACCACTGCCGCCACGTAAAGCGGTGGAACGGCGGCCGGGCCGCGGGAAGCAAAACGGCCGCTGCCACGAGCTGGCGCACGGCCACCACCCCCGCCGGTCCGATCACCGGGAACGCGTGCGCGCCGATTCCGGCGCCCAACTGGTTGCTGAGCCCAGCCCCGGTCATGGTCAGCAGGCCACGCACCAACGACGACGGCGGCCCACCCGGGGTGCCCGTCGCGCCGCGGGTCTTCCCCGCACCGTGCAGCAAAGAAGCGTCCATCCCCACAGTGTCCGGCTGCCGCGGGTGCCACAAGAAATGCATCCGCCGTGCCTTCTATACGATGAGCGTATGAATGTTGAGCTGCGCTATCTCCGCGCTCTCGTGGCCGTCGTGGACGCCGAAACCTTCACGGACGCCGCCATCGAACTCGGGACCTCGCAGGCCGCCGTCTCGCGTTCCATTGCGGCGCTGGAGCACGCCCTGGGGCTTCGCATCCTGCAGCGGACCACCCGCAGCTTCACCCCGACGCCGGTGGGCGTGCGCATCATTGCCCATGCCCGCAATGTCCTCGACGAACTGGCCCTGTTGGAGCGGGAGGCCCGCGACCACGGCAGCGAACTGCGGGTGAGCTACGCCTGGTCCGCGCTGGGCCGCCGCACCATTGCGCTGCAGCGCCAGTGGGAGGAGATCCATCCGGAGGTATCCCTGGTGTGGGTCCAGTCCAGTGCCCCGTCCGGCGGCCTTGCCGACGGGTCGGCCGATATCGCCGTCCTGCGCCGTTCCACTGCCGACGCCCGCTATACGTCGACGCCGATCGGAACCGAGGCGCGGTACGCCGCGGTGGCCAGCGGCGATCCGCTCTCCCGAAGGCGGTCCCTGCGGATGGCCGACTTCGCGGACCGGACCATCGCCGTCGACCGCCGCACCGGAACCACCAGCGAAGAGCTCTGGCCTGAGGGATCCCGCCCGGCCGGGTTCCGTCTGGTCCAGGGCGTGGACGAGTGGCTGACGCTGATTTCCACGGGAAAGGCACTGGGGATGTCGTCCGAGGCAACCACCGCACAGAATCCCCGGCCGGGCATCGCTTACCGCCCGGTGCGCGACGCCCCGCGGATTGAGGTTTTCCTGGCCTCCTGGCGGGATGACCCTTCGCCCGCGGTGGCTGATTTCATCCGCCTGGCGCGCGAGGCCTACACGGCGGGATAGCGCTTGCCCGTTGACGTAACGGGGGTCACGTCCTAAGATTGTGAATCGATTCAAAGCGCCGGCGATGCCGGTTCTTTGCCAATGGAGTCGAAGGACAAGCACATGAGCACTACCCACAGCAGCGCCGCCACCACCGGCGCCGTCCGCACCAGCGGGGCGGCAGGAACCGGTCCCCGGGATCCCAGGAAGGCTGCGATGAGCGGCTGGATCGGAAGCGCCCTGGAGTACTACGACTTTGCGCTGTACTCGCTGGCCGCCACCCTGGTATTCCCCACCATCTTCTTCCCATCGGAAAACCCCACCGTCGGTATCATCGCCTCGCTGGCCACTTACGCGGTGGGCTATGTGTCCCGGCCTATCGGCGCCGTCGTCCTCGGTGCCTACGGTGACCGGAAGGGCCGCAAGAGCGTACTGGTCTTCGCGATGCTGCTCATGGGTTTCGCCACCTTCGCCGTCGGCCTCCTCCCCACCTACGGACAGGTGGGCCTCCTGGCTCCGGCCCTGCTGGTGGTCCTCCGCCTGATCCAGGGCTTCGCCGTGGCCGGTGAACTGGGCGGCGCCAGCGCGATGATCGTTGAGCACTCGCCGGACGCCAGGCGCGGCTTCTTCGCCAGCTTCAGCCTGCAGGGCACCCAGGTGGGCTCCATCCTGGCCACAGCCGTCCTGCTCCCGCTCTCCGCAGCCCTCCCGGCGGAGCAGTTCGCGTCCTGGGGCTGGCGCATCCCGTTCCTCCTGAGCGCCGTGGTGATCCTTGCCGGCTACTTCATCCGCCGCCGGGTCCAGGAACCGCCCGCGTATGCTGCGAGCTCCGGTGAGGCGGCGCAGAAGCAGCGCTTCCCGCTGGTGGAACTCCTGCGCACCAGGCCCGGCGCCATGGTGCGGTGCATCCTGATGACCTTCGCCAATGTCATCGGCATGGCCACCCTGATCTTCGGCGTCTCCTACGCCACCCAGAAGGGCTACGGCAACGGGTTCTCCAGCAGTGAGTTCCTGTGGGTCACGCTGGTGGCCAACATCGCCGCCGTCGCCACCATTCCGCTCTTCGGTGCCCTGTCCGACCGGATCGGCCGACGCACACTGATGGCAGGCGGCGGGCTGCTGGGCGGTGTGATGGTGGGCGGTTACCTGTGGGCGATTGAACAGGGCAGCCTCCCGCTGGTCTTCGTCGCCGTGGTGATCGTGCAGGGCATCTTCTTCCAGATGTGGAACGCCACCTTCGCCACATTCTTCCAGGAGCAGTTCCCCATGCGGATCCGCGTCACCGGGTTTGCCGTCTCGCAGAACATCGGCCTGATGATCGCCTCCTTCTTCCCCAGCATCTTTACGGCCATCGCCCCTCCGGGTACCGCCAACGTGCCGCTGATCATCGGGCTGGCCACCTTCGTCATCTGCCTGGTGGCCACCGTGGCCACCCTCATGTCCTCGGACACCAAGGGAAAGTCGCTGGAGGACCTGGAGGCCCACAAGGCCTAAGCGGCCTGACAGCCGGGGCGCAGGGTTTGCCACAGCCGGGTTAGCCACATAGGAGGGGACAGCGCGTGCTGTCCCCTCCTTTTGCGTGCTGCCGCTCCGCGCGGCCGCATTACCCGGGTGATGCTGCCCGCAAAAGCTCCTGTGCATAGTTGTATACAAGTATGCTGTTGGTGGAGGTTCCACCCATGCCAGCTATTCCTGCCCGGAACACGGGCGCCCACGTTGTCTACGCCGAACTGAAGCGGCGCATCCTCAGCCTCGACCTGAAGCCCGGTGAGCGAATCTACGAACCGGCAATGGCCACCGAGCTGCAGGTGAGCCGGACGCCGCTGCGCGAAGCCATACGACGGTTGATTTCGGAGAACCTCCTGGAGCAGCAACCCACCGGGGGCGTGGTGGTCCCGGTGCTGGACGAGGCAGAGATCTCGGAGCTGTACGAGGTCCGCGCGGCCGTGGAGTCCCTCATGGCACGGAATGCCTGCCTGAAGGCGACACCCGCGGACCTCGACCACCTCCGTGGGATCCTGGCACGGAACGCCGCGCTGGTGGAGTTTGCCGATGACGCCATGCAGCACGGCATGGCACTGCACTCCCGGATCGCCCTCATCGCCGGCAATTCCTGGGCCGGGCGGTTCCACGACCAGGTGGCCAGCCAGATGGAGCGCTACCGGCACTACACCAACAGCACCCAAAGGCGGCGGGACCAGGCACTGGCGCAGCACCGGGCCCTGGTGGAAGCGATCGCCGCCGGCGACCCGGACCGGGCAGCCAAAGTGGCCTTCGACCATGTGATGGGCGCACGCGACGCCGCCGTCCGTGCCATCTCCGGCAAGAACGGAGCCGGCTCGTGATCGGCGAACTCGGCCGGCGCTCGGCCACCGCCCTGCTCCTGCACTCAGCCCTGATCCAGGCCGTCACGTTCCTGGTGCGGCCGGCCGCCACCTACCGTGCGTTGGAGCTTGACGTTCCAGGCTTCGCCCTGGGACTCCTGGCCGCGAGCTACGCCGTCTTTCCCCTTCTCCTCGCTGTTCCCACGGGCGGCCTGGTGGACCGCCTGGGTGAGCGCCGGCTCATGGCGATCGGGTCCGGCGTCGTGCTCGCCTGCTCAGCGTTCCTGCTGTTCTGGAGTTCATCCATCACCGCCCTGGTCATCGGCACCGCCTTCCTGGGCGCCGGGCAGCTGGCCTGCGTGGTGGGGCAACAGGCGGTGGTGGCCAACAACGCCGCCGCAAGCCGGATGGATTCCGCCTTCGGATACCTGACGTTCGCCGCCTCGCTGGGCCAGGCCCTGGGGCCGCTGGCGATTTCCCTGGTGGGCGGCAACTCGGTCCACCCGGACACCCACATGATCTTCCTCCTCGCCGTCTGCATGAGCGCGGTGCTTTTCGCTACCACGTTCATGGTTTCGGCCGAGGTCAGCGGCGGCCGGAAGAAAACCGGCGACGCCGGCGCAGCCAAGGGCAGCGCCATCTCACTCCTCAAAACCCCCGGCGTGGCCCGCGCACTGGCCACCAGCGCCACGGTCCTCGCCGTGGTGGACCTGACCATGGTCTACCTCCCCGCACTGGGAGCGGACCGCGGCCTCACCGCGGCCACCGTGGGGGCGATGCTCACGGTCCGCGCCGTGTTCTCCATGGTCTCCAGGCTCCTGCTGGGCCGGGTGTCACGAAGGATCGGCCGCATGCGGCTGCTGGTCACCAGCCTGGCGTTGTCCACTGCCGCCCTGGCTGCCGCGGCCATTCCCATGCCCGCGTGGCTGCTGTTCGTGGTGATGGCTGTGCTCGGGTTGGGCCTCGGCATCGGCCAGCCGCTCACCATGTCGTGGCTGTCGGCCCAGGCTCCGGCCGGGCAGCGCGGGCGGGCGCTCGCCCTCCGCGTCGCCGGGAACCGCGTGGGGCAGGTGGTGCTGCCCAGCGCCATCGGCGTCGTCGCGGCAGGCCTTGGGGCTGCAGGCGTGTTCCTCGCCTCCGCGGTGGTGGTGGGCGGAACAATGGTGCTGCTTCGCGGGGTCAAGCTCGACTGACCCGTGCGCAGCGCATTGCCGGCAACCGCCACAACAGAGGCCGTCACGCCGGGCATGCTTTTGCGAAACGCACGACGCCGGAGCTCCGGGTTTGCGGGGCTTCCCCACCTGAGGCGGGGCGAAAGCGTGCCGTGCGTGACGCCGTCGTCCGTCCCCGGAAGCTGGCACAAAAAGGTCCGGCCGGTGGTGACCACCGGCCGGACCTTTCCGGGCTCACTCAGGAATGAGTTCCGGGACTAGCCGGTGTGGTTGGACAGCGCCACCAGGACGCCGGCCACTGCAAAATACTTGTTGCTGCCCAGGTCACGGATTGTCTTGATGCCCAGGCCGGCAAGGAGTTCGGCGTGTTTTTCCGTCAGGCCGGCAAGGGCCGACGGAGGTGCATCCAGGATCTCCTCGAGGGAAAGGTTTTCGAACTCTTTATCGAGTTTCTTGCCAAGCTCAATTGAAACGGCCATTGTCATCCTTTGCTTGAACAAACCATGCGGTGACTACCCGGCCCACGCTGCCGCCGGATCCAGGCCGGGAAAACCCCGCCCGTGGTCGCTACGGTAGTGCACAGCGGCGGGTCCCGGAAGAGGCCGGGACCCGCCGCTTTCCCTTAGGAGGCTGAGGATGCGGAGTTGTACGCCTGCTGGATCACTGAACCCCAGTACGGTCCGTACATCTTGGTGGAGTTGGTGCCGTAGCCGTAGCTGTTGACCGAGTTCTGGTAGCCGCTGGAGCTGGTGCCGATGAACCACGGTCCGCCTGAGGAGCCGCCGGTCATGTTGCAGGGAATTCCCTGGGTGTTGAACTCGGGGCTGTAGGGATCGTTGGTGGCGGTACCGGAGCAGCTCTTCAGTGATTCGCCATTAAACGGTGAGGCTGCCGGGTAGCCGAAGGCCTTGTAGGCGAGGCCGCGGGCGGCGTTGAAGCTGACGCCGGAGGCTCCGACGACGTCGGCCAGGTTGCGGCCGTTGAGCTGGCTCATCACGGCAAAGCCCGTGTCGTACTGCATGCTGCCGGACGAGCTCCACTGGGTGGGGGCGTAGAGCGCCTTGGCAGTCCACTTTCCGTAGGGTGCGGCGCCATTGAGGTAGGCGGGGACGAACGTGAACTTGGTGGCGAAGGCTCCGGGGCCTTCGTTGAGGCAGTGGCCGGCGGTGGATACGGTGTTGCGGTTTGTGGACACGACCGAGTTGGCCGAGCAAACGTAGTTGGTGCCGCCGAGGGTGAAGAACACCTTGCCGATGTGGGACACGGGGGTTTCGCTGGCGTTCGCCTTGGTCTGGATCTGGGGTGCGGAGCCCTGGATCTTGGCCTCCGGGCCCTTGGCCTGTTCCGGGAGGACTGCCGGGTTGGCCTTCTGCCGGTCCACGGCCTTCTTCGCGAGGACGTCCGCGGGGATGGCGGAGCGCATGCGTTCCGGCGTCCAGTAGTCGGCTCCGCTGGTGTCCGTGACGGCAGTGCTGCTGACGCCGGCAACATCCTTGTTGTCCGGCGATGCGGGCGCTGCCGTTGCCTGGCCTGCTGAGCAGAAAGCGAACAGTGCTGCGGTGGTGAGGCTCATGAGGCTTGTGGCCAGAGTCCTGGTTGATGTCATAGCTGTCCTCGGTAGGTTCGGGTGACGCGGACCCGATGGGTGGTCCGCTGGAGAGAACTTATACCGGTATGACAAACTTGTAAATAAGATTCTTCAATCAGTTAATGACTCTACGGATTTGTAATCACCGTGGAAGGCAGGAGGGGATGCGCTAAAGATCAGCCACCGTCCGGCGTGCGGTGATGGGTAGCGAAGCCTGAGAGGCCCGGTTCGGAAGAACGTGGCGGGGCGTAGGGTCCATGTTTGATGGACCACAGATAGCAGATGGCAAACAGGGCAGCTGCCAGGACCGGGACCAGAAAGAGCGCCAGTTCGCTGCCTCGAAGCAGGAGCGCAACGTTGAACGCAACTATTGCTAAGAGAAGTGGAAAGGGCGCGGCCAGGGTACCGCTCCGGACGGCGTCCTTTTGGAATTGGCCATACAGCACTCCTGCGGCCAAGAAGCCGATCATTAGCGCCCCGCCGAGGACAAAAACCAGCGGGACCGACGCCAGCCCCACGGTTAAGACCACCGCGGCCAGGAGGCCGCTAAGGGTTAGCCAGTACTTCGATTTGGTCGACATCGTTGTTTCGTCCCGGTTCATATCAGGCCCAGAAAGCTGCCCACGTGGCGGGGCAAACACGGCAAGGAACCCAGGCCAGCGGTCACCATGCTTCTAAACTTCATGAATTAGTCCCCCAAATTCATCGGACTTTCCCCGAACTATTTTTGTCGCTGGGCGTCATGAGCCCAGGCCCGGCTCAACCTAAAACCCTCAACAAAACAATGCAAGTCAAATGGGGGATCGGCTACTAGGCGGGGATTAGGGCAGCCGGGACGGGCGGAGGACGCTGGCTTCCCCGGCCTGGGCCGGATCCAGCGGAACGGGGCTGACCAGCACGGCCGGGCCGCGGTGCAGCAGGCCGCCGGAGACTGCGCGGCAGCGGATGCCGCCGCGCCCCCGCATGGCCGGATGCGCCCCGGGAGCCAGCATCTCGTTCATCCAGGCGCAGGGCTGCGCGTGCCGGCCGCCAAAGAGGGAAACAGAGGACCCGCCTGATTCCAGTGTGAAGTCCTGCCCCAGGAGTGGAGGCAGGTGCGCCCCGCGGAGCACCACGTTCCGGCGGGTCAGCAGGGGATTGAAGGGTTCAGCTCCCAGTTCGGCCGCGATGGCCTCAAGGGATTCGACGGCGAACAGGGTCACCGCAGCGTCCATGTGGGCGGCCTTGCCGAAGAATCTGTCACCCACGATGCCTTTGCCAGCCACCACCTCGGCGACGTCCACATCCGAGGTGGGGACGTCCGCGGCGCCGTCCCGGGCCCGGCCGAAGTAGGCGTGCGCGGGGGACACCAGCAGGTGCAGGATTTCGACGTCGTACCGGAAGTTCTCGCCCATACCCCCACCGTAAGCCCGCGTTCCCTGCAAACGAGGTGCTCGCGCCGAAACCGGGTGCGCCGATGGAATGAGTGGAATGATCAGGAACCATGGACTCCTCTTCCGCTGCCGCCACAGCCACCGTGCGCCCTAGGCGCCGGACCGCGATCTACTGGATGTCGGCCGCCTGCACTGCCGCACTCATCGCGGTTCCGGCCTGGATGCTGGTGGCGAATCCGGCTGTCCTGGCCGGGCACCCGCTGCTGCCCGGACTGCTGATCGCGGCGGCCGTCGTCGGAGTGGCCTGGGCGGTCTTCCTCTGGCGGCGGCGGGACACGCCCCATCCCCGGTCGCTGGTGCGGGCCATTGGCGCCTGGGCCGGGCGGATCGCCGTCCTGGCGCTGGTGGCGGCGCTGGCCTGGCTCAACCCCTTCGCCTACCAGCCGGGTGTGGCGGCCGAGGCCGGTCCCAAATCTGACCTGATCGTCACCGAAACGACCACCACCATCACCATGACGCCCGACGGCGGCCGCGCACCCACCAAGGGTTTGGTCTTCTACCCGGGCGCGCGGGTAGATGCGCGGGCCTACCAGGACATCCTGGCCCCGGCCGTCGGCGCAGGGTTCCGGGTGGTCATCCTGAAGGAGCCACTGGGGCTCAGCCTGCTGGATGCCAACCAGGCCCGCAGCGCCATGGACGCCAACCCGGACATCACCACCTGGGCAGTAGGCGGCCACTCGCTCGGCGGCGTTGCAGCGTCGTCGTTTGCCGGGGACAGCGACGACGTCAGGGGCCTGGTGCTTTACGCCTCCTACCCGCTGGACTCCCTCCGCGGCCGGCCAGGGCTGCAGGCCCTGTCCGTTTCGGGGACCAAGGACGGCCTCAGCACCCCGGCGAAGATCGATGCCTCCACCGAGCTGCTGCCCGCGGACACGGAGTTCGCCGCCATCCAGGGCGGCGTGCACGCCTTCTTCGGCGACTACGGTGCGCAGCCCGGCGACGGCGACCCCGGCCTCAGCCGCGAGGCCGCGCAGGAACAGATCGCCGCCGCCACGGTCGCCTTCCTCGGGCGGCTCTAGGGACCCGGACGGCTTTAAGCCCCGACGTACGCCGCCAAGTGCTGCCCGGTGAGCGTGGACCGGGCCGCCACCAGGTCAGCCGGCGTGCCCTCGAACACCACCGTGCCGCCGTCGTGCCCGGCCCCGGGCCCAATGTCGATGATCCAGTCCGCATGCGCCATGACCGCCTGGTGGTGCTCGATCACGATCACCGACTTGCCTGACTTCACCAGCCGGTCCAGCAGGCCCAGGAGCTGCTCCACGTCGGCCAGGTGCAGGCCGGTGGTGGGCTCGTCCAGGATGTAGACGTCGCCCTTCTCCGCCATCTGCGTGGCCAGCTTCAGCCGCTGGCGCTCGCCGCCGGACAGGGTGGTGAGCGGCTGGCCGAGGGTGATGTAGCCCAGGCCCACGTCCGCGAGCCGTTCCAGGATCTTGTGCGCGGCCGGGGTTTTGGCCTCACCCTCGGCAAAGTACTGCAGCGCCGCGTCCACGGACATGTCGAACACGTCGGCGATGCTGCTGCCGCCCAGCGTGTATTCCAGCACGGCAGCCTGGAAGCGGCGGCCCTCGCAGTCCTCGCAGGTGGACTCCACCGTGGCCATCACGCCGAGCTCGGTGAAAATCACGCCAGCGCCGTTGCAGGTGGGGCAGGCGCCTTCGGAGTTGGCGCTGAACAGGGCCGGCTTGACGCCGTTGGCCTTGGCGAACGCCTTGCGCACCGGCTCCAGGAGCCCGGTGTACGTGGCGGGGTTGCTGCGCCGAGAGCCCTTGATGGCACCCTGGTCAATGACCAGCACGCCCTCGCGCTTGGCCAGTGAGCCGTGGATGAGGGAGCTCTTGCCGGACCCGGCCACGCCCGTCACCACGCACAGCACGCCCAGCGGGACGTCGATGTCCACGTTCTTCAGGTTGTTCGTGGACGCGCCGCGCACCTCCAGTGCCCCGGTGGCGGCCCGGACCGCGTCCTTGATCCGGGCGCGGTCGTCCAGGTGCCGGCCGGTGACGGTGTCGCTGGAACGCAGCCCGTCGACGTCGCCCTCGTAAACAATCTCGCCGCCGCCGGTGCCCGCCAGGGGGCCGAGGTCGACGACGTGGTCCGCGATGGCGATCGTCTCCGGTTTGTGCTCCACCACCAGGACGGTGTTGCCTTTGTCCCGCAGCTGCAGCAGGAGATTGTTCATCCGCTCGATGTCGTGCGGATGCAGACCGATGGTGGGCTCGTCGAAAACGTAGGTGACGTCGGTGAGCGAGGAGCCCAGGTGGCGGATCATCTTGGTGCGCTGCGCCTCGCCGCCGGACAGCGTGCCGGCCGGCCGGTCCAGCGAAAGGTAGCCCAGGCCAATTTCCGTGAAGGACTCCAGCAGGTCCCGGAGCCCGGTGAGCAGCGGCCGGACGGAGGGTTCGTCCAGGTCCCGCACCCATTCGGCGAGGTCGCTGATCTGCATGGTGCACAGGTCGGCAATGCTCTTGCCCTTGATCTTGGACCCCAGGGCCTCGGGCGTGAGCCGGGTGCCCTTGCATTCGGGGCAGACGGCGAACGTGACGGCGCGTTCCACGAAGCGCCGGACGTGCGGTTGCATGGCCTCCACGTCCTTGGACAGCATGGACTTCTGGATCTTGGGGATGATGCCCTCGAACGTGAGGTTGACGCCCTCCACCTTGATCTTGGTGGGCTCGGCGAACAGCATCGTGTCCAACTGCTTCGCGGTGAACTTGGCGATCGGCTTGTCCATGGGCAGGCCCATGCCCTCGAACAGGCGGCCGTACCAGCCGTCCATCGAGTAGCCCGGAACGGTCAGGGCGCCGTCGGCGAGGGTCTTGGAATCGTCGTACAGCGCGGTCCGGTCGATGTCGCTGACGTTGCCCATGCCTTCGCAGCGGGGGCACATGCCGCCCAGGTAGGTGGCCTGCTGGACGATGCTTTTCTCCACCCGGCCGCCTTTTTCTGTGCTCATCACACCGCTGGCCTTGCGGGTGGGCACGTTGAAGGAGAATGCGGTGGGCGGGCCCACGTAGGGCTGGCCCAGGCGGCTGAACAGGATCCGCAGCATGGCGTTGGCGTCGGTGGCGGTGCCCACGGTGGAACGCGGGTTGGCGCCCATCCGCTCCTGGTCCACGATGATCGCCGTGGTCAGCCCCTCCAGCCGGTCCACGTCCGGGCGGGCCAGGCTGGGCATGAAGCCCTGCACGAACGCGCTGTAGGTTTCGTTGATCATCCGCTGCGATTCGGCGGCGATGGTGGCGAACACCAGCGAGCTCTTGCCGGAGCCGGATACACCGGTGAACACCGTCAGCCGCCGCTTGGGCAGTTCCAGGCTGACGTCCTTGAGGTTGTTCTCCCGTGCGCCCTGCACGCTGATCAGGTCGTGGCTGTCCGCGACATGCGCTGCCGCCGCCCGGTTGTCGGTGCCGGTATCCGTGCTCATCGAGCCTCCATCTCGTTGGGCGGCGCTGAAGGGAGGCTGCGCGGGCAGCCTCCCTCCGCCGTCGTTGGTAATCAGCCTACGGCTGCTGGTTGATGCGGACGGTGTTTCCGGCGGGGTCGCGGAAGGCGCAGTCCCGGATGCCGTAGGGCTGGTCTATGGGTTCCTGGACCACGTCGGCACCGCTCGCCTCCACCTTGGCGAACGCGGCGTCCACGTCGGGGGAGGAGAGGACGATGGTGGCGTAGGTGCCCTTGGCCATCATTTCGGCGATGGTGCGGCGTTCGTCCTCGGTGATGCCGGGGTCCACGGCCGGCGGGTGCAGGACGATGGAGACGTCCTTCTGGCCTGCGGGGCCCACGGTGATCCAGCGCATGGTGCCGCGGCCCACGTCGTTGCGGATTTCGAAGCCGAGCGCGTCGCGGTAGAAGGCCAGGGAGGCGTCGGGATCGGTGGCGGGAAGGAAGGTTGAGGAAATGTTGATGTCCATGGAAGTCATGCTAGTAACGCCTCAACCGCGGGCGCTTCTCGATTCCTGACCGGTCTGGTGACCTGTTTTTCCACGCACGCGGGGATGCCGGCCGTCGAGCGTTCCGCCTGCTGTTTATAGACGCTGGGAGGCATCCCCACCAGTTCGCTGAAGCGGGTGCTGAAGGTGCCCAGCGAGGAGCAGCCGACGGCGAAGCACACCTCGGTGACGCTCAGATCGCCTTTGCGGAGCAGTGCCATGGCGCGTTCGATGCGCCGGGTCATGAGGTAGCTGTAGGGCGATTCACCGTAGGCGAGCTTGAAGCGGCGGCTGAAGTGCCCGGCGGACATGTAGACGTCCCTGGCGAGCGATTCGACGTCCAGCGGCTGGGCGTACTCCCGGTCCATCCGGTCCTTGACGCGCCTCAACCCGGTGAGTTCGCGAAGGTACGGATCAGCAGGAGCGGAGGTCACTCTCAGATGGTGCTACGCGGCACCGATGTTGTCCATAGCCGGGGCCCTGCCGGAGTGGCAAATTGGCCCTCGGGTGCGGGGTATGATTATCCCGCCGGCCAGCATGAGGTCCTCGCCCGAACACGGCTTGAGGAACCCAGTGGCCGGCAAAACAACCCCCGTTTTACCCCCTCATAAGCCCTGCCTGGATTCTGCGCGGGGACCCTCGAAAGGACGTCATGGAACTGCTGTGGGAACTCGCCGGCTGGGCAGGCGCAGTTGCGATTCTCAGTGCTTACCTTTCTGTTTCCATGGGCTGGCTGAAGGCGGGCAAGGGCTTCCAGACGGCAAACCTTTTCGGCTCCGTGGCCTTCATCATCAACGGCACCCTGCACGGAGCCTGGCCTTCCGTAGTCACCAACGTGGCCTGGTTCCTCATCTCGGCAGTAGCGCTTGTGCGGATGCGTGAGGTGGAGGCCTCGGCCCAGCCCGCTGAAGCGCACGTGCAGTATCCGGGCGTTCCCGATTCCACCGGCCAGATGGCCGTCGTCGAGGCTGTTGAGGCCCTTACCGGGTCGCTGCCCGTGGTGGGTTCCGTTCCCACAGCGGCGGACACGCGGCTCGCAGCCTAGCCCTTGCCGGCCGCGGGGGACCGGCCGGGCCGTGGGTTGCCCTGCTTCCCCCCGGAGCGCTGATCATTTGAGCGCCAGCGCCGGACTGCGTGCCCATCCTGCGGACTTGACGTGAAATATTTGGCGGCGCCCTATTGGAGCGCTCCATAATGAATGCATTCTGCAGGAGTTTTGGAGGGCATGAAGTGAGTGATCTACGTATTGGCGTCGTCGGCTACGGGACGGGCGGCAGGAATTTCCATACCCCGTTCATCGAGGCCGCACAGGGCATCACCCTCGCAGGTGTGGTGACCCGCTCGACGGAGCGCACCGCTGAGGTGGCAGCGGACTGGCCCGGTGTGCCGGTGTTCGGGTCGCTGGCTGACATGGTCGCCGCCGGCGTTGACGCGGTCACCATCACCACGCCGCCGGGCACCCATCCTGAGCTGGCGTTCCAAGCCATTGCGGCAGGCCTGCACGTCATGGTGGACAAGCCGTTCGCGCCGTCGGCAGCCGAGGGCCGCGAGCTTGCCGCTGCCGCGGACAGAGCTGGCGTAGTGCTCAGCGCCTACCACAACCGGCGCTGGGATGCGGATGCCCGGACGCTTGCCGGAGTGCTCTCGGAAGGCCGATTGGGCGAGCTCTGGCGGGTCTACTCAAGGATGGACCAGCACAATCCCGGCTCCCTCACGGCCGGAGCCGCGGACGGCTTGCTGCTTGATCTCGGGAGCCACCTGGTGGACCAGTTGATCTGGCTTCTTGGCCCTGTGCAGTCTGTCAATGCACACGTGGACTGGGTGGAGACGGATTCCGGCTGCACAGATGCTGGCTTCACCCTCGACCTGGTCCACACCAGCGGCGCGCGGTCCTACGCGGAGGCCAGCAAGGCCAATCATGCGGAGGCGAGGGAACTCCGTGCCTACGGCAGCAAGGGAAGCTACCTGTCCCTCGCCTCGGATGTCCAGGCGGCCGCCGTCCTGTCCGGACTGCGACCCGCGGCCATGCCGGAGGAATGGGGGTACGAAGACCATGACCATTGGCCCATCCTTTCCACCGCTTCGGGGCGGCACCGCATCCCCTCACTGCAGGGCCGCTGGCACGACCTGTACGGCGCCTTCGCGAAAGCCACCCGCGACGGCGGCCCGGCGCCGGTGCCTGCCAGGGAGGCCATCCGGACGCTGCAGGTCCTTGACGCGGCCCGGGAGAGCGCGCTGGCCGGAAGTACCGTCGAGGTCGGGGTTCCCTAACGGACCTGACACCTATTGACAGGACAAACTTCTTCTTCCTATTCTTTCATGGAGCGCTCCAAATGTGGGGCACGTCACGCACGCCGGGCCCGGGCAAACCCCGCCCATCCCGGCGGGCTTACGCATCAGATGATCGAAGGAGATCACCCGTGAAGAAGTTTTCCTGGCAACGCGCCGCCGTTGCCGCCGTCGCCATTCCCATGCTGGCCCTCACGGCCTGCTCAAGCAGCGGCGGACGCGCCCCTGACACCGCCGGAAACGGCTCGGCCGGCCAGGTGGCCGCCACCGAGCGCATGAAGATCGCCCTGATCACGCACGCGCCGTCAGGAGATACCTTTTGGGACATCGTGCGCAAGGGCGCAGAGGAGGCTGCGGCCAAGGACAATGTGGAACTGCAGTACCTCAACGATCCGGAGGCCGGCAGGCAATCGCAGTTGATCGAGCAGGCCATCAACCAGAAGGTGGATGGCATCGCGGTTACGCTGGCCACGCCAGAGGCACTCAAGGACGCCATCAAGAAGGCCACCGACGCGGGAATCCCCGTGGTCAGCCTGAACGCGGGCGAGAACGTTTCCCAGAAGCTCGGTGCCTTCACGCACTTCGGTTCCAACGACAAGCTGGCCGGCGAGGCCGTGGGCCAGAAGCTTGCGGACCAGGGCTTCAGCCACCCCATCTGCGTGATCCAGGTCCAGGGCCACGTGGGCCTGGAAAGCCGGTGCGCCGGTGTGAAGGCCAAGGTCCCCGACACCGAGGTCCTCTACGTCACGGGGTCGGACATGACGGCCGTAGCCTCCACGTCCACCGCCAAGCTGCAGGCTTCAAAGGATGCTGACGTCATTATCGGCCTGGGCGCCCCGATCACGCTGACGCTGCTGAAATCCGTTACGGAATCCGGCAGCAAGGCCAAGGTGGCAAGTTTTGACCTGAACAAGGAATTGGCCGGCAAGATCGCGGACGGGTCCCTGCTGTTCACTGTGGACCAGCAGCCCTGGCTTCAGGGGTACGGTTCCATCGACGCGCTGTGGCAGTTCAAGCGCGGCGGCTTCCTGATCGGCGGCGGCCAGCCGGTACTGACCGGTCCCACCATCGTGGACAAAGCCAATGTTGCGTCCGTGCAGAAGTTTGCCGACGCTGGCATCCGCTAGGAGTATTCCCATGACACAGACAGCATTGGCGGCACCTCCGGTCATTGACGAGCGGGTGGGGCGGCGCAATCCGTTCCAGAAACTCCTGGGCCGTCCCGAGGTGGGTGCCCTGGTGGGCGCCGTAGTCCTTTTCATCTTCTTTTCGTCGGTCTCCGGCACCTTCCTGCAGCCCAACGCCTTCGCCACGGTGCTCTACGGCGCATCGACCATCGGCATCATGGCCGTGGGCGTATCCCTGCTGATGATCGGCGGCGAATTCGACCTCTCCACCGGCGTCGCCGTCATCAGTTCGGCGCTGACGGCCTCCCTGTTCAGCTGGTACTTCAGCATGAACATCTGGGTCGGCGTGCTGCTGGCCCTGGCGGTTTCGCTGGGCATCGGCTTCATCAACGGCTGGATCCTGGTGAAAACCAAACTGCCCAGCTTCATCGTCACCCTGGCCACATTCCTGATGCTCACCGGTCTCAACCTGGCCCTCACCCGCGCCATCGGCGGCGGAGTCTCTTCGCCGTCCATTGCGGACATGGACGGCTTCGACTCCGCCCGCGCCATCTTCGCCTCCTCGGTGACCCTGGCCGGCGTCGAAATCAAGGTCACCGTATTCTTCTGGATCGTGCTGGTGGCCGTGGCGTCCTGGGTGCTGCTGCGCACCCGCGTGGGCAACTGGATCTTCGCTGTGGGGGGCGACGCCAACGCGG
This sequence comes from Pseudarthrobacter sp. NPDC059871, assembly GCF_042731175.1. Lineage (NCBI taxonomy): Bacteria > Bacillati > Actinomycetota > Actinomycetes > Micrococcales > Micrococcaceae > Pseudarthrobacter > Pseudarthrobacter sp. NPDC059871. The sequence continues at coordinate 63,308 of NZ_JBHWJV010000002.1, forward strand.
CCCGTGCGGTGGGCGTCCCCGTCACCAGGACCAAGATCGGCCTGTTCATGGCGGTCGGCTTCTGCGGCTGGGTGCTGGGTATGCACAACCTGTTCGCCTTCGACGCCGTCCAGTCCGGTGAGGGCGTGGGTAACGAGTTCCTCTACATCATCGCCGCCGTCATAGGTGGCTGCCTCCTTACAGGAGGCTACGGCTCGGCGGTGGGCGGAGCGATTGGAGCCTTCATCTTCGGTATGGCCAACAAGGGCATCGTGTACGCGCAATGGAATCCGGACTGGTTCAAGTTCTTCCTGGGCCTGATGCTGCTGCTGGCCACCATCGTCAACCTCATCGTCAAACGCCGCGCGGACCTTAGGTAGGAGTGGGACATGACCGCCGAAACAAACCACAGCACCGCCCCGGCCGCCGGCAAACGGGCGCGGATCAGTAACGAGACCCTGCTCCAGGGCGAGACCGACCCGCTCACCGATCGCGCCGTGCACCTGCTCCAGCTCGACGGCGTGGGCAAGCACTATGGAAACATCATCGCCCTCCGGGACGTCACCATGGCCGTGGACAATGGACGCGTCACCTGCGTCCTGGGCGATAACGGAGCCGGCAAGTCAACGCTGATCAAGATCATCGCCGGACTGCACCAGCACGACCAAGGCGTCTTCTCCATCATGGGTGAGGAGCGCAAGCTTAATTCACCCCGCGAGGCCCTCGACGCCGGCATCGCCGCCGTCTACCAGGACCTCGCCGTCGTCGCCCTCATGCCCATCTGGCGCAACTTCTTCCTCGGCTCAGAACTCACCACCGGAAGGGGTCCGTTCCGGCGGATGGACGTCGAGAAGATGAAGGAGGTCACCAGGAAGGAACTTGCGGACATGGGCATCGACCTGCGCGACGTCGAGCAGCCCATTGGTCAGTTGTCCGGCGGCGAACGCCAATGCGTGGCGATTGCCCGGGCCGTCCACTTCGGCGCCAAGGTGCTGATCCTGGACGAGCCGACGGCTGCCCTGGGCGTCAAGCAGTCCGGCGTGGTGCTCCGCTACATCCTTCAGGCCCGCGACCGCGGCCTGGGCGTCATCTTCATTACCCACAACCCGCACCACGCTTTCCCGGTAGGAGACAGGTTCCTCCTTCTCAAGCGGGGGCGCTCCATCGGGTACTACGACAAGAAGGACATCACGCTCGAGGAGCTCACCGCCCAGATGGCCGGCGGCGCTGAACTGGCCGAGCTCGCCCACGAGCTCGAGTCCCTTGGCGGCCACCGCGACACCCTTGAGGAGGTCAAGGCCGAAACGGCCTCCGTTACCGGCAAGGCTGCCGGCTGAACGGCGCCGTACCTAAACTGCCCGCCGTCGTCGTGTACGACGGCGGGCTGCGGCGCGTGCGGTGACGCCGGGCCTGGAGAAGGTCGGTCAGGACGGCGGAGCCGCCGTTGAACCCCGTGCCATCAGCGACGGCGCCAACAGCAGCTGCCGCCGCGGGGCCGAGGGTTCGGCGATCCGGCCCAACAGGGCCCGGGCGGCTTCAGTGCCGATCGATGCGTTGTGGCTGTCGATGGACGTCAGGTCCAGGTACCGCGATTCCGCCAGGGGGGTGTTGTCGTAGCCCACCACCGAGACATCCTCCGGAGTCCGCAGCCCGTGTTGCTTGAGTGCGGCGAGGGCGCCGAGCGCCATGGTGTCGTTGGCGGCGAAAACGGCCGTGACGCCGTCGTGTCCGCTAAACAGCTCCCGCGCGGCCGTGTAGCCGGCCTCCTCGGTGGTGTCCCCGGATTCACCCACCACGAGGGGCTCCAGCCCCGCAGCCCGGACGGATCGGAGATAGCCGTCGAGGCGGGCCTTCGCGGACCCGCCGGTGCCGCTCAGGTGGCCGATCCGGCGGTGGCCCAGCTGCACCAGATGTTCCACGGCGAGGCCCGCGCCCTGCACCTCGTCGCTGGCCACCACGTCGGCAGGCCCGGAGTCGATCTCGCGTACGCCGGCCACCACGAAAGGGACATCCAGGTTCCGCAGCGGCGGGGCCGCATGCGGTTCCGCCGCGATGATCAGGCCGTCCACGTGCATCGCCAGGAATCCGTCCAGCGGGTTGCGGCCGGACAGCGCCTCAAGCTGGAGGTCCGCCACCGAGACGTTCCAGCCTGCCGGGTCGAGCACGGAACGGAGACCACGGAGGACTTCCACGAACCACGGGTTGTGGAAGTCGTCGATGAGCAGGCCGATGCTCTGCGTCCGGTTTGCGGCCAGGGCGCTCGCTGCCCGGCTGGGCCTGTAACCCAGTTCGTCGATGGCGGCCTGCACCGCCTCGCGCCGCGGGCCACTGACATTCGGCGAACCGCGCAGGACCAGCGACACCAGGGATTTGGACACGCCGGCCCGGTGGGCGACGTCGTAGATCGTTGGCCGGGCGGACGCTGAATCCGTTGAAGCTTTCACCGTGCAATCATCCCATTCCATCACGGCTCCATAGGGGATTGACAGGACAAAGTGTGGTCCTTACAGTTTTATGGAGCGCTCCAAACAGCGTACAACTTTCCGGCTTCCCCCGGCACCCGAGCGGCACGGCTCGGGCAGGTTTTCAAAGGAGAAACACATGAGCAAGTCCCTGGGCGTGGCAGTCATCGGCGCCGGCATGGCGGGCAAGGCACACGCAGCGGCCTACCGCACCGCATCCACCCTCTACTCACCGGACCTGCCGGAGATCCGCCTCGTCTCCATCGGGGACGTCAACGCAGAATTCGGTTCCGCCGCGGCCAAGCGCTTCGGCTACGACCGGCACGACAGCTCCTGGCAGGCCATTGCCGAGGCGGACGACATCGACGTGGTCAGCGTGGTCATCGCCAACAAGCTCCACCGCGAGGTTGTCGAGGGCCTGCTGGCCGCCGGCAAGCACGTCCTCTGCGAGAAGCCGCTGAGCGACACCATGGAGGACGCCCGGGCCATGGCCGAGGCCGCCCGCAACGCTTCCTCGCTGGGCCGCATCGGCTTCACGTTCCGGCGCACGCCGGGCATCGCCTACATCCGAGACCTCATCCGGTCCGGCACCCTGGGCAAGGTCCTGCACTTCAGCGGCCGCTACTGGACCGACTACGGCTGCAGCCCCGAAGCCCCCATGAGCTGGCGCTACAAGGGCGGTGCCGGCAGCGGCGCGCTGGCCGACGTCGGAAGCCACCTTGCCTACGTGGCCGAATTCCTCTGCGGCGACATCCAGTCCGTAAGCGGCGGCCAGCTGAGCACCGTCATCCCGCAGCGCCCGCTGCCCCTAGGGGCTGTCATGGGGCATGACCACTCCGCCGTCAGCGACGTCTTCGAACCCGTGGAGAACGACGACGTTGCAGCCTTCTCCGCGGAGTTCACCACCGGCGTGGGCAGCCTCGCCGTGTCCCGCGTAGCCGCCGGCCACGCGAACACCCTAACGTTCGAGGTGTTCTGCGAAAACGGCGCCGCACTCTTCGACCAGCGCCGCCCGGCCGAGATCGGACTGTTCCTCAACGAAGGTGCATCCGCGCAAAACGGCTACCGCCAGGTGGTCCTCGGGCCAGAGCACCCCTACATCGCCGGCGGCCTGGCCATGGATGCGCCGAGCGTGGGCTTCGGCCAGAATGACGCGTTCGGCTACCAGGCCCGGGCTTTCCTTGAGGAAGTGGCCGGACTGCCGGCAGAGAAGTCGCTGCCGCGCTGCGCCACCTTCGAGGAAGGCGTCCGCAACATGGAGATCCTGGCCGCCGTCACCGAGTCCGCGCAGCTGGGCGGCCGGAGCGTCGCTATCCCGCAGCCGGCGTTCGCGTAAGCGGGGTGACCGGATGACAGCCCGGACAGAAACCCCTGGCGCGGCCGCACCACGGAAGTTCATGCGGAAGATCGCGTTCTTCTCCACCTTCGGCGGCCTGCTCTTCGGCTACGACACCGGCGTCATCAACGGCGCCTTGCCGTTCATGCGCGACGACCTGTCGTTGAACCCGCTGCAGGAGGGGCTGGTCACGTCTGCGCTCCTGCTTGGCGCGGCGTTCGGGGCCATGTACACCGGGCGCCTCTCGGACCGGAACGGCCGGCGGCGCACCATTCGCTGGCTCGCCGTCGCATTCTTTACGACGACGGCGGCCGCGGCCGCCGCGCCCACCACTGAACTCCTGGTGGTGGCCAGGTTCCTCCTGGGCTTGTGCGTGGGCGGCGCGTCGGTGACGGTGCCCGTATATCTCGCCGAGATGGCATCCAGCAAGGACCGCGGCCGTATCGTCACGCAGAACGAGGTGATGATCGTCTCCGGCCAGCTGATCGCCTACGTGTCGAATGCCTTGCTGGGGACGTTCTTCGGCGACGACCACATCTGGCGGTGGATGGTGGCACTGGCCACCCTTCCCGCCGTCGTCCTGTGGTTTGGGACGCTGGTGCTGCCGGAATCGCCGCGCTGGCTGGCGGCCGGGGGGCGCGGCGACGAAGCCTTCGACGTGCTGCGCCGGGTCCGGCCCGCAAACGAGCTGCAGCGCGAATTCGACGACGTGATCCGGATGGCGCGTGAGGACTACGACTCCAGCAAAGGCGGATGGCGGGAACTGCTTGCGCACTCCTGGACCAAACGGATCCTGATTGTGGGGCTGGGGATGGCAGTGATCCAGCAAATCAGCGGAGTCAACGCCATCATGTACTACAGCACGTCCATCCTGTCGGAAGCCGGCTTCGGAACCACCGGGGCGCTGTGGGCCACCATCGCCAACGGTGCTGTGTCCGTGGCGGCGGCCACCACCGGCATGGCCCTTCTCGGCAGGGTCCGGCGGCGGCCCATGCTCATCACCGGCCTCGCCGGCACGTCCCTGTCACTGCTCCTGATCGGCATCGTGTCCCTGGTGACCGAACCGGGCATGCTCCGGGCGGTGCTGTTCCTGGGCCTGATGGCGACGTTCCTGGCCTTCATGCAGGGCTCCATCGGCCCTGTGACCTGGCTGATGCTTTCCGAGATGTTCCCCCTGACGCTCCGCGGCGCGGGGATGGGCGTGTGCGTCTTCGCGCTCTGGATGGTCAACTTCCTCATCGGGCTGTTCTTCCCAGTGCTGGTCAGCCTCATCGGCATCTCCGGGACGTTCTTTATCTTCGTGGCGCTGGGTGCGGCCGGGCTGGTGTTCCTCAAGGTGTACATGCCCGAAACCAAGGGAAAATCCCTCGAAGAACTCGAAGAGGAATTTAAGACAGGCAACACCGACGCGCTGGTCCGTGAGGGCAGCGCCGCAGAACCAACCCATATTTCCTAAGGAGTCATTATGAAACTCGGCGTCTACAACGCGATCCTGCACGACCGTAACCTGCCTGAAGCCCTTAAGGTCATCGCCAACCTGGGCCTGACGGGGATTGAGATCAACACCGGCGGTTTCCTGCCCCCGGTGCACATCCCCAACATCGACGAAATCCTGACCAGCGATGCGGCCCGGGACGAGTACCTGGCGACGTTCGAGGGCACCGGGGTGTCCATTGCCGGGTTGAACTGCAACGGCAATCCATTGCATCCCAACCGCGAGATCGGTGAGAAGCACGCCGAGGACATCCGCCGGTCCATCCGGCTGGCGCACCGCCTGGGCCAGAACCGTGTGGTCACCATGTCCGGGCTTCCCGGCGGGGAGCCCGGTGCGACCGTTCCCAACTGGATCGTGAATGCGTGGAACTCCGCAGCGCTGGACGTCCTGGAGTACCAGTGGGAGATCGCTGCGGCTTTCTGGAAGGAGATCGACCAACTGGCGCGGGAACTGGACGTCAAGGTGGCCCTGGAGCTGCACCCGCAGAACCTGGTGTTCAACACGGCGGACGTCCGGAAGCTGGCTGAGCTGACCGGCGCCACCCACGTGGGCGTGGAGCTGGATGCCTCGCACCTCTTCTGGCAGCAGATGGACCCGGTGGCCGTGGTCCGCGAACTGGGTCCGCTGGTGTTCCAGGCTGCGGCGAAGGACGTCCGGGTCAACAAGGAGAACGCAGCCCTGTACGGTGTGCTGGACAACAGCTTCCGCAAGCTGTCCCCTGAGGAAAACCGCACCAACCTTGGTGGGGACGAGTGGGCCAATGAATGGCCCAAGAACTCTGCCTGGGACTTCGTAGCCCTGGGCCGCGGCCATGACACCGCCTATTGGACCGAATTCCTGCGGGCCCTGCATGAGGTGGACCCGGAGATGCTGGTGAACATCGAACACGAGGACGTGTCGCTCGGCCGGATCGAGGGGCTCCAGGTCGCGGCGAAGGTCCTGCGGGACGCGGATGCGGCCCTCCGGTCCTCGCTGGTCAGCCAGTAACCACTTCAACGGTTGCGGGGGTGGCATCCAGTGGATGGCACCCCCGCTTTGTCCTGTGGAGGTCCCCTTGAATATTGCGGGCAAGGTCCGGATAGCACTCATCGGATCGGGAAAGATGGCGTCGCTCCACGCCCGGAACATCGCCTCAACTCCCGGTGCATGCCTGGCCGCTGTAGCGGGCGGGTCAGGCGCTGCCGGCCTTGCATCGGCCTACGGTGCCGTCTGCCTGGAGGTCAACGATGCCTTCAGCCACCCGGGCGTCGATGCAGTGGTGATTGCCTCACCCAACCGATTTCACGTTGACCACATCGTCCAGGCCGCCAACGGCGGCAAGGCTGTGCTGGTGGAAAAACCGGTGGATCTCCACTTGGGCCGGGTGGATGAATGCATCGCCGCCGTGGGGGCTGCCTCTGACCGGGTGGTGGTCGCCTTCAACCGCCGGTTCGATCCATCCTTCGCAGCTGTCCGGGAGCGGATCCTCGCGGGTGAGATCGGTGCTGTGGAGCAGTTGCTCATCATCAGCCGCGACCCCGCGCCACCACCACTGGAGTACGTCCCGGGTTCCGGGGGCCTCTTCCGGGACATGATGATCCATGACCTGGATATGGCGCGGTTCCTGGTGCCCGGGATCGTCTCCGTCCAAGCGACCACCCAGGAGACTGATCCGCAGCTTGCCGCGCTGGGTGACGCCTCCGGGGCGGTGGTGACCCTCGCTACAGGCAGCGGTGCCCTGATAACCATCCTCAACTCCCGCAGCAACGCCTCCGGCTACGACCAAAGGCTGGAAGCCGCCGGCCCGCGCGGGACGCTGACGGTCAGGAACGCCACGGAAACCCTGGTCCTGGGATCCGGCCGCGGCGGGACGAATACCGGCGGCGCTTTCACCCCGTGGTACGGCGACCGGTACGCGACGGCATACCGCAGGGAAATCGAGCATCTGGTAGCGGTGGCCCGGGGCGAGGCCATCCCGATTGCTTCGCTGCACGACGGCCGCGCCGCACTCGCCCTGGCCCTCGCCGCGGCCCGGTCGGCCGCGACGGGCCAGCGGGTCAGCGTGGGTCCGGCGGCGGCATAAGGGATAACCCCCATGCAAGTGCCCTTCCCTGGGTGACACTTCATTACGCTCCCCGGGTGTTGCGTGAGTCACATCCGTTTGCTTCTTTGGCGCACTCCTGACAAATCTTGCATCACATCTTTTTCTCAGCGCTTGTCAGCGCGTGCCCAATGGAGGGACACCACCTATGACTGACGTTCTCTGGTTTTCTGACCTCGGCCTGTCCGACCTCGACCAGGTCGGCGGCAAGAACGCCTCGCTCGGAGAAATGGTCCGGAACCTTGCCTCTGCAGGGGTAAAAGTACCGGACGGTTTCGCAACCACAGCCGACGCTTACAGAAGATTCCTTGCCGGAACGGGCCTCGATGCCCGGATTGAAAGCATCCTCGAAGACCTGGACAGCGGCGACGTGGCCGCTTTGACGGTGGCCGGGAAGCAGATCCGGGACCTGATCCGGGAGACCCCGTACCCTGACGGTTTCGAAGAGCAGATCCGCTCCGCCTATGAGCGCCTCACCGGCAGCCACGGCGCTGACGTGTCCTGGGCGGTCCGCTCCAGCGCCACGGCCGAGGACCTGCCCGACGCCTCGTTCGCAGGCCAGCAGGAGACGTTCCTGAACATCCGCGGCGTGGACAACGTCCTGCTCGCCATCAAGGACGTCTTCGCCTCGCTGTACAACGACCGAGCCATCGCCTACCGCGTGCACCACGGCTTCACCCACTCCGAGGTGGCACTCTCGGCGGGCATCCAGCGCATGGTCCGTTCCGACGTCGGCGCTTCCGGCGTGATGTTCACCATGGACACCGAATCGGGCTTCAACGACGCCGTGTTCATCACCTCGTCCTACGGCCTCGGCGAAGCCGTGGTGCAGGGCGCCGTGAACCCTGACGAGTTCTACGTCCACAAGCCTGCCCTGGCAGCCGGGCGGCCCGCCGTCCTCAAGCGCGGGCTCGGCGAAAAAGCCGTCCAGATGATCTACACGGACTCCGATGAAGTGGGCCGGACCGTGGACTTCGTTCCCGTGCCGCAGGACCTGCGGCGCCGCTTCAGCCTGACCGATGACGAGGTCCAGGAGCTGGCCCGCCACGCCCTGGCCATCGAGGCGCACTACGGGCGCCCCATGGACATCGAATGGGGCAAGGACGGCGTGGACGGTGAACTGTACATCCTGCAGGCCCGCCCCGAGACCGTGGAGTCCCGCAAGGCCTCCGGCACCATCTCGCGCTACACCCTCACCGAGCGTTCCGCCGTCCTGGCCGAGGGCCGCGCCATCGGCCAGCGCATCGGCGCCGGCCAGGTGCGCGTGCTGACCTCCATCGACCAGATGGCCTCGTTCCAGGCCGGCGACGTCCTGGTGGCCAACATGACGGACCCGGACTGGGAACCGATCATGAAGAAGGCCGCCGCCATCGTCACCGACCGCGGCGGACGCACCTGCCACGCGGCCATCATCGCCCGCGAACTGGGGATCCCCGCCGTCGTGGGTACCGGCAAGGCCTCACAGATCCTCAAGGACGGAACCCCGGTCACCGTGTCCTGCGCCGAAGGCGAGGCGGGCTTCGTCTACGAGGGGCTGCTGGATTACACCCTGCAGGAGACCAGCCTGGACACCATGCCGGAGGCCCCGGTCAAGATCATGATGAACGTGGGCACCCCGGAGCAGGCGTTCAGCTTTTCCAAGCTGCCCAACCACGGTGTTGGCCTGGCCCGCCTGGAATTCATCATCAACCGGCAGATCGGCATCCACCCCAACGCCCTCCTGGCCGTGGCCGGGGAAATCGAACGCCCGGCGTCGCTCTCGGACTTCACCGTGCGGCAGATCCGCGAAAAGACCGCAGCCTACGACGGCCCGCGGGACTACTACGTGCGGCGCCTGGCCGAAGGCATCTCCACGATCGCCGCGGCCTTCGCTCCGGAACCGGTGATCATCCGGCTCTCGGACTTCAAGTCCAACGAGTACGCCAACCTGCTGGGCGGCCCCGCGTTCGAGCCGTCCGAGGAAAACCCGATGATCGGCTACCGCGGCGCGTCCCGGTACCTTTCGGACTCGTTCCGGCAGGCCTTCGAGCTCGAGTGCGAGGCCCTGAAGTTCGTCCGCAACGAGATGGGCCTGAGCAACATCAAGATCATGGTCCCGTTCGTGCGCACCCTGGCCGAGGCCCGCGGCGTGACCGAACTGCTCGCCGCCAACGGGCTGACCCGGGGCGAGAACGGCCTGGAAATCGTGATGATGTGCGAGCTGCCGGCCAACGCGCTGCTCGCCGACGAGTTCCTCGAGTACTTTGACGGATTCTCCATCGGCTCCAACGATCTCACCCAGCTCACCCTGGGCCTGGACCGTGACTCGGCCCTCGTGGCCGAGGGCTTCGACGAGCGGAACCCGGCGGTCACCAAGCTCCTGGAGATGGCCATCTCCGCCTGCCGCGCCAAGGGCCGGTACGTGGGCATCTGCGGACAGGGCCCCAGCGACCACCCGGATTTCGCCGAGTGGCTGCTGGCCCAGGGCATCAGCTCCATCTCGCTGAACCCTGACGCCGTGACCGAAACCTGGCTGCGCCTGGCCCGCACCAGCAACCACACAGCGGTCTAAGTGCCTGACGCCCCCTGGCGGGACGTCGTGGGGGCGGGCAGCACGTCCGCCCCCACGGTGTTCTTCCTTTCGGACAGCACCGGCATCACCGCCGAGACGCTGGGCAACACCCTGCTCACGCAGTTTCCCGCCCAGCACCTGGAACGCCGCACCGTCCCGTTCATCACCACGGTGGAGCAGGCGCAGGAGGTGGTGGCGGTTATCGACCAGGTGGCCGCCGCCGGCCCCCTTCCCCTCGTCTTTTCCACCACGGTGAGCCTTGACGTCCGCGCCGTCCTGGCCCGCAGCCGCGGGCATTTCTTCGACCTGATCGGGACGCATCTCGGCCAGCTGGAGCAGGCCCTGCACGCCTCCGCCAGCGGGCAGCCCGGCCAGGCCCACGGCGTGGGCGACGCCGTGCGCTACCAGTCGCGCATGGCCGCCGTCGAGTACGCCATAGAGCACGACGACGGGCAGTCGCTCCGTGCGCTGGAACGCGCCGAGCTGATCCTCATCGCCCCGTCGCGCTGCGGCAAGACGCCCACCACCATGTACCTGGCGCTGCAGCACGGCATCCTCGCGGCCAACTTCCCGCTGGTGGAGGAGGACTTCGAAAGCCTGTCACTGCCCAAACCCCTGCTGCCGTTCGCGAAGAAGTGCTTCGGGCTGACGTCCCTGCCGGTGCGGCTGAGCCAGATCCGCCAGGAGCGCCGCCCCGGCAGCAACTACGCCTCGCTGAACCAGTGCTCCTTCGAGCTGCGCAACGCCGAGGACATGTACCGGGTGAATTCGATTCCCTTCGTGAACTCCGCCTCGATGTCCGTGGAGGAAATTTCCGCCACCGTCCTGCAGCGGATGAACCTGCACCACTGAGTGCACGATCGTCCATATTCGCGCTTCTTTAAGCCATGGGAAAGCGTGTCCGCCCTTCATAGCCTGTAGTGGTGACGAATGACGCGAAGAGCACGATTGTCCTGCCCGATGCCCCGCAGAATCAGCAGGACATCCTGGACGCGGGCGGTGTGGCCTGCTGGAGCGAACCGGTGCTGATCGACACCTACGCGCCGGGTAAGCCCGACCGGTACCCGCTGTTCCTGGACCGGCGGGTGTACCAGGGCTCCAGCGGCAAGGTGTATCCGGTGCCGTTCATCGACAGCATCGGGGCGGACAAGGAGCCCCGGCTGTGGCAGGCCATCCACCTGGAGAACGAGTATGTCCGCCTGATGCTCCTCCCGGAGATCGGCGGCCGCATCCACATCGGGTACGACAAGACTGCCGGGTACGACTTCTTCTACCGGAACAACGTGATCAAGCCCGGACTGGTGGGCCTCGCCGGGCCGTGGATCTCCGGCGGGGTGGAGTTCAACTGGCCCCAGCACCACCGGCCGGCCACCTTCCTCCCCGTGGACACCGCCGTCGAGCGCTCAGGGAACGGCAGCGTCACCGTCTGGCACAGCGACCTTGACCCGCTGCAGCGGATGCGCGGCACCCACGGCGTCCGGCTCACGCCGGGCAGTTCGCTCATTGAGGTGGAGGCCCGGCTCCACAACCGGACCGACGAGCCGCAGACCTTCCTCTGGTGGGCCAACGTCGCCGCCCGGGTGCACGACAGGTACCAGTCCTTCTTCCCCACGGACGTCACCCACGTGGCGGACCACGCCCGCCGCGCCGTCACCGCCTTTCCACGCGCGGACCGGCCGTACTACGGCGTGGACTACCCGGCGCTCGCGGCAGCCGGCGCCGGTGACGCGGGCCGGCCGGATGCGGACAGGCTCGACTTCTACGCCAACATCCCCGTCCCCACCTCCTACATGGTCACGGACACCCGGGACAGCTTCTTCGGCGGGTACGACCATGCCGCCGGGGCCGGGTTCGTCCATTGGGCAGACCGCAGGATCGCCCCCGGCAAGAAGCAGTGGACGTGGGGGACCGGCCCGGTGGGCACCGCCTGGGACAGGCATTTAACGGACGACGACGGCCCGTACGTGGAGTTGATGGCCGGCGTCTTCACGGACAACCAGCCCGATTTCAGCTACCTCGCCCCGGGTGAGACGCGCACCTTCAGCCAGTACTGGTACCCCATCCGGCAGATGGGCCCGGCGCAGCAGGCAAACCTGGACGCCGCCGTCGCGCTTTCCCTGGATGACGCGGGCCGCACCGCCACCGTGGGCGTTTCCGCCACCGCACGCAGGGACGCGCGGATCGAGCTCAGGCTCGGGGAGGCAACGCTCCACACCTGGGCCGCGGTCCTCTCGCCCGCCCATCCGTTTACCGCCACGCTTCATCTGCCCGTGCCCGCCGCCGGCACCGACCTGACGCTGCGGGTCATGGACGGAGGCACGGAAGTGATCTCGTGGACCCCGCGGCGCCCCGCGGAGAACCCCGAACCGTGGACCGCCACCGAGCCGGCGCAGCCGCAGGACATGGACAGCATGGACGAGCTGTTCATCACCGGAACGCACCTGGAACAGAACCGGCACCCCACCCGGTCACCCCTTCCGTACTTCGAGGAGATGCTGCGCCGGGATCCGCTGGACTCCCGTGCCTCCACCGCGCTCGCGGCCGCGAGGTACCGCACCGGCCACTATGCCCAGGCCCGGGACCTCCTGGAGAACGCCCTCGCCCGGCTGACCCGGCGGAACCTGAACCCGCCCAGCGGGGAAGCCAGCTACCGGCTGGGCCTGGTCCTCGAGCGGACCGGCCATTTGGAGGAAGCCCGGGAGCGCTTCGGAAAGGCTGCCTGGGACCGGGCTTGGGCCCACCCGGCGCACCTGGCCCTCGCCCGGCTGGCCCTCCGCTCCGGTGATGCAGCGGAGGCGCTCCGCCACGCAGCTTCGGCGCTCGCAACGGAAGCAACCAGCCCGGAAGCCGGGCACCTGAGGTACCTGGCACTCGAACAGCTGGGGCGGCCCACGGAGAGCGCCGCGCTGCTGGCGGACATCCTGGCGTCGGATCCGCTGGACCCGGTGGCGCAGGCCCTCGCCGGAACCCTGCAGACAGCGGATGCCAAGACCGGCCTGGCGGTGGCGTGCTGGCTGGCGCGGGCGGGGCAGTGGCAGCGTGCCCTTGACCTGACCCGCAGTGCGGAACCCGCAGACGCCCACCCGGCCTTCGGCAACCCCGGCCCGCTGCGGCGCTACCTGCGCGCCAGCTGGCTCGAGGAAATGCTGGACCCGGAGGCCGCCGCCGCGGAGCGGGCCACGGCGCGGCGCGCGGACACCACGTATGCGTTCCCGTACGGGCTGGACGACTTCGATGCGCTGCACCGGGCGCTCGAGGCCGATCCCAAGGACAGGGTGGCCCACGGGCTGCTGGGGTGCTGGCTGCTGGACGCAGGGAGGACCGCTGATGCGCTGGCGCACCTGGAAAAGGCCATGGCCCACGGTTCGCAGGACCCCGTGGTGTGGCGGAATGCCGCCCTGGCCACGGTGAACACGGGCGGGGAGGCAGGAGTTGCCGACCGGTACTTCGGCCGTGCCCTGGAACTGGCCCCGGACGATGCCCGGCTGGTGTTCGAACGGGCCGTCCTGGCGGAGATCCGCGGGCTGCCGGCCACGGAGCGGATCGCTGCCATCGAGCAGCACGGACCGGCCGTCCTGGACCGGGACGACCTCGCCATCCTCTACGCCAACCTGCTGACTGATGCCGGACGGGCAGCGGACGCGCTGGCCCTCCTTGCGTCCCGCAGCTTCCAGCCCTTCGAGGGCGGTGAGGGGCTGGCGCTCGCGGCCTACGACCGGGCCGCGGTCCAGCATGCCCGGGTCCTCATGGAGGAGGGCCCGACGGCGGCAGCCGCCTTCCTGCGGGACGGCATCGAGGCCCCGGCGAACCTGGGCGAGGGCCGGCATCCGGCGGACAGCATGGCCGAGCGGTTCGTGGCACTGGGGGACGCGCTGGAGCTTGCCGGCGATGCTGCTGGAGCGGAGGAGGCGTACAACCGCGCGCTCCTGCAGGGCGGTCCTTTGGCGGTGGACCGGCGTCCGGTGGGTCCTGTGGACTACTGGCGGGGCATTGCGTTCCTTCGGCTGGGGTTGCCGGACGGCGCCGAGGACATCTGGCGGGAGTTGGAGGCCCGGGCTGATGAACTGGACTCCGCACCCGCAGCGCCGGACTACTTCGCGACGTCGCTGCCCGAATTGCTCCTCTTTAACACTGATACCGCCGGTTCCCGGGCTGCGGCAGCCGCGCACCTCCGGCAACTCGCTGGTCAGGGGCGCCTGCTGGCCGCGCATGCCGGTACGAAAGAAGGGGCAGCACTGTGACCGAATATCCGGGAACTGAAACCTCCGCGACTGAAGAACCCCGCTACCTGGGGTCTGGAACCGTGGAAGGTGACACGGGCTCCCTGACCGGAGCGCCGCCGTCGCACCTTCCGCCCCGGCTGGCCATCACCCTCTGGGACTTTTCCTGGTACACCCGCGCCGAGGACGGCGGCCCGTACGCGGACCTCGACGCTGCGTGTGCGCGGGCCGCGGAGCTCGGGTACAACGCCATCCGCATCTGCGCGGCGCCGCTGCTGCTTTTCGGCGGGCTCGGACTCGACGCGCTCGCTGAGGACCTCGAGATCGAGGGGCTCGGCAGGGCGCCCGACGGCGAAATCTACGGCCGCGGTACGCGCTGGTACGACGCACCCGGCGGGTACCGGTTGAACCTGCGCGAGCGCCTCCTCGGGTTGTTCAACGCCGCCGAACGGCATGGGCTGGTGATCCTCCTGGCCAGCTGGGAGTACCAGCAGTCGCCGGTTTTCGGGGCGTCGCCGCGGTGGTTCGAGGCCATCGACGCCGTCCCTCTGGGCGACCGGTACCGGGTCCTGGCCGATGCTTGGGACCGGCTGGTCCGCGCGCTGTCCGAGGCCGGGCACCGGGAGCGGATCGCCATGGTGGAACTGCACAACGAGGTGGATTTCTCCATCCTTCCGGCGCTGGCCGACGGCGGCACGGAGCAGGTGCAGCGGCTGCGGCAGCTGCACCCGGACCTGCTGGTGACGGCCAGTTACGGCAAGCCACCGCACCTGGCCATGCACACCGTTCCGGAGGGCCTGGGTGCCGCCCAGTTCCACGTCTACAGCTATGGGGTTCTGGATGCGCTGCAGCAGCGCATCGATATCCGGTCCGAGGGGACCGACGGGTTTCCCAATGCTGCTTTGCGGTCGCTGCTGCGGGCTGACGCTCCCTCGCTGGCTGAGTACGGGCGGCTGGTGCCCTGGAAGTACCGGGCCACCGTGGTGACGGACCAGATGTTCTACGGCTATGACTGGATCGATCCCGCGGCCTGGGACGCGTGGCTGGACCACGAGTACGGGCCGTACCGGGAGGTGATGCGGCGGGAGATCGAATCTCGGGTGGTGGCGATCGCCGCGTGGGCCCGGTGGAAGGGTGTGCCCGCGGTGGTGGGTGAGGGGTGGATCGGCTACACGCCGCTGCAGGGCGGGTTCGAGGAGGGGCCGGCGGGGCGGGAGCTGGCCGAGCACGGCATCCGCACGGCGCTGGCGCACGGGGTGTGGGGGATGGTTTTGTGTTCCAACGCGGCGCCGCACCACCCCATGTGGGCTGACGCTGAGTGGCAGCGAAGCATGAACGATCTGATCCTCGGCTATCCGGCCAGCTGAGCTGCGTTATCCCGTCCTGGCTCCAGGCGCCCGTTCTATCATGGACATTCCGTGACTGAGGGGGACAGGTTGGCGCGTGCCACGGGATTCCAGAACCAGCGGCTGGTGGTGGTGCCCCGGCCGCTGGTCCGCGATGCCCTCAGGCGTCCCATCACCCGGCACCTGGTGGTTACCGACGCCGGCGTCTTTCCCGCGGCCGCCGACCACGGCCGGCACCGGCCGGACGGCGCGGCGGAAACCATCGTGATCCTGTGCGTGGCGGGCACGGGGTGGGTGGAAACCGGCGGGGTGCGGACCGCCGTGGGTGCGGCCACCGCCGTCGTACTTCCCGGCGGAACAGGTGAGGCGCACGCGTACGGTGCCGCGGAGGGCGACCCGTGGACTATCTGGGGGTGCCATGTGCGGGGTGCCGATGTGGCTGACCTGCTGGACGGGGCGGCCGTGCGGGGCGCGCAGGTCATTCCGCTGGTGGCGGCGGACCGGCTGACGGCGATGCTGGACGAGATCATCGCCGCGCTGGAGAAGGACCAGTCGCCGGCCAGGCTGGTGGCCACTGCCGGGATGGCGTGGCGGCTGCTGACCGCCCTGGCCATCGACCGCCGGCTGCCGGAGAAGGGGACGCCGCTGCAGCAGGCGATGAACTATTTGGAGGACCGGGTGGACGGTTCGGTCCGACTGGCCGATCTTGCGGCGCTGGTGGGGGTGTCGTCGTCGTACTTGAGCAAGCTGTTCCGGGAGGCGACGGGCGGGGGAGTGCTGGCGCACCATACGGCGTTGAAGATGGCGCGGGCACGGCTGCTGCTGGACACCACGGACCTGCCCATTGCCGAGGTGGGCCGCGAGATCGGGTTGCAGGACCAGTTCTATTTCTCCCGCCAGTTCCGGCGCCTGCATGGGGTGAGCCCCAGTGCGTACCGGGCCTTGTGCAAGGGGTAGGCCCTGTTTCTTTGTGTGGTTCGCCGAGGTAACCATTCGGCAACGGATCCCTGGTTGCCCGCGGAGGGGCGTGAACCGCGGGACGGGGCCTTGTAGCGTGGGGCGCGGTCAACCCCCGAAAGGTTCTTCTGTTGGACAGCACGCCCCGCCCCGAAAACTCCGACCCCGCGGCCGCGCGCTATCCGGGCCAAGGAAAGCTGGCCGAGGGGAGCGCCCGGTATTCGCGCAGGCGCGTGCCGCGGTGGCTCCTGATTGCCGGTGCGTCCGTGGCTGTGCTCCTGGTGGCTGCTGTGGTGTTCGGAGGCTACTGGGCGTTCCGGCTGCAGTCGAACATCAAGTCGTCGGCGTTGGGGGCCGGCGGTCAGCGGTCCGAAGGCCCGGTGGATGATCGGACGGACAGGCTCCAGGTCCTGATCCTGGGCACTGACACCCGGGACGGGAAGAACGCTGCGTACGGGACGGCGGACCAGTCCTCCGGCTACGGGCAGTCGGACGTCATGATGCTGCTGGACATCTCGGCCAACAACCAGGACGTCAATGTCATCAGCTTCCCGCGCGACCTCCTGGTGGACGTGCCGTCCTGCGAGGACCAGGACACGGACCGGCGGTATGCGGCGCGCCCCGGGGCAATGATCAACAGCGCCATGGCCGAGGCGGGAATCGGTTGCGCCGTGGACACCGTCAATGAGGTGACCGGCTTCGAGATCGACCACTTCATGATGGCCGACTTCAACTCGGTGAAGGAGCTCTCCAACGCTGTGGGCGGCGTGGACGTCTGCGTGGACGCGGCGGTGTTCGACCCCGATTCCGGGCTGCGCCTGCCGGAGGGGACCTCGAGCGTGCAGGGGGACCAGGCGCTGGCGTTCCTGCGGACCCGGTATGCGTTCGCTGATGGCGGGGACCTGGGCCGGATCCAGGCGCAGCAGGCTTTCCTGGGGTCGCTGACCCGCAAGCTCAAGGATGAAGGGACGCTGCGGAACCCGCAGAAGGTCCTGGGCATCGCCGATACCGTCACCCGCAATCTCACCGTTGATGAAGGCCTCGCCTCGATTCCGGCCCTGCTGACCATCGCGGACCGGCTCAAGAACATTGACCCGGCCAGGGTGAACTTCATTACCGTGCCCACCGTTCCCGCCGCGGACCCCAACCGCCTGCAGCTGTCCCAACCGGCGGCGCGCAACCTGTTCGCCGCGCTGCAACAGAGCGCGGACCTTGCCGGACCCGCGCCTGCCCCTTCGGAGGCTCCGCCGGCAGAGGCGCCGTCGCCCGGTTACGACAAGGGGCTGCAGCCGGTGCTCATTGCCAACGGCACCACCGTTCCGGGCCGCAGCCACGACCTCATCCCCATCCTCACCGAGGCGGGGTTCACCAACCTCAGCCGGATCGAGGCGCAGCCGGCCGATGAGACCACCATCTACTACGGGCCTGAGTTCGACGACGTAGCCGCGGACGTGGCTGCACTCTTCGGGCTGCCCGCCTCCAAGGTCCAGGCGGACCCTTCTGTATACGGAGTGCAGCTCTACCTGGGCATCGACTTCACGTCCGGCACCAAGCCTTCCGTTGCCGCACCCAGCGCCCGGGACGTGGTGACGCAGACCGCCGAGGACCAGAAGTGCCAGGCTGTCCGGTAATTGGTGCTGTGAGGCTGCTGGGTTTTCCCCGTGAGTGCCTGGTTAGGGTCTAGGACCCTTTGGGTGCTGTGTCCTGAAATTCAGAGTTGGAGCCTAATCTGCCTTCTTTTATGTGGGTGCCCTGACGTCAGGTTGGAGTGTGGTCTATTTAGTGATCGAGACGTCACTGGTTTGGACACTAAGGCTGTCGCGCTCGAGGGCGGCTCCCTCCATGTCCACGTTTGGAAGGAGGCGGTCCAGCCATTGTGGCACCCACCAGGCGGCGGGGCCAAGGAGGTGCATGAGGGCTGGCATGAGGAGCATCCGCACGATGAAGGCGTCGATGAGCACACCGAAGGCGAGGCCGAACCCGAGGGAGCGGACAATCGTCGAATCGGAGAAGATGAACCCGCCAAAGACCGACACCATGATGAGTGCGGCAGCGATCACCACCGAGCGTCCGGCTCGGAGGCCCTGCGCGACGGCGAGTCGTGCGGGTGATCCATGGACGTAGGCCTCCCGCATGCCTGAGGCGAGGAAGAGTTGGTAGTCCATCGCCAGGCCGAACAGGATCCCTACCAGGAGCACGGGGAGGAAGCTCAAAATCGGTCCGGTATTGTGCAGCCCGATGAGCGATGCGCCCCATCCGAATTGGAAGACGGAAACGAGCAGCCCGTAGGTGGCGAAGAGCGACAGGACGAATCCGCCGGTTGCGATGAAGGGGACGAGGAGTGAGCGGAAAACGATGATCATGATGACTAGAGACAGCCCGACCACGACGAAGAGATAAAGCGGAAGTACGTTGGCGAGTGCTTCCGAGATATCGATATTAATCGCTGCTTGTCCGGCGACGCCGAGGGTGATGTCGTCGCCGACCGGCGGCAGGGCACGGATGTCTTGAACGAGTTTCTCGGTGGAGGCGCTGTTGGGTCCCCCGTTAGGCTTGACCTGAAACGCGAGCAGGCGCTTGTCACCTGAGGTCGCGACGGGGACGACTGCCGCTACTGACGCTTGGTTGTGTAGGGTCTGGGCGATATCGACCTGAGTTTGCAGGATGTCGTCGCCGCTGAGTCCTGCTGGGACGGTGGCGACAACAAGGAGCGGACTGTTGGCACCTGCCCCGAACTCCTGGTTGACGATCTCATAGGAACGGAAGCTGGTAGAGGCGGCAGGCTCGCTCGATCCATCGGGCAGTCCCAAGCGCATCGAAAGAGCAGGTATTGCGATCACCAGCAGCAACGCGACCGACGCCACCGCCGTGATAATCCCGCGGACCGTCGGCGTGGGTTTCACAGCCTTGACGTTGTGGCGGTCACTGATCGTTGCCCGCTTCTTCTTGCGCAGTATTCGTGTCCCTGCCAGGCCGAGAATGGCCGGGGCAAGCGTGATGGCGACGAGTACTGCTACGGCGACGCACACCGCGCCGACGGTACCCATCAGGCCGAGGAAGGGTATGCCGGTGACATTCAGCGCAAGCAACGCGACGATCACCGTCGATCCTGCGAAGACGACCGCTGTTCCCGAGGTGCCCGTTGCGAGTCCGATCGATTCATGGACCGGCGCGCCGGCGAGAAGCTGTTTGCGGTGGCGGTTGACGATGAAGAGGGAGTAGTCGATTCCCACGGCCAGGCCCAGCATCACGCCGAGCACCGGGGTGACGGAGGACATGTCGACCAGCCCAGAGAATGCGAGGCATGCCGTGACACCAATGCCAACACCAAGGATTGCGGTGATGATGGGCAGCGAGGCGCCGATCAGTGAGCCGAGCATGACGATCAAGACGACCGCGGCGAACACGAGGCCGAGGGCTTCGCCGACGCCGAAGATCTCGGGGACGTCCTGGGCGATGTCGGCGCTGAAGTTGACGCTGGTTCCCTCGACGGGGGCGTTCCGGAAGTGGGATATGGTGCCTTGTTTGACCTCGTTGGAAAGGTCGAGGCGCGGCTCGGTAAACGAAACGTTCACGATCGCGGCGGAACCGTCGTCTGAGACGACGTCGATGCCGCGGGCCAGGCCCAGCAGAGTCGATCCCAACTGCGCCTGCTTTTCACCAGCCTCAAGCTGCTTTCTACTGGCGTCGATCCTGGTTTGCTGCTCACGGAGCACCTTGGTTTGCGCGTCGAGCGCCGACTGCTGCGCGGCGAGGGTGGCGAGCTGCTCGGCGGGGGCGCCAGCGGCTTCGGCCCGCGCCCGGGCAGCGGTCAATTGCTGTTGGCTCGAGTCGAGCTGTGCGATGCCGGCGTCCAGCTGCGCCTGGCCGGTATCGATTTGCGCGCGTCCCTTTGTGATCTGATCCTTCGCGTCAGCAAGCTTCTGGGCCTGGTCAGCCCGCTGCTGCACGGCTGCAAAGGGGTCAACAACCCTTGCGACGCCGTCAAGGTCCGCCGCGCCGGCCGCGACGTCGGATATTGCCGTTTTCTGCGCATCCGTGAGTGGGGTTCCGCCGTTAGTCTGATAGACCACCGTGCCGGTACCGCCAGCGGTGTCCGGCAGCTTCTCGGCCAGTTGGCTGATCACCGCTCCCGAGGCTGTGTCCGGGATATCGAAGCTGTTGCTCAGGGACCCGCCCAAGGCCAGGAACGCCCACACGGCTAGACCGAGGAGCGCAACCCAAGACATGATCACCGCCCAGGCTCTGCGCACAGCAAACGATCCGACTTGAAAGAGGAAAGTGGCCACGACGTTCACAATACGCTACGTCTCGTCTAGCGGATACATCTAAGCTGGAGAAATGAAAGCACACCGTGCCGGTCCCGTCCGCAGCGCTGCGGCCCGTGAGGCAATTCTGGCCGCAACAGCCCGCCTGTTCCATTCCGTCGGCTATGAGCACCTCACTATCGAGGGTGTGGCCCGCGAGGCTGGCGTTGGGAAGCAAACCATCTACCGGTGGTGGCCGACGCGCGGTGCCCTGATCGCAGAAACTCTTACCGACGGGCGTTTGTTCCCCTTGGATTTCGGTGTGCCCGATACAGGCGACGTTGTAGCCGACGTGGAAACGTGGCTCGAAGAAGTTCTGGCCGTCCTTGAAACCCCAGGCGGAGGAGCACTGCTGAGATCACTGGTCGCGGCCAGCGCGGAAGATCCTGCCGTCGGCGATCACCTAAGCGCCGCCTTCGGCGTAGATCGCTTCCTTACCGACCGCCTTGCCTCCGCCGCCCGCGACGGACAACTGCCGCAGGAAGCTCCTATCGAACAACTCGGGCACGCCATTCTCGGCGCCGTCATCTCCACCTCGCTCGGGCGCGCACCCGCCCCCCGCGAACTAATCAGATACCTCTTCCGCACCGCTTAGAGAACGAGCTGGCCAGACCCAGGCACCCGCCGGTGAGCAGCCTTTCCCTGTGACCGGGGCGGCACGCAGGAGTCGACGCTCCTGACATCGTCCTGCAAGCCGGCCTCACCAAAGCCACAGGCCGGGAAATCGGCTTAAGCCCTAGATCTCACCGCTCGGCCTGCAAGCCACGTCCTCCCATGTCAGGCGCCCTGATAACAGGCTGGGGTGTACTCGATATCTACAGGGCTCCTTACAACTCTACGACTCCGAAGGAATGGGCGAGATCGATAGTCGCTTCCGAGTATCCGGCCCTATTCTGTCTACTCAGGTAGCTGTCGTGCGGGATGGCGGATTCGTGTGTTCAGGTGCTCGCAACCATTTTTCCTGTGAGCTGTTGGGGTTCGACGTAGACCAAGAACCCTTCTGCTTTCTCATAGATGCGGCGTGACTGTCTGCTGTCGGAGGTAACCCAGATGGCGGACCCGTCGGGCATGGCCTCGTCGACAATCCCCGCGCGGATGATCTGCCCGTTGTGGCGGACCTCGACGGGCGCGCCGATCAGGTCTTCCCAGTGGGTGTGTTTGTGTTTCGTCACGTGGTTTGGCTTTCTTCCTTTAAGGCTGGGCGGCCGCCACCGGTGACGGTGGCGGCCAACCGGGTTTAGTGGCTGACAGTGGCTTGAGGCGGTTTTGGCTGCCGTTCGACGGCTTCCTGTAGGGGGGATTTAGATGTGGGTCTGCGACATCTGATCCCTGGGTGGATGGGCCGCCGATGTCATGTCCAGCGGTCAATGGAGGATGTGGAAGAAGACTGGAGCTCCACTGTCGGGCGAATCCGTCTTTGCCGAAGGCGCCCTGCCTTCATTCCTTTGAGAGTCGAGAGTCGAGAGTCGAAAGCGATTAGGCGTTGCAGCGGGGCATGAATGCGGGGCGGGCGGCTTCGTGCCGGGCGATCGCTTCCAGGTGGCGTTCGGTGAGGCTGATGTCGTCGTAGCCCATCGTGAGCCTCCATTTTACGTATGGGTCGATGTCAAACGGGATGACGGTATCAGCTGTGGTGATTGTCTGGTTTGGAAGGTCCACGGACAGTTTGGTTGCCGGTTCCTGTTCGAGCAGGTTCCACAAGTATTCGACGTCGTGTTCGGTCACCTGAGCGGTCAGCAGGCCTGCTTTGCCGGAGTTGCCGCGAAAGATGTCGGCGAACCGGGAGGAAATGATGACACGGAAGCCGTAGTCGAGAAGTCCCCAGACTGCGTGTTCCCGCGAGGATCCGATGCCGAAGTCGCTGCCGGCGACGAGGATGGATCCGTCTTGGTACGGCGTGGTGTTGAGGATGAAGTCCGGGTCTTTGCGCCATTCTGCGAAGAGGGCGTCGTCGAAGCCGGCGCGGCTGATGCGCTTCAGGAAGCGTGAGGGGATGATTTGGTCGGTGTCGATGTTGTTGCGGCGCAGGGGGACGCCGGTTCCGGTGTGGGTGGTGAATTGTTGCATGTCTTGTCCTTCTAGTTCAGGTCGGCGGGGGTGGAGATGGTTCCGCGGATAGCCGTTGCCGCTGCCACTGCAGGGGAGACCAGGTGGGTGCGCGCGCCTTGGCCCTGCCGTCCTTCAAAATTGCGGTTGGATGTTGAAGCGCAGCGTTCTCCTGCCCCGACTTGGTCGGGGTTCATGCCCAGGCACATGGAACAGCCGGCAAAGCGCCATTCAGCCCCGGCGGTCTTGAAGACTTCGTCGAGGCCTTCTTCCTCAGCCTGGGCCTTGACCTTCATTGATCCTGGCACCACGAGCATGCGCATTCCGGTTTTGACCTTGCGGCCTTGGAGTATTTGGGCTGCGATGCGCAGGTCCTCGATCCGCCCGTTGGTGCAGGAGCCAAGGAAGACGGTGTCGACTTCAACGGATTTCATCGGTGTTCCGGCTTTTAGGCCCATGTATTCCAGTGCCCGTTCGGCAGCGGCCTTATCGCGTTCGTCATCGAATTCCTCGGGGAAGGGGATGCTGCCGGAGATGGGCACGCCTTGTCCGGGGTTGGTTCCCCATGTGACGAATGGGGTGATGGTTGCAGCGTTGAGGGTGACTTCGGCGTCGAAGACTGCGTCATCGTCAGTGGCAAGGGAAAGCCAGTAGTCGGCTGCGGTGTCCCAGTCCTGGCCCTGGGGTGCCCGGGGCCGGCCTTTCAGGTAGTCCAGGGTTACTTGGTCCGGGGCGATGAGCCCGGCCCGGGCTCCGGCCTCGATGGACATGTTGCACATGGTCATCCGTGCTTCCATGGACATTTTTTCGACGGCAGGGCCGCGGTACTCCAGCACGTAGCCTTGCCCCCCGCCCGTGCCGATCTGGGCGATCAGTGCGAGGATCACGTCTTTGGAGCTGGTGCCTTGGGGCAGGTCCCCTTCAATGGTGACGGCCATCGTCTTGAAGGTTTGCGCCGGCAAAGTCTGGGTGGCCAGAACGTGTTCGGCTTCGCTCGTGCCGATGCCAAAGGCAAGGGCGCCGAAAGCCCCATGGGTGGATGTGTGGGAATCACCGCACACAATCGTCATGCCCGGCTGGGTCAGTCCGAGCTGGGGTCCAACGACGTGGACAATGCCTTGCTCTATCCCGCCCATGTGGAACAGTTCAATTCCGAAATCGGTGCAGTTGCGGCGCAGGGCCTGGACCTGCAGTGCGGAAAGCGGATCGGCGATGGGGCGATCGACGCCGATTGTGGGCACGTTGTGGTCCTCCATGCCCAGGGTCAACTCCGGCCGGCGGACAGAACGGCCCGCGGTGCGGAGTCCATCGAAAGCCTGCGGGCTGGTGACCTCGTTAATGAGGTGGAGATCGATGTACAGGAGGTCGGGCTCACCGGCCTGTTGGTGGACGACGTGACGGTTCCAGATTTTTTCGGCAAGGGTGTATCCCATGTGATGTCTCCTTTTCGCGTGCCACCGGTCAGCCGTAGCTGGCCGGTGGCATCCTGAATTGTGTGTGCTGGGTGGTATCTGCGGGCTAGAGCCAGCCGGGGACCAGGATGGTCAGCCAGGCCACGCCTGGCCCGGCGGCGACGACGATGCCGGCGTAAATCAGCATCTGGCGGTAGAACTTGTCCCGGTCGGCTTCATCAACGTTCGCCAGGACCAGGGCGCCGTTGGTGGAGAACGGGCTGACGTCCACTACTGTCGCGGCGATGGCCAGGGCGATCACGAATCCGATTGGATCGATGGCTCCGGAGTGCAGGAAGGGCACGGCGAGGGCAAGAGCAACGCTGATGATGCCTACCGAGGAGGCCATGGCTGAGGTGATCCCGGCCAAATAGCACAGCAGCAGGGCCGCTACGAGCGGGATGCCGATCGCGGCGATGCCGGAGCTGACGTAATCGATGGTGCCGGCGGTTTGCAGGACATTGACATAGGTCAGTACGCCGGCAATGAGGATGACCGTGGGCCAGCTGACCTTTGTCATGGCTTCCTTGGCGGACTTTGGCGAGACGATGGCGAGCACTGAGGCGATCGTCAGCGACAGGATGCCGACGTCGAGGCCGAAACCGGCGGTGCCAATGGCCAGGGCGGCCAGTCCGGCCAGGGTCAGCTTTTGGAAGGGAGTCGCCCGGTGGCTGGCGGTGGGCTCAGGGAGGGGTGTGGTGAGCAGAGCGGTGCCGCCCGGCTGGGGGTTGGTCCCATCGGAGGTCACGGTTCCGCGTGCAGGTGCCGGCGGCTGCGGTGAACCGCTTGCCGGGGTTCCCCCGGACCGGGAACCGTCCGCGCCAATTTGGATGCCTTTGAGCTGGCGTCCGCCCATGGTGATGTAGACGATCGCGGCGATGAGAAGGTTGAAGGCCAGGGGCACGAGGAACAGCGCAAGGGGGTCAACGGGCAGTCCCTCTCTTTCGAGGTAGCCATTGATGAAAGCTCCGTAGACGCTGATCGGCGAAAACGCTCCCGCCAGGGCGCCGTGGACGACCATCATGCCCATCATGAGCTGATTGATGCGGTAGCGGCGGGCGAATGGAATGGCCAGCGGGGCCACCACTGCGACGGCGAAGAGTGCTCCCACGGACACCAGGAGGGCGGAGAGTGCGAAGAAGATCCATGGCGCTGCGGCAACTTTGCCCCTGACAGCCTTCAGGCTCCATTGCACCAGCAGGTCGATGCTTCCGTTTTGCTGAGCGAAGCCGAATAGGTAGGTCAGGCCCATCAGGACCAGGAAAAGTTCGCCGGGGAATCCGGCGACGACCTCGTCGGTGGTCATGCCGGCGAATCCGACGCCGACACCAAAGGCGGCGACAAAAGCCAGTACGCCCATATTCACCGACCGGACCGTGGCCACAAGGAAGAGAAGGGCCAGGACGATGATCGAGATTAGTTCAGGGGTCATTAGTTGTTTCCCTTAGAAATAAACGGGAGTGGGATGCAAGGATGCGTTTCCCACCACGGCGGTGTGGTGATGTCGTGCCGGATTCCCAGCACCCGGCTTTCGGGCTGTTGTTGCGTGACACGCTGGGAATCCGGCCGACGTTTGGGGTCTTCCTGACCATAAGGGCGCAGGAAGAGGGAGCGGCATCCACCGGGCGATGGACCGCCTTCTTTCGGTAATGGCAAGTCTTTTGATGTTCTGTGGTGCCGGGCCGCCGGAGATGAGGTTCCGGGATCTGTCGCTGTTCCCTTAGCGGGTGCCGGTTGCGCAGAATCTTTGTTCCATCAGGCGGATCCTTTGGAATTGATCCGGTGCCACCCTGATTTCATAGCCGGAACCTTTGTCTATGAGCATCCTGTTCCAGGGGCCTTCCTGGGCCAGCCACAGCATGGTTCCATCGGCTGTGGCTGCGTCGACGTACCCGTCCCTGACGACGGCACCATCATGGAGAACTTCGACGATTGCCCCTTGGAGCTTGGACCAGTCGTGGTACGGATAGGTTCTGAGCGGGCCGACATGCGGCAGTTCTGTCATGACGGGCCCCCTGATGAACCTTTTCCGGCCGTGGCGTTGGTCGTCGGCCTTCCGTTGACTTCCTGGAAGCCGGCTTTGATGGACGGGTTGGGCTTGGCGGTCAGCTGTCGGGGCCGATCGAGACCATAGAATTGCTGCATGGCTGCCGAGAATATGCAGGGACCCGCACCGCTTCTGGTTTTAGCGAAGATCAGTGACATTCTGGATTCCTTTTCGTTGGCCCGGCCTGAGCTGACGCTGGCTCAGATCCGGGAGTCAACTGGTCTTCCCACGTCGACTGTTCAGCGGTTGGTGGGGAACCTGGTTGCTCAGGGCTTCATTGACAGGGTTGATGACAAGTACAGGGTCGGCGTGAAGATGTCCTACTGGGCCGCCCCGGCAACGCACGGGGTCGAGCTCATTGAGATCATCAAGCCGGTCCTTCAGGAGTTGCGGGACAGGTTGGGGGAGACCGTCTGCTTTTTCCAGACGTCCATGGAGTACAGGGTGTGCGTCTCCATGGCGGAAACGCGGCATATGCTTCGGCGTGATATGGCTGTGGGGCGGATTCTGCCCTTGCATGCCGGGTCGGCGGGCCGGGTTCTTCTGGCCTGGGACCCTGAGGTGGCCGACAGGGTTCTGTCTACCCGGTTGAACCAGCTCACGGAAAGCACCATCACCGACACGGAGTCGCTGAAGGCTGCGATTAATCAGACGCGTGCGGACGGGTACGCGCTGACGACAGGGGAACGCGAGTCGGGTGCGAGCGGGTTGTCCGCCCCTGTTTTCAACCCGCAGGCGGACCTGGTCGGTGCATTGACGATCATGGGTCCCACTCTCCGGATGCCGCTGGAGGTGTGTGAGCAGTGGGTGGAGGATCTGCTGGAGGGAGCAGAGCGGATTACCCGGATGATCGGCGGGCGCCTGCCGTCGACAGGCGCCCTTCCTGCCGCCCGGAAGCTCAGCTCGGCATAACCCATTGGAAGGCCGACGCTTTCGAGCGGGCCCCAAGGGCTGACTTGGACCTGTTGTCCTCGTGCAGTTCGCGGGTGATTGATTCGCCCAGCCGGACAAGGTCAGCGAAGTTTTTCGGATTCAACCAGTCCGGGCGAAGGCCGAAGAGCAGGTCTTCTGTGGAGGTGTTTCCCGAGGCGCCCGGGGCGAACGGGCAGCCGCCCAGCCCTCCCAGTGCACCGTCGATGGTCGAAGCTCCGGCGTCCAGGGCGGCGATCGCGTTGGCGACTCCCATGCCCCATGTGTCGTGTCCGTGGAACACTACTCCGAGGCCAGGGGCAGCGGCCCGTACTTTGCCTATCAGGTCACCGACTTGCTCCGGGACTGCGTGCCCGAGAGTGTCGCAGATGACGACATCGCTGACACCGTCAGCCCTGGGGTCTTCCACGAGCTTCAAGACCCGGGCCGGGTCGATGTCGCCTTCGAAGGGGCAGGTGAACGAGGTGGCGAGGCACAACTGCAGGGCCACATCTGCTGCGCGGGCGTACTCCAACGCCTGAGGCAGAGCTGCCATGCTCGCCTCTGTGGTCCGGCCGATGTTGGCTTGGTTGTGGGCGTCGGAGACACTGAGGCAGTACTGCATGTTCACCGCTCCGGCAGCTGCCGCTTTCTCGACATGGCGCGGGGTGGCCACCCATATCCAGCACTTCTCCAGTTCTTCGGGAGTCAGGGCACTGATCAGTTCCAGAGTGTTGGCCATCGGTGGCACCAGGTCGGGTCGTGCCATGGAACCAATTTCTATTGCCGGCACGCCCGCGGCCAGCAGCGACCGGACAATCTCCGCTTTACGTTCCGTGGAGAGCATTCCCCCGGTGAGTTGTAGCCCGTCGCGCAGGGTCACGTCCCTGAGCTGAAAATCAATTGTCGTGTTCATACCGTTTCCATTTCCATTTTGACTATCAGCGCTTCGGCCTGCTCGGCGGTTTTTCCCAGTACCCGTTCAAGGACGTCTTTGGTGTCCGCTCCGAGGTCCGGGCCGAGGTTCCTGATCGGTAGAGATTGTCCACCGATGACTGGGATGACTCCGGGGAACGCGACATTGGAGACGGTTTCCTCACCCGTTGAGACGTCAAACCGTTGGATCATGTTCCGTGCCGCGTACTGCTCATCGGAGACGATGTCGGCGGCGGTGTAGATGGGACCGGCAGGGACACCTGCGGCGTCAAGAGCGGCAAGAGCTTCCTTGGTGGTCAGGTGTCGTGTCCACTCCCCTATGGCGGCGTCGAGCTCGTCCCGCCGCTCCCAGCGGTCGGCGTTGCTCTGCAGCCCCGGATCGTTGCCGAGGTCCGGTCGGCCGATGACGTCCATGTAGCGCTTGAAAATACCATCGCCGTTGCCGGCGACGACGATGCTGCCGTCCAGGCACAGGTAGGCGTTCGAGGGGGCGATTCCTTCCATGCGTCCACCGGTGCGCTGGCGTTTGATGCCAAAGGCCGTGTGGTCGGGAATCAGGGACTCCGTGACCGAGAGCATTGCCTCGTTCAGGGCGACGTCCATCATCCGGTGGGTCAGAGGAATAGGAGTCTTCCCGCGCTTGACCTCACGCTCGAACAAGGACATGACGGACCCGAATGCCGCGTAGAGGCCCGCGATCGTGTCGCCGATGGAAACCCCGACCCTCACTGGGGGACGGTCGGGGTCGCCAACGAGTTCACGGAAGCCGCCGAAGGCTTCGGCGACCGCGGCGAATCCTGGACGTGACGCCATGGGTCCTGTCTGGCCGAATGCCGAGATCCTGGTGAGGATCAGGTCAGGATTGGCTTCATTCAGCACCTCCGGCCCCAGGCCCCACTTTTCCAAGGTGCCGGGGCGGAAGTTTTCCAGCACGATGTCGGAGGCTGCGGCGAGTTCCAGGACCAGCTGACGTCCTTCCTCGGTCCGCAGGTCGATAACAACGGATTTCTTGTTCCGGTTTATGGTTCGGTAAAGCATCGACGTGTCGCCGGCGTAGAGCCGCCAGTTTCGGAGTTCATCCCCGGTACGGGGGCGTTCGACCTTGATGACTTCTGCCCCGAAGTCGGCCAGCATGCGCCCGGCTGTGGGGGCGGCGATGTAGTTACCCAGTTCCAGAACGCGGACACCCTGAAGCGGGGCCACGGCGGTGTTGATAGTCATTGGTGGTCTTCCTTCTTAGATGAAGATGCTGAGGACGAGGGTGAACCCCAGGGCGATAACGGATGCCACGGAGACGCCCAAGGTGCAGCTCTTCAGTGTTCCGCGGGTTGTCTGGCCGAGCATCGACTGCAGCAGCCAGAAGGTGTTGGACGTGACGTGAACGACGAACATTGATCCTGCCCCTGCGGCCAGCGCCAGCAGGACTGGGTTGATGCCCAGCGCGGGGGCGATGGGGGCAAGCAGACCGGCAGCTGTGATGGCTGAAATTGATACTGAGCCAACGGCGATGTGCAAGACGGCAGCAATCACCCAGACCACCAGGAGCGGGGCGGCCGATGATGCCGAGAAGTACTTGCCGAGGATGTCTCCCATTCCGCTTGTTGCCACCATTGCGGCAAGTGAACCGCCGGCGCCGGTGAGGATCAGGATCTGTCCGGATTCTTTGAAGCCGTTGGCAACGGCAGCCTCCACCCGCTTCGTGCCGATAGTCAGCCGCGCTACGAGGCTCGTTCCCAGAAGACCGATCAGCAGGGCCACCACAGGCGTCGACAGGAAGCCTGCGATCTCGTTGGTGATGCCAGCCATTTTGAGGAAGGCGCCGGAAGCGATCAGCACGAGGGAAAGGAGCATGGGACCGAACATGAGAAGCAGTCCCGGTTCACGCGGGGTCTTCGGTCCCGGGGTACGGACGTCGTGAGGCAGCAGGCCGACACGGCTGTATGTTGGGCCGGACGCCGGAGCGGCGCCCGGGGTAGCCGCCGTTGTTGACTGGCTGTGTTCCGGGGATCCGCTGTGATCGTGCGCGTGCGCGTGGACGACCATCCCGTCGCTGTCCTCAAGGGCGGGGGATTCCTCCACAGCCTGTTCCTCATCGGTCTCGGGCTTCCACAGTCCCCGGTGGATGAAGAAGTTCATGATCATGATCGAGACGATGATCGTGGGGATGATGACGATCAGGCCGAAGATGAGCATTTCGCCCAGGGGCACCTGCAGGAGGCCCGCCAGCGCCACGGTGGCAACTCCCGGGACCATGAGGACGATCCCGCATTCGAGGCTGATCGCCATCGCGGTCGCCATTTTCGCAGTGCCGAACTTGCCCAGCTTCGGGGCGATCCGGCGTGCCAGGGGTGCGCTCATTACCAGGAGAACGTCCAGGAAGATCGACTGCAGCAGTGTTCCGATGGTCAGGCCAAGCGCGTAGGGCACTCCCTTGGGCCCGAAGACACGCAGCAGCTTGTCAACCAGTTTGGCGATGGCACCCATTTCATTAAGGATGGCGCCCATCAGGACGCCCCAGGCGATGAGCAGGCCAACCTTGGTCATGATGTCACCGAATCCCGACATCGCAGTCTTCGTAGTCTCGGCCGCCCCCAAACCGGTCAGCAGGCCCAGCGCCAAAGCACCAATAACCAGCGACATTGCCGGATTAAGGCGGAAGCGAAGGATCATCACGACGATCCCGACGATCACCGCCCCGGTGATGCCAAGTATTTGCCAATCTTCCATGAAAAATCCTCCATTGGATCCATGCTCAAAGTCGTAATGTGAATCACACACCTACAATCTGAGCACAAACCCACCATGTGAGTCAATCGCTGGGTATGCGGTGGCTGTTTGTGAAGGGGTGGGTGGTTGGATGGTCACCGGGCTGAGGCCCTTGCGTATGGGCCGTGCGAACGTGCGGTTCCGGCCGTCTGTCCGCAGCAGCTAACTGGCGCGCAGACGCTTCTCCAAACGGAGTGCGACCAGCGAAGCCACCGCCCCGGCTGCTGCGACCGCCGCTGCAAGTGTCCAGCCAACAGCTGGAGTGACTTGAGAGAAAACGATGCCGAAGAGCAACGGCCCCAGCGTTCCGCCGATGTAGGTTCCGCTCTGGG
Organism: Pseudarthrobacter sp. NPDC059871; assembly: GCF_042731175.1. Taxonomy (NCBI): domain Bacteria; kingdom Bacillati; phylum Actinomycetota; class Actinomycetes; order Micrococcales; family Micrococcaceae; genus Pseudarthrobacter; species Pseudarthrobacter sp. NPDC059871. The sequence goes on from NZ_JBHWJV010000002.1 coordinate 94,528, forward strand.
TGATCCCGGTGGCCTGGGTGGTGTACGGATGTGCCGTGCGTGCGACCACGTAGTGGGCCAGCCCGTTCCAGCCCCAACCCAGGCCGAAGGCGATGACTGCCCCGGCGGCGTAGACGATCGGGAAGCCGGACGCCATGCCGAGCAGTCCCAGGCTCCCGGCACCCATCATGAGAGCCACTGTGGCCATCGAGCCGCCGATTCCCCGGTCAGCTGCAATACCCACCAGCGGGCGGGCCAGGATCCCGGCCGCACTGGCGGCGCCCAGTAGTAAGCCCGCACCGGTGGCGCCGAATCCGGCCTGTGCTGCCATGGTGACAGTGAAAGCACCCACGACGTTGGCCTGCCCGGCTCCGAGAGCACTGGCCACGGCGGTAGCAAGAAGGAATGGTTTCAGTCTCCGGGGGAGCTTTTCCCTGGCTGCTGGTCCGGAGCGTCGGTGGGGCGGCCCAGTGCGGGGGAGGGCGCGGAGGAGTGCCGGGATCAGGGCGGCCGCCAGCAGGGCTGCAAGCGCAAAAGTCCAGTTCCATCCCACGGTAAGAGCGAACACCGGGACCGACAGGCCGGCAACGAGCGTCGCCGTTGGAATGGCGGCCTGTTTGAGGCCAAACGAGAAGGCTCGGTTGCGGAGTGCTACCTGGTCCACGATCAGGCCGTTCGACAGTGGGTGGACCAGGGCGTTTGCGGCACCGGCGAAACTGAGCCAGACGATCAGCCATGTCCAGTGTGGCGTGACAAACGCGATGCCGGCCAAGGCAACAAAACCCAGCCCGACGGCGAGAGGAACTCCGCGGCGGAGCCCGATTCCGCTCGCCACATACCCGGCCGGGGCGGACAGCAACGCGGAGACAGCCCAGAAGGTGGCCACTGCGACTCCGAGCGCTGAGGCCCCCATGCCCAGGTCCTGCTCGAGCTGGACAGCCAGCCCTCCGACGAGAAAGACCGGCAGCACCGCTACCACGGTTGTCAGCGCCGCGATGGCAGTGGCCCGCTGTCCCGGCCGGCGCGCAGGCGTTCGAGCGGGTCCGACGGCGGCCCGCTTCACCCTGCGGAGCGGGTCTGCGAAATGCCTGCAGCGCCGCCTCGTACGACGGCGTCGCCGGCCAACATGGGCCGCCCGCCCGTCCGCACCTGGGCCAGTAGGCCCCCGGCAGTGAGGACGGCGCGTTCGGCCGGGGAGAAGTCGAATCCGAGCGTTAGCTCTGTATCCCCGTCCACGCGGGCGGTAACAGAGCGGCGTCCCTTGGCCAGGGCGTCGGCAAGTGCCCCGATGACCCACCGCTGCCCGGTGGAGTTCTGCGCCCCGGCGGGCAGGACCAGCGGCACAATCCCGGCGGCGATCAGATTGCGGCGGTGTATCCGGGCGTAACTGCGGGCAGCGACCGCCCGGACTCCCAGGTACAGCGGGATCAGGGCTGCGTGCTCCCGCGACGAGCCCTGCCCGTAGTTTTCCCCTGCGACGATGACACCGCCGCCCCACTCAAGTGCGCGGTCGTGAAAATCAGGGTCCAGGCGGCGGAACATAAAGCGCGCGCAGACGGCGATGTTGGACCATACCGACATGGCGATGGCGCCGTCGGGAGCCATGTCGCCGGTGGAGATGTCATCACCGACGGCGATCAGCACCCTGGCGTCCAGATCAGCCGGCAAGGGTGTGGGCTGTGGTGGGGGGACGAGGTTACTGCCCCGCTCTATCTCGATGTTGCGACGGGCCTCAAGGGGCAGGACCCCGGTGATGTGCAGGTCGTGGACTTCCGGGTGCGGGGCGGTGGCGGGGCGGAGCTCACCGCGGCTGACGGTGGAGGCATCCACGATGGCGCCCTCCAATGCGCTGGCAGCAGCGGTCGACGGTGAACACAGGTACACGGAGTCCTCGGCTGTGCCGCTGCGGCCCGGGAAGTTGCGGTTGAACGTCCGCAGCGACGGGGCCCCCTCCGTGGGCGCCTGTCCGATGCCCACGCAGGGTCCGCACACCGGCTCGAGCATCCGCGCCCCAGCTCCCATGAGGTCCTCGTAGACACCGGAGGCGATGATTGTCTGCAGGATCTGCCGCGACCCTGGGGTCACTGTGAGCTGGACGGACGGATGGACGGTATGTCCCTTGAGGATGGCCGCCACCGTGGCCAGGTCCTCGTAGGAGCTGTTCACCGAGGAACCGACACATACCTGGACGACCTCGGTGCGCGGCAGTTCGGAGACGGGGCGGACGTTTCCCGGTGAGTGCGGAAGCGCCACGAGCGGAACGAGGCTTGAGAGATCAAGCTGCTCATCGTGGTCGTAGGCCGCGCCCGTATCGGCGGTCAGGGGAATGAACTGGTCCTCGCGGTGCTGGGCCCGCAGCCACGCGCGGGTCTGGTCATCGGAGGGGAAGACGGCGGTGGCTGCACCGGTTTCGATGATCATGTTGCAGATGGTCGCGCGTGCCGAGACGGACAGGGAAGCAACGCCCTCGCCGTAGAATTCGAAAACTTTCCCGCGGCCGCCGCGCACGCCGTGGCGGCGCAGCAGTTCGAGCACCACGTCCTTCGCTTCGGCGTCGGGTCCGAGCGTGCCCGTCAGTTCCACGCCGACCACTGCCGGGCACACGAAGTCGAACCCGTAGCCCGCCATGGCCACGGCTACCTCCAGGCCGCCGGCGCCGAGAGCGAACATGCCCAAGGCGCCCGCCGTTGAGGTGTGCGAATCTGCGCCGAGCAGGATTTGGCCCGGACGGGAGAAGTGTTCGAGGTGGATGTAGTGCGAGATGCCGTGCCCGGCAGGGGAGTAGCGCAGTCCGTAGCGGGCGCAGAAAGTGCGGAGGTAGTGGTGGTCCTGCATGTTCTTGTCGTCGATCTGCAGGACGTTGTGGTCGACGTACATGACCGCCAGTGGCACCGCGATGGAATCCATGCCGAGCATTTCGAATTGCATCGCGGTCATGGTTCCGGTCGCGTCCTCAATGAGGATCTGGTCAACGGCGATGGTGATGTCGGAGCCGTGGGCCAGCTCGCCGGACGCGAGATGGCTGGCCAGGATCTTGTGGATCAGTGTTGCGGGCATGACGTGGTCTCCTCAAGCAGGAATGCGGCGGCGGCAGGCACGCCATCTGTTGTGGATGGCGTGCCTGCCGGGTGGTACTACTTCACGAATTCGTTCGTGTAGGTGTCCGCCACCTTGATGTCGTTGTTCCCGACCTCCGGGTTGGCCACCTGCTGTGTCTTCAGTACTGCCTGGACGCCGTCCTCGGTAAAGGATCCGTCTTTGCTGAGCGTCTTCTTCAGGTCTTCAATGACCTTGGCGTACAGGTCTTTGTCCCCGCCGGCGAATTTCTCGGGCATTTCCGCGGCAATCTCCTCACCGGAATGGCTGTCGATGTATTCGAGGGTGCGCTTGATCGCCTTGGCGAGCTTGCCTGCGGTTTCCTTGTTCTGTTCCAGCCACTCGCTCTTGGCGTAAAGGGATGATGACGGCCAGGAGTCGGTGCCGAATACTTCCTTCAGCCCCCCAACCGTCCGGACGTCTTCGAGCACCACCGGATCGTGGCCGATCCGCTTTGCGAGTACGGAGATGTCGGGTTCAAGCATCACTGCCGCATCCACCTGGTTCTGCTCCACGGCGGCAACGGCCGATGACCCGGCGCCGATGGCCGAGACGGCGGCATCCGTCAGTTGCATGCCGTTCTTGGCCAGCAGGAATTTAACGAACATATCCGTGGAGGATCCCGGTGAGGTCACACCGACGTTTTTGCCCTTGAGGTCTGTGATGGACTTGATTTTGCCCTCATTCTTAGGCGCTACGAGCAGGGCGAGGCCCGAGGACTCGCCCATATCGACGAATGCCTTGATGGGCTGGTTCTTGGCCTGCATCTGGATGGCGTGCTCGTAGTATCCGCTGGTGACATTGGTGCTGCCGCCCACCATTGCAGTGAGCGCTTTCGAGCCGCCCTGCAGGTCCTGGAGCTCCACGTTCAGGCCCTCGTCCTTGTAGTAGCCCAGTTCCTGGGCCAGCGTCGTGGGGAGATACGTCAGGAGCGTCTGTCCGCCGACGCCGATGATCACTTTGGTGCCATCCCCGCCGCCGGCAGCGCCGGTCCCGCCCTGGCCGGGCGGTGCCGCCGAAGGGGCGCCGCAGGCGGAGAGGGCAAGGGCGACGGAGGCAAGCAGGGTCAGGGGGCGGAAGAGGCCCCGGCGCCGGTGCCGGGTTTCGTTCGGTGTCATGTGAGTTCCCTTTCAGGCGGTGAAGATGAATGGATTATGAGGACCGGGCCGGGCGCCACCTGAGAAGGTGCCGTTCGAGGCGGTTGACGAGGAGGTCGATGATCAGGACCACGAACATCAGGATGAACATGCCGGCGAAGACCCCCCTGGTATCAAAGACACCCTGGGCCTGAGCGATCGCGTAGCCCACACCGGCGGAAGCTCCGAGGTATTCACCTACCACTGCACCAGTGATGGCAAAACCTACGCTGATGTGCAGGCTGGAGAAGATCCACGTCAAGGCGCTGGGGATGAAGACGTGGCGGAGGAGCTGTTTCTCCGACGCCCCCAACATGCGTGCGTTGTCCACGAGGACCCGGTCCACGCTCTTAACACCCTCAAGGGTGTTGAAGAAGACAATGAAGAAAACCAGAGTGAAGCCGAAGGCGACCTTTGACCAGATCCCCAGGCCGAACCACAGCAGGAAGATCGGGGCCAGCACCACCCGGGGCAGGGCATTGAACATCTGCAGGAACGGGTCGAGGAGCCGTTCCAGGACCCGGACCCTCGCCAGGAGGAAGCCCAAGACCAGGCCGGCCGCTGCACCCGTCATGAATGCCAGGATCGATTCCTGCAGGGTGATCCACAGATGCGGGAAGACGAAGCCGCTGGAAATCCAGACCCACACCGTCATCAGGATGTCGGAGGGGAGCGGGAAGAAGAACGGGTCGATGACGCCAACGCGTCCCAGCAATTCCCACGCGCCGAGGGCAATGACGGCGAGGCCCAGCTGTCCCATCCGGATTGAGAAATTAGACGGTGTGCCCCGCTTGGGCCTGGGGCGCTGGACCACCGCCGGGCTTCGGTCTTTTCGAAGAGGAGACCGTTGTGTGTTCTTGGAAACTGGTGCCGCGGTCATGCTGCCTGGCTCTCTTCCTCTTCGCGTGCTGATTCATAGGTCTTCGATACTTCAACCTTGAGGCGGCCCCAGATTTCTCTGTGGAGCTCAACGAACTTTGGATCGTCCCGGATATCAAGAAGGTCCCGGGGGCGGGGGATGTCGATCTGGTAGCTGCCGACGACTGTGCTGCCCGGGCCGGCCCCAAGGATGACCACTTCATCGGACAGGGCGATCGCCTCGTCCAGGTCGTGGGTGATGAAAACGACGGCTTTGTTCGATTCCTGCCAGAGCTGGAGGAGTTCGTTCTCCATGATCTGCCGGGTCTGAACGTCGAGCGCGGAAAATGGTTCGTCCATGAGGAGGATGTCCGGGTTGACGATCCAGGCCTGGGCAACTGCCGTGCGCTTGCGCATACCTCCGGAGAGCTGGTGGGGATACCGGTCGGCGAAGTTCTTCAGACCCACCTTCTCGAGCCAGCGGCGTGACTCGTCGTAGGCTTCGGCCTTGGAAACTCCGGCCATCGTAAGGCCGAGGCTGACGTTGTCGATAACCGACTTCCACGGAAGCAAAGCGTCCTGCTGGAACATGTAGGAGGCGCGGCGGTTCACCCCGTGGACGGGCTCACCGAAGCTATGGGCAGTGCCCGAAGAAGGACTTAGGAGTCCCGCTGCCATGTTGAGGATCGTGGACTTACCCGATCCCGTGGGCCCAACGATGGAGACAAATTGTCCCGGCTCAACCTTGAGGTTGATGTCCCGGACAGCGAAGTACGATCCACCGCCGGGAGTTACAAACTCCTTGGTGCATCCGTTCAGTTCAATCGCGTAATTCGATGATCCTGGCTGTGAGGGTTGCGTCATTGCTAATCTCCCGACTAACCACATTGTGAGTTGATGGTCATATAATGGTTGGTAGGCTAGCAGTAACGTGCGTCACACTACAAGGGGTGGTGTGAACCAGCTGCCGCACCATTCCGGGTCACCATCCCGGTTCCGGTATGCGGCCGTGGAGATAGAAAGAGCAGGAGGCTACGTGGCTCGGAAGGATTTTGATCCGGCACAGATGTCATCGCGGGATTTTTATCAGCTGTTAACGTCGGTTGTTGTTCCGAGGCCGATCGCCTGGGTGTCAACTACATCGGCGGAGGGCGTGGACAACCTTGCGCCGCACTCTTTTTACACCATTGCGTCCGTTGATCCGCCGATTGTTCAGTTCACTTCAGTGGGCGAGAAGGATTCTTTGCGCAACATACAGGCACGGGGTGAGTTCGTCGTCAATCTCACCCCGGCCTCGCTGCTTGAGGAGGTCAATGCAACAGGGACTGACTTTCATGCGGCTACGAGTGAGTACGACGCAGTGGGGCTATCCCGGGAATCGAGCACCCTGGTGAGTCCTCCGCGTGTAAGAGATTCGCCAGTGGCACTGGAATGCAGACTGCACAGCACCTTAGAGCTCGGTAACTGCACCTTGGTGTTTGGCAGGGTCATCCACGCAGTCGTGTCTACAAGCGTGCTCGACGGTGACCATCCGCAAATTGACCTTTTAGAACCCCTGTGCCGATTAGGGGGCAACGAATGGGGGACACTCGGTCCGGTACAGGAGATCCGCCGCATCCGAGCCAAAGACTGGCCCGGACACTTCAGCGCCCCCAGCCAGGTCGAGTGACTGGAGATCGGCATGGACGCTAACACCGCCACAACGCCGTGGACTTTAGCCGTCAAGGCCGTATTTCGGCTTCTCAAATAAGAAACCGCGTCCAGAGGCGGGGATTCTCGCTTCTAATGAGCATTCGGAAATATTGTCGATAATTGACCTTATCCCGACTTACGCCTCGTTTGAGCCGGTCGCTGCTGCGGCCTTCGAGGCGTTCCATGACTGTAAGCATGATGAAGCATCCTGATGCCAAGAGCGTATATTCTTATCCCCTCTTTCGAACGCCCATAATGGAGATTGCGTCGGGTAGGAATCCGTTTCCCTGGGACCCAGACCACCGACTATCTGCGCGCTCGATCCTTGAGGATGTACATCGTCCGGCCAGACTCTCAGCGCTGACCGGACCATCGCGTTGCTCGGACAGGCCCGAGCGTGTCGGTCGTCAGGGGGCTGGCAGCGTGGCAGCAAAGCTATGAAGGGACGGCAGCGGATAATCGGAACGGTGCCATTGGGGTACCGATCTTGGGGGTGCTGGTATGAGCGATTTTTCATGGATGCTGCAGCTTGTAGCTCCGGTGGCCGCGTTGGCGGGTGTAGTGATCGGGGTGTTGAGTAGCCGCTCGCTAGGCCAGCAAACTGCCAGGATTCAGTGGAATTCGGCCCAAATAGAAACCACGAGAGAATTTCATGTCGAAGCGGTGGCCGCAGCACACGATCTTTCAATCCTCTACCAGCGGTTGATTCAAGACATTGACGCCTTCATGCGAGAAGCCAGGAATCGGGTCGAATCCGGAGAAATCCTTACCTCTGAAGAGACGTACTACAGGTACAGCGATGACCTGGTGGCCCGGATTACTCGAGCGACGGACGCTTGGCGCCGAGTGATAGCGCGACGCATCGTCCACGCTGATGCACAGGTGTCCAAAGCTATAGAAAACCTCGACAGGATTCGGGAAGAAGCAACGGTGGCCATCAACACGGCAGACGTTCCGTCAGCGGCAGTTGCAGCCAAAGCATTCGAGGCAAACCTTCCCCTGCTCTACCGCGCGATCAGGCGCAATTCGTTGGAAGCCAACCTGGTTCTTAGTGAGCACCTCACCCCCGGTCTCTACCGCACCAGGCAACGGAAGCAGATACTCTCCGACATTGCAGAACTTGATGGACTAGTGACTTGAAGGAAACAGCTGAAGGAGTCAGCCAATAGCAGGGCCTTCGACTGCCCAGAGCACTCCTAGATGAATTTTTTGGTAAAAGCGAAAGACAACAGGAGGCGGTCCAAAGCCGGGGCGGCGGCAGGCGCCGCCGCCCCAATGCGGGTGCCTCCTCTAGACGTTCATTTCCGGATCGAGTAGGTTTGGGTGCATACATTCTGTTAGCGCTAACAAGTCGAAGGACCTTCAGTGAGCATTCCCGGTGCCGATACCGCGGCCGAAGTCATCCGTTCCGGACGTGGCCGTCTGGGGATCGAGCTCGGCTCCACCCGCATCAAGGCCTGCCTGATTGGGGATGATCCCCGGACGGTGCTTGCCGTGGGAAGTTTCACCTGGGAGAACGCCTTGGAAGATGGCTTGTGGACTTACTCCCTCGAGGAGGTATGGTCCGGTCTGCAGGCGGCCTACGCGGATCTACTGGACGACGCGGAGCGCAGGCACGGCGTGCGGCCCGCGGCCCTGGCATCAATCGGCATCTCTGCAATGATGCACGGGTATCTTGCCTTCGGAGCCGACGGTGAACTGCTCGTGCCTTTCCGGACGTGGCGGAACACGAATACCGGACCGGCAGCGCAGGAGCTCACCACTCTTTTTGAGGCCAACATCCCGCTGCGATGGTCCATAGCCCACCTGCACCAGGCTGTAATTGACCAGGAACCGCACGTTTCCCAAATCGACTTCATGACCACCCTCGCCGGGTACGTGCATTGGCGTCTTACCGGCCGGAAAGTCATTGGAATCGGTGATGCATCTGGCATGTTCCCCATTGATTCGGCCACCAACACCTATGACGCGGAACTGCTGAAACGCTACGACATGCTTGTGGCGGGGACCGCTCCCGGACTGGAGGTTGGGCGGCTGCTGCCTGAAGCCCTGGTTGCGGGTACCAATGCCGGGCTGCTGACTGAAGCGGGTGCCGCACTGCTTGACCCCACAGGGGCGCTGCAGGCGGGTGCCGTGTTCTGTCCGCCAGAGGGCGACGCGGGAACGGGCATGGTTGCCACGTGCTCGGTAGCGCCGCGTACGGGCAATGTCAGCGCCGGGACCAGCATCTTTGCGATGGTGGTGCTCGAGCGCCCACTCGCCGGGCTGCACCACGAACTCGACCTCGTCACCACACCTGCGGGTGTGCCGGTGGCAATGGTCCACTGCAACAACGGCGCCAGTGAACTCGCGGCGTGGGTCCAGCTTTTCACGCGCTTCGCTGCGGCGGCAGGTGTTCCCGTGGACACGGACGCCGCGTTCAGCGCGCTCCTGCAGGAGGCCCTGGAAGGGGAAGCGGATGCCGGCGGGCTCCTTGCCTACAACCACCTCGCGGGCGAACCCATCGCGGGCCTCAGCGAGGGGCGTCCCCTCGTTGTCCGTGCCCCCGGCAGCGACTTCACCCTCGCAAATTTCATGCGTGCGCAGGTTTACGGAGTGTTCGCCACACTTGCCCTCGGGATGCGGGTTCTCGCCAGCGAAAATGTCACCATCGACCGGATGTTCGCCCACGGAGGTGTGTTCCGAACGGCCGGCGTTGCCCAACGCTTCCTGGCCGGCGCGCTGAACGCGCCCGTTTCAGTGGCGGAATCCGCTTCCGAAGGCGGGGCATGGGGGATAGCCGTGCTCTCAGCCTTCGTCAGCGACCCATCGGACGACCTCGACCACTTCCTCCGCACATCCGTCTTCGGCGACGCGGAATTCGAGACCACGGACCCCCGTCCCGACGACGCAGCCGGCTTCAGCGCCTACCTCGACCGTTACAGCGCGGGCCTGGCAGTGCAGCGGGCCGCGATCGACAGCCTCACGCTCAACGGAGCCACCCCATGACCGGCCATCTACAGACTGGCCGGACTGTGACCGAGTACAGGATCCGGGCAGGGGAGTACACCGCCGCAGTTACTGCACGGGCGGGCGCCCTGCGGGAGCTCCGCCACCGGAAGCGGGACCTGATTGTCCCGTTCCCGGAAGGCGGCCCCATCCCGGATTACCGCGGCGTCATCGCTGCCCCGTGGCCCAATCGGATCGCTGACGGCCGGTACTCGTTTGATGGTGCAGACTACGAGGTGCCGGTCAACGAAGCCGACCGTGGCTGTGCCCTGCACGGACTGGTGTTCCCGCTTGAGTGGGCGCTGGAGTCGCACGACGAAGCATCCGTAAAACTCTCCTGCTCGCTGGGGCGGACGGCGGGGTATCCGCATGAGTTGCGTGTCGTCGTCGTATACCTGCTTGGGGCAGACGGGCTCCGCATGACGGTCTCCGCGGAGAACCTCGGCAGCACGACGGCACCGTATGGGATATGTCCGCACCCCTACCTGCTGGCGGGCCCGTCGCCGCTCAATGAGTGGACGTTGGAGGTCCCTGCGGGATCCTTCCTGGACGTAACGCCGGACCGGCTCCTGCCGAAGGAAGTGCTCAGCGTGGATGGCCATGAGTTCGATTTCCGCAGCTCCCGCGCCATCGGCGCGACGGAGATTGACCTCGCGTTCACGGACATTGAATTCGACGACGGCGGGCAGGCCCGCGTGCTGGTCCACGACCCAACCGGCACCGGCGTGGGAATGTCCTGGGACCGTACGTGCCGGTGGCTCCAGATTCACACCGCGGACAAAAAGCCGCCGTTCCCGAACCGGCTGGGTGTCGCTGTGGAACCCATGACATGCCCGCCCGATGCGTTCAACAGCGGTGTGGACCTCATCCGGCTGGAGCCGGGGGCCGCCTGCACGGCATCGTGGGGCATTTTCGCGGTCTGATCCCGGCTGCGAACGCCCGCGGACGGAAAGACAGCCATGTGGGTGGCACGCCGCTGCAGCACCAGGAGCCGGTGGTTCACTCCTGGTGCTGCAGCTAACCGGCTGAGGGTCAGGCCCGCTTCCGGCGCAGCCCGAGCATCACCAGCCCGCAAAAGGCCAGGAGCAGTATTCCGGTAGCCAGCAGGCCGGTGTTCGCGCCGGTGTGTGCCAGTGCCATCGGAGCGGAGGAGCTGCCAATGGCGGCCGGTGCGGCTGCTGGGGTACGGGTCTCAGCAGAAACGGCCGCGGGCTGAACTGCAGTGGCCGGAGGGTTCACCACCGGCGTAGTCACTGCCGGGGGAGTAACCACCGGCGGCGTGACTACGGGTGGGGTAACCACGGGAGGAGTCACTACCGGCGGGGTGACAACAGGCGGGGTTACTACCGGGGGCGTGACAACGGGCGGGGTGACAACCGGGGGAGTCACCACCGGCGGGGCAACCACTGGAGGGGTAACCACCGTGGCAGTGGAGTCACCGATCACGCCAACGGAGGTGGCGCCCAGCGAGATGGGCAGGGTGATGGGCGTGACAATCTGGGTTCCGGAAAGGAGCCCGTCCGCTCCGGTAGTGGTGACCGGCGCTGCAGGCACCGTGGTGGTGCCGATGGGGCCGGAGCCTTCAACTGCGGCTGCCGAGTCCCCAACCAGACCCAGGGACGTGGCCCCCAAGCTGATGGGGGCGGTGACCGGGGCAAGAACCTGCGTTCCGGAAAGAACACCTTCCGCACCGCTGGTGGTTGCCGGAGCTTGCCCGCCCGCTGGCGCGCTGCCCGTGGCTCCCGGGCCCTCGATTGCCGCTGCCGAGTCGCCCAGGATGCCTGCCGAGGTAGCACCGAGGTTGATTGGAGCCGTGACCGGCGCGACGATCTGGGTCCCGGATGCGACGCTGTCATCGCCGCTTGTGCTCACCTCGGAGGGGGCGGACGACGCCGGAGCCGGGCTGGGTGCCGCGGCAGCCGGGTTTTGGAGGCCCGCTGCCGAGTCGCCGATGACGCCCGCGGACGTGGCACCGATAGTGATCGGAACGGTCACCGGCGCGACGACCTGGGTTCCGGACGCGATGCCGTTGCTGCCGTCTGTCGAAGCTGCCGGCACCACCGCGGGTGCCGGTGCGGGCGCGCCCGCCGTCTGGGTAGTTGCTGCTGAATCGCCCACCAGCCCAAGGGATGTGGCGCCGAGGTTCACCGGGACGGTGATTGGCGCGATGACCTGGGTTCCGGAGGCGACGCCGTCGGCACCGCTCGTTTCAGCGCCGGCTGCCTGCGCTGGTGCCGCTGCGGGCGCGCCGCTACCGGCGCTTTGCGTGCTGGCGCTCGAATCGCCCAGGAGGCCCACGGAAGTGGCACCAAGGTTGACCGGAATGCTGATGGGCGCCACCACCTGGGTGCCGGACAGCAGCCCGTCGGTGCCGGACGTAGTGTCGGCAGCGTTGGCGGCGACGCCGCCAAAGGCCAAGAGGCCACCTGCGAATGCGGTGCCCAGAAGGCATCTGCGGATGTTGCGATGTGACATGGGAGTTCTCTCCTGAAAGTTGGTTGGGGCATACTGCTTAGCCCTAAAACGTTGGCTCGTGTCCCGTGTCAAACGACGCGGGGGTGGCCGCAACTAATCAGGTGAAGATCCGGGGTCAAAGGACACCGGCGCAGGGGCATTGAGCAAACTGCCCTGAATCCTGGCCGATCCGGGCTCAGGGAGGAAGAAGTGGTGGGCGTCCACCCAGGCTGGCTGGACCGGTGCGTTGCCGTTGGATGCGCCTGCCCCGCCGGTGGTGGTCGCCGGAGCAACTGGCTGCGGTTCAGCAGGTGCTTCAAAGGGCGCGGGGCCGGCAGGGCTTTCCGGGCTGGACGCCGAAGGTGTGGGCAGTTGCACTGGCAGGCCACGGAAAAGGCTGCTTCCGTGGGCGCGTGCTGGATCAGACAGCTCAACGGGTGAATCCGCCATTGCCGGTACCGATGCGGCCGATTCCTGGGCCGCCGCAGCATCTGGGGACGCGTCGTTTGGGGAAGCACCGTCGACGGCCGGCAGCGCCGAAGGCTGCGGTGATGAAGTAGCGGGGTCCGCAGCAACCGGCTGGGCAGCAGGCGGAACGGCTGGGAGCGTCGGAAGCTCCGGGGTTATCACGGGCACCGGCACGGTCCCGGTGACGGGAGCCAGAACCGGGTCCAGTGGTTCAAGGACAGTGGTTGCGACGTTGGTGACGGTGCCAACAGCTGAATTTGCGGCCCCGTCAACCGTGCGAACAACAGGATTCGTGACTGCCGAAACGGTGCCGACGGGCACGAGCTTTTTCACGACCGGGACGTTTTGGGCCACTTCATCGGCAAGACCCGCCACCTCGTGAACCACAGGAGTCAGGGACGGTGCCGGTACAAGCGAAGCAACGGAGGAAGAAGGGGATTCGGCCAGCCCGCCGTTGACCGCTGCCTTCACCGGGGCCAGAACATCTTTGGCCTGGCCGGTGGCATGGCTGGTGACTGCATTGAGCGAGGAACCGACAGTGCCAACGAGGGACTTGCCTGCCGGGGAGCTGTGGGAAGAGCCGGAATCGGCAGATGCCCCAAGGGCGGAGAAAACGATCCAGGAAGTGGCTGCGGCTGCGGCGAGAAGGACGGGGCGAAGAAACGCCCAGATGTGGTGCCGTGACTGCACTTAGATCGCCTCCCCCCAGAGATCATTGCCAAGCAATGGTTAAAACCCTAACCACCCAAACCGAAGCCTGTCCAGCAATTGGAGAAACTAAACGATAGGCAACTTTGGAAAAACGACGGGCATCGAAGGGTCACGCTCGATGGAGGCAGGCAATCAACAGGGCCGGAAATTGGCGAAACTCCGGCCAAATAGCGGTTGGCCGAAGTTCCGGAACCAACATTGCAGGGGAAACCTTGAGATTGGCTGGGAGCGAGTTGCGCGCTCGAAATCCCTGCCCGTACGACGGCGGCCCGCCGGGCTCGGACGCGCAACCCATGGATGGCGGACAGTGAGGTTCGGTTGTGCAACTATCGATCCATGCCTGAACCCACAAAATACCCGGTGGCCGTCCGGGCGACCGCCTTTATGCGGCCCTCAAGGTGGCGGCACCGTCCCCGGCGGCTGGTCCGCTATGACGCCTACTGGGCGGATGGGCACGTGGATTTCGGCGTGGAGCTTTCCGCGGTGATGTACCGGGGCCATCCCGCAGACTTCGCCGGCGTGGATGAGAGCGTGCACGCGCATTGCCCCGAGATCGGAACGGGCCAATGGGTGGACGAGGCCGGCTATGTGGTTGAGGGTCCAGCAGCCACCGACCCGTACCCGCAGGCGAATCGCACGGGAACGCCCAGGAAGTACGGGGTGTCGAGATATGAGCCGAACATCAATGCACGGCGTGCGTGGCGTTTTGGCGGGGGAGCCGCCGGGCTCACCCTCGGAGTCCTTCTTCTGACGGGGTCCTCAGGCGACGGGTTTGCCGGCTTTGCGGGGATGCTGTGCTCCATCTTTGGCCTGTCGTCACTGGCCGGCCTGATCCCCGGTAAACGCCGGCCCCGGTGACCCCAGGGAGGTACTGGCAGTACCCTGACCGGCAGTCACTGCCGCCCAGCGGCGAACCGGTGTTGCATAGAAGCCATCACCTGCAATGAAAGGACCACCATGCACACCAGGACACTTGGGCAGGGTTTCGAGGTATCCGCGATCGGCTTCGGCGCGATGGGGATGTCCCAGAGCTACGGCCCCAACCCCGGCGGCCGCGACGACATGATCGACGTGATCCGGTACGCCGTGGACCAGGGCGTCACGTTCATCGACACCGCCGAGGTCTACGGCCCCTACGTCAACGAGGAACTCGTGGGCGAGGCGATCGCACCCATCCGCGACAAGGTGCAGGTGGCCACGAAGTTCGGCTGGAACATCGTGGACGGGCGGATGCAGGGCACCGATTCCCGCCCCGAGCAGATCCGGCGGGTTGCCGAAGGATCGCTGCGCCGCCTGGGCATCGAATCCATCGACCTGTTCTACCAGCACCGCGTGGACCCTGCGGTGCCCATCGAGGAAGTGGCCGGCGCCGTGGGTGAGCTGGTTGCCGAGGGCAAGGTCAAACATTTCGGGCTCTCCGAAGCAGGAGCCGGCACCATCCGCCGCGCGCACGCCGAGTTCCCCGTGACAGCCGTCCAGTCCGAGTATTCGCTGTGGACCCGCGACCCCGAAGCCGAGGTCCTCCCCACGCTTGCCGAGCTGGGCATTGGGTTCGTGCCGTTCAGCCCGCTGGGCAAAGGCTTCCTCACCGGAACCGTGCCGGCCGGCAGCACCTTCGCCCCGGACGAAATCCGCTCCCGCATCCCGCGGTTCCAGGGCGACAACCTCGCCGCAAACCAGGCACTCGTGGACCACGTCCGCGCGCTCGCCGATGCCCGCGGGGCAACCGCCGGCCAGGTGGCCCTGGCATGGCTGCTGGCGCAGCACCCCTTCATCGCCCCCATCCCGGGTACCCGCCGCCGCGAACGGATCGACGAAAACGCTGCCGCCACCGCCGTGGCGCTCTCCGCCGACGACGTGGCGGACCTGAACGGCCTCACCCGCAAGCTCGGCGTAGCCGGGGACCGCTACGACGAGAACGGCATGAAGATGGTCAACCTCTGACCTGCAGGGCGCCCCAAACCATCAGGAGATCAGCGCCAGCACGCCACCCGCGGTGACCACGCCGCCGGCATCCACCCGCACGTCGCCAAGGGTGCCGGCGCGGTGGGCGGTGACCTGGGTTTCCATCTTCATCGCTTCAAGGACGACGACGGGATCCCCGGCCGCCACCTCGGCGCCCGGCTCGACCAGCCACTTCACCACAGTCCCTGCCATGTCCGCGCGCAACTCACCCGGGGCCGCGGCACCTGCGGCAGTGCCGCCGTCGTGCTCCGCGCCGAAGGGGCCGCCCACCGGGGTGACGCCCGCGGGAACCGGGCCGCCGGAACGCGCCCAGCCGTCCAGCAGTGCTGCGGGCAGCCCGACGGCGAGGCGCCGGCCGTCCACGTCAACGGTGATGGTGCGCCGCTCACCGTCCGGGACGGACGTGCCGAACTCCGGGTCCGCGCCGATGGTCTCGGCGAAGTCCGTTTCGATCCACCGTGTGTGGATGCCGAGCCCCGTTTCGGACGTGAAATCGGACGCCTCCACCACGGCTCGGTGGAACGGCAGGACAGTGGCAACGCCGCCGATCTGCATTTCGGCCAGGGCCCGCCGCGCCCGGCGGAGGGCCTGCTGCCGGTCCGCGCCCGTGACGATCAGCTTGGCCAGCAGCGAATCGAACTGCGGCGCCACAACGGACCCTGCACGGACCCCGGAATCGAGGCGGATTCCCGGGCCGGTGGGGCCGCTGAAGGCCGTAACGGTCCCGGGTGACGGCAGGAAGCCGCGCCCCACGTCCTCGGCATTCAGCCGGAATTCGAAAGCGTGCCCCCGCGGCGACGGATCGGCGTCCCAGCGGAGCGGTTCGCCCGCGGCAATCCGGAACTGCTCCTGGACCAGGTCGATGCCGGTGGTTTCCTCGGTGATGGGGTGCTCCACCTGCAGGCGGGTGTTCACCTCGAGGAAGGCGACGGTGCCGTCGGCGGCCACCAGGAATTCGACGGTCCCGGCCCCCGCATAGGAGGCTTCGCGGCAGACTGCCTTGGCGGCGTCGTAAATCTGGCGGGTCTGGCCCTCGGTGAGGAACGGGGCGGGGGCCTCTTCCACGAGTTTCTGGTGCCGGCGCTGCAGCGAGCAGTCCCGGGTCCCCACGACCACCACGTTGCCGTGCTGGTCTGCCAGGACCTGTGCTTCCACGTGCCGGGGCCGGTCCAGGTAGCGCTCCACAAAGCATTCGCCGCGGCCGAATGCCACCACTGCCTCGCGGACTGCGGAGTCGAACGCCTCCTCCACCTGTCCCATTTCCCGGACCACTTTCAGCCCGCGCCCGCCGCCACCGAAGGCAGCCTTAATGGCGATGGGCAGGCCGTGTTCCTCGGCGAAGGCACGGGCCTCAGCGGCCGAGTCCACCGGACCGCCGCTGCCGGCCACCAGCGGCGCCCCGGCGCGCACGGCAATCTCCCGCGCCGTGATCTTGTTACCCAGCTGCCGGATGGCCTCCGGGCTGGGGCCGATCCACGTCAGCCCGGCGCCGATGACCGCTTCCGCGAAACCGGCGTTCTCGGACAGGAAGCCGTAGCCGGGGTGCACGGCGTCCGCTCCGGACTCGGCGGCAACGCCCAGCAGTTTGGCGACGTCCAGGTACGTCTCCGACGGCGCGTTCCCGCCCAGGCTGTAGGCCTCGGTGGCGGCATCCACGTGCATGGCATCGGCGTCCACGTCCGCGTAGACCGCTACGGATTCGAGCCCGGCGTCCTCGCAGGCCCGGGCGATGCGGACAGCGATTTCTCCTCGGTTGGCGATGAGGACCTTGCGCATCAGTTGCTCACTTCGTCTTGGGAATCGTGGGAATGGTTGGGGGAGGTATCAGCCGAAGCAGCCAGCCCGGGCGCCCAGCGGAACCGGATGGAGCCGCCCACCGGAACCTGCGCGGCGAGATCCAGGTGGTAGTCCGCCACCACGCCGATCACCGGGTAGCCGCCCGTGATGGGGTGGTCCGCCAGGAACAGCACGGGCTGGCCTTCGGGCGGGATCTGCAGGGCGCCGGCCATGGTCCCCTCACTGGGCAGCTCACCGTCCCGGCTGCGGCGGAGCGGCTCGCCGGCCAGGCGCATGCCCACCCGGTTGGACCGGGGAGTCACGGCCCAGTCCTGGCTGCAGAGCGATTCGAGCGCCGCCGCATCAAACCAGTCATCGCGGGGACCGGGCACAATGTCCAGCACCGTGACCCCGGCGTCCGGATAGTCGGGCTGCAGTTCGGGATTGCCCACCACGTTGGATGTTGTGGTGGCTCCGGCGCCGAGCAGTTGCCCGGCGGCCAGCGGCGCCGGCCCGATTCCGGACATGGTGTCAGTGGACCGGCTGCCCAGCACGGCCTCTGCTTCCACGCCGCCGCGGATGGCCAGGTAGGTGCGGAACCCCCGCTCCGGGGCGCCCACAGTCAGGATTTCGCCGTCCAGCAGGGCGAAGGCGGTGGCCATGGGCACCGTGCGCACCTCTTCGGGCCATGTGCCGTCTTCGGCGTCACCGGTTTCGGCAGCGGACGACGGCGTCACCACAGTCAGTGCCGACGGCGCCCCGGTGACGGCCAGTACCTGGTCGCCCACGGCCTGGACGCGCAGGCCGCCGGCAACGCTTTCGATCACGGCGGCGGAGGGGCCGTTGCCGAGCACCCGGTTGGCGCGCCGCACCGAGGCGCGGTCCAGCGCACCCGCTGAGGACACGCCGAGACCCGCATGCCCGGGCCGGCCCAGATCCTGGACCAGGCTCTGGAGCCCGGGGGAGAGGATACGGAGCCCGGACTGTACACCGGCGGGCGCGGAGGTTTGGGCCGGCGGGGCAGGAATCTCCACGAGCTCGCGCACCGCACGGAACTGCACGCGGTCTCCGGGAGCGGCCAGCGCCGGCTGCTCCCGGCTGAGGTCCCACATGGGTGCCGCGGTGCGGCCGATCAGCTGCCAACCGCCCGGCGACTGCCGGGGGTAGACGGCCGAATAGTTGCCGGCCAGCGCCACGGACCCGGCAGGGACGGCCGTGCGCGGTGAACTCCGGCGCGGGACCTCCAGGGCCTGGTTTTCCCCCACCATGTAGCCGAACCCCGGGGCGAAGCCACCGAAGGCCACCGTCCAGACCTGCCCCGTATGGGCGGCTACCACTCCGTCAGCCCCCAGGCCGGTGAGCCTTCCCACCTCGGCGAGGTCCTCGCCGTCGTACACGGTGTCGATGGTGACCAGCGAGCCCTCGGCGTGGGACTGGACCGTCAGGTCCATCGCCAGTAAACGGGCAGCCATCCGGCGCGCAGCTGCGGGAGAATCGGCCTTCACCATCACGGTTTCGGCTGCGGCCAGCACGTCCACCTGGCCGGGCAGCGGCACCTCCAGCAAGAGGGCCTGCAGGGCCAGGACGTCGTGGAGGCCGGAGAGTTCGGCGAGCACCGCCGTGGTGCCTACCGGCCGGACGGCCAAAACACGGGCCGCCGTGGCGGGGCTACTGACTGTTTCCATAGGGACCGGGCCGCGCCGCTCAGGCGTGGCTCTCCTTTGCGCTGTTGCTGAGCAGGCGGACATCTTCCTCAGGCTGCGGATCGCGGCCCAGGCGCATGCCCACGATGGTGATGACCGCGGTGAGTGCGAGGTACCCGGCGATCAGGTGCCAGCCGCCGGAGGCTGCTCCGTAGAGGGCGGTGAAGATCAGCGGGGCCACGGCGCCGCCGATGACGCCGGCCAGGGTGTACGCAAGCGAGCTGCCGGCGTAGCGGAGGCGGGCCGGGAACTGCTCGGTGATGAACGCGGCCTGCGGGCCGTACATGAAGGCGTGCAGGGCCAGGCCGATCACCACACCGATGGTGAGCATCAGCACGGACTTGCCCTGGATCATCAGGAAGAACAGTGGAATGTAGAGGGCTGTTGCGGCGGCGGCGATCCCGTAGACCCAGCGGCGGTTGAACCGGTCGGTGAGGGCACCGGCGGCCGGGATAAGGAAGAGCTGGAACGCGGAACCGATGAGGATGGCCGCCAGTACGTTGCCGGTGGTCATGCCGAGCTGCTTGGTGGCGTAGACGGCCACGAACACGGTGAAGAGGGCGTACAGGACGTCCGGGCACAGGCGGGACAGGGCTGCCGAAACCAGGGCCTTGGGCTCCTTGGTGAAGACTTCCTTGATGGGTGCCTTGGGGCGGTCGCCGTGGGCCTGGATGGCTTTGAAGACCGGGGTTTCCTCAAGCTTGAGGCGGATCAGCAGGCCGAAGGCCACCAGGAGCGCGGAGGCCAGGAAGGCGACGCGCCAGCCCCAGGACAGGAATGCTTCGTTGCTGAGCGAGGCGGCCAGGACGGCGAGAACGCCGTTGGCCATCAGGTTGCCGGCGGGCGGGCCGATCTGCGCGGCGGAGGACCAGAAGCCGCGCTTGTTGGGATCGCCGAACTCGCTGGAGAGCAGCACCGCGCCGCCCCATTCGCCGCCGACGCCGATGCCCTGGGCCAGGCGCAGCAGCACCAGGATGATGGGGGCGGCGACGCCGATGGCCGAGTAGTCGGGCAGCGCACCGATGAGGACGGTGGCGGCGCCGATCAGCACCAGGGTGAAGACGAGGACGTACTTGCGGCCCACCTTGTCGCCGAGCCGGCCGAACACCACGCCGCCAATGGGGCGGGCCAGGTAGCCCACCGCGAAGGCCGAGAAGGACAGGAGCAGCCCCACGAATTCGTCATCCGAGGGGAAAAAGATCTTGGGGAAGACCAGGGCCGAGGCCACCGAGTAGATGGCGAAATCGTAGTACTCGAGCGAGGTGCCGGTGAGGCTGGCGACGTAGGCCTTCAGTGCGCCGGCCGGCGGCTTCCTTGCCGCCGTCTTTGCTGCCTTGTTGGTGCTGGTCATGGGTTCCTCCGGGGGTGAGGGTGGTGCGGGGCCTGTTGGCCATGGATACGGGGGCGGTAGCCGGGCGGACTGGCTAGGCGAACGCGCCGATGCTGATGCCGGCGTCGGCGAGTGCGGACTTCACGGCGGTGGCCATTGCGACCGCCCCTGGGGAGTCACCATGCACGCAGATGCTTTCTGCGCGGATCTTCAGGATGGACCCGTCGATGGTCCTGACGGACTGTTCGGTGGCCATCCTTAATACATGCTCCGCCACTTCGGCGGGATCGTGAAGGACTGCGCCCGGCTGGGTGCGGGACACGAGTGTTCCGTCCGGGTTATAGGCACGGTCCGCGAAGGCCTCGGTCACAGCCCGCAGGCCCGCTTCCTCTGCCAGCCGCAGGACTTCCGAGCCTGGCAGCCCCATGATGGGCAGGCTGGGATCCACGGACTTTACGGCGTCGACGACGGCGCGCGCCTGGGCGGTGTGCGACACAATCGCGTTGTACAGGCCGCCGTGCGGCTTTACGTACTGGACTTTCGTACCTTCGGCAGCGGCCAATGCCTGGAGCGCACCGATCTGGTACACCACGTCGTCGGCCAGTTCGCTTGGGCTGATGTCCAGGAAGCGGCGTCCGAAGCCTGCGAGGTCGCGGTAGCCCACGTGGGCGCCGATGACGACGCCGGCCTCCGCCGCGTTCCGGCAGGTCCGGCGGATCACGGTGGGGTCCCCGGCATGGAATCCGCAGGCCACGTTGGCGCTGGACACCGAGCTGAACATGGCGGCATCGTCGCCGAGGGTCCAGCGGCCGAAGGACTCGCCGACGTCGCTATTGAGGTCGATGGAAGTCATTTGTGATCCCCGTCTCATTGGTTGGTCATATCTAGGATGCACCAAATCTACGGATTGTTCAACAATCCTTCGATTCAACGATGTGACGATCGTGTAAATTCTCGAGTATGGCCACTATCGATTCCGCTCCCGCTTCCGCAGGCCGCCTCCGGGTGGCCGTGCCGTCCGTGGCTGAACGCGTGGCCCAGGAACTCCGCCGGCAGTTGGCCGAGGGCGCATTGATCCCGGGGGCCAGGCTCACCGAATCCACCATTGCCGAGGACCTGGGCGTCTCCCGGAACACAGTGCGGGAGGCTTTTGCGGAACTGGCCAGTGAGCGGCTGGTTGTCCGGCACCCCAACCGCGGCGTCTTCGTGGCAAGCCTGGGGGCGGAGGACATCCACGATGTCTACACGGTCCGGCGGTTTATCGAGATCAGCGCGATGCGCGGCGGAGGCAGCCCCGAGGATGTGGCCGCCGTGCGGGCCGCGGTGGAGGAAGGCAAGCGCGCTGCGGCAGCCGGAGACGATGAAGCCGGGGGAACCGCCAACCAGCACTTCCACGGTGCCATCGTGGCGATGGCCCGCAGCCCGCGGCTGAACACGATCATGGCCCAGGTGCTGGCCGAGATGCGCCTGTTCTTCCACAAGGCCACCGCTGATGCGCTGTTCTACCAGCGCTACCTGCCGGACAACGAAGCAATCTGTGAGGCGTTGGAAGCCGGCGATCCGGACAGGGCCGCCGATCTCCTGCTGGCCTACCTGGACCGCTCCGAGGACAACCTGGCGGCAGTGCACGGAGAGTAGGCGGCTGGATTCATGCCGCCGGATCCGAAACTTACTCGGCGATGTCCTCTGCCCAGAGTTCCGGCCTGTTGTCCTGGAAATCGCGCATCATGTCCACGCAGCGCTGGTCATCGAGGACTATCACTTCGACGCCGCGGGACCGCAGGAGGTCGAACTCTCCGGGGAAGGTACGCGCTTCGCCCACCACTACCCGCGGGATCTTGAACTGGATAATGGTTCCGGTGCACATGGCACACGGGGCAAGGGTGGTGTACAGCGTGGTGTCCCGGTAGCTGCGCTGCCGCCCGGCTGCCCGGAGCGCCGACATTTCCCCGTGCGCTATCGGATCGCCGTTCTGGACCCGCTCGTTGTGGCCGCTGGCGATGACCTCGCCGTTGCGGGCAAGCGCGGCGCCAATGGGAATGCCGCCTTCGCTGGAGCTCTTCCGGGCCGCCGCATAGGCAGCCTCGAAAGCGGCATCGGAAGTCGCCTGCGGGGGAAACGTGGCGGCCGTCAGCCGGGATTCGTGTGTCATCCGGTCATTCTCGCACGCGGGATTATCCGGCGGACGGCAGGAGGCCCCGGGCGGCCGGGACCTCCTGGCCGTTAGGCCGTGCCCGGGATTTCGTCAGGCGCGGGTCCTGCCGCGGACGAAGTGGAAGATCAGGACAACGACGGCGACAACCAGCAGGATGTGGATCAGGCCGCCGCCAATATTGGCGAGCAGTCCCAGAAGCCACAGCACGGCGATGATGATGGCAATCCAAAGCAACATGGAATTCTCCTTGTGGGTAAATTTCGGATGGAATTGTGCTTTAGCCCGCGGATTTTCACATCCTACGCCCGGCACAATCCCCGGACGCCACACACCGCGCTGTTAATTTGCCCAACGCCGCCGCGGGCCGATCCGCGGCCACCATCCGGGGGTGTTCCCCAGCCGCCGGGACCTACTTCTGGGTGACCCGGTACCGTTCGATCTGCCGGAGGCGCCGCAGGAGGCTGTCGCGCCGGGGGTGCGGGACGGCGTCGGCCGCTTCTGCCGTGAGGTCAATGTGCCTGGTGCCGAATTGCCACAGCAGGAGGTCATCCAGCAGCCGGTCCGGGCCGGGGGAGTAGCGGTGGTCCAGGGCCTTGCGGACCTCCGTAATCTGCTCCGCGCGGAGGAGGCCGGCCAGCTCCATGGTCTGGGTGAGTCCGTGCGCTGCGAGCAGCTCCGATGCCCAGCCCCAGTCGTCATCCACCTTGCGGTCCACGTGCGGCAGCAGCGTGCGCCACACATCCCTGACCCGGTTGGGTGTGAGCGGTGCTGCGCCCTCACCGTCGGTGTCCCAGAAGCTGCGAACTTCCTCGTACCGTTCGTGCAGGTCCGCGAACGCCGTCTCCACCGTTTCCAGCATGGCTGCCGTGGCCGTGAACTGCCGGTCGAAATGCGGGGTCCAGGCCCGGGGATCCTCGGCCTTAAAGCGGATATCGTGCTCGATCTCGCTCCACGCGTGGGCGAAGATGGTGCGGATCTGGCACTCGAAGAAATAGCTGCCGTTGGGCGTGGCCTCCGGGTTGAAAACCTGCTGGTACTCCTTGACGGCCTCGTTCTGGATGGACCGCAGGATCAGGTGCCGGCTCGAATACCCGTAAGTGCCGGACTCGATGGAGCCGATGTCCTTTTCCCGGTCCCCGCGGCAGTCGAACAGCTGCCGCTGCCGCTTGATGATATTGGCCACCGCCGCATTTTCGGCCGGCAGCTTGGTGATGACGCGGATCCCCACCATGTCATTGAGGGTCCGGAACGGGTCCGGGAACTTCAGCAGCCGCCGCCCACCCGGCTCCAGCGGCTCCTCGGTGCGGGAGATCTTCTCCTTGAACGACTCCACCGTCTTGGTGCGGCCGGTGACGAACAGCGGGGTGACCTCGCTGTCCTTGAGCATGTCCCGCAGGACCAGCAGCACATCCCGGGTAACCAGCTTCAGGGCAGGGCGGACGCGCTCGTACAGCTCCACGTTGTGCTGCACGGATTCGCGCAGCGGCTCGTCCAAATTCTCCCAGTTACTCGGCATGTTCCCAGCTTACGGCCGGGCCCTGACAGAACGGCGGCGGCCGATCCTTACGCGTCACGGGGCGCCACTGGACACGCCCCCGTCCCGGACCCGGAGGCGGAAGTGGGGAAGGAGGGGGCGCGTAAGTGTTGACTCGCCCGGCAGGCTGGCCTAGCTTTCATTCATCTGGTGGGGCAACAGCGGCCAAGGGGCCGCCGGTACCGGTCTCGTCGCCGCGAAGGCACACAACCTGTTTCCTCCGGCACCATTCCAGGACTGCAACCATGACCAACCTGACGAAGGCCCGCCGCATCGCCGCGGCAGCAGTAGCACTCTTGACGGCCGCCGCCGCGGGAATTACCCCGGCGCAGGCCGCACCCCAAGGCAGCCCACGCTACGGTCCAGGTGCGGCGGGAAGTGGTGATCCCTACTTCCCGTACGCGGGCAACGGCGGGTACGACGTCCTGCACTACGGCCTCGATCTCCGCTACACGCCGCCGTCGGGCCCGGGCGCAGCGGGAAACCTCACCGCAGAGGCCACCATCACCCTGCGCGCCACCCAGGACCTGGACGCCCTCAACTTCGACCTGCGCGGACTCACCGCCACCGCCGTGGACGTGGACGGCAAGGACGTCAACCGCGGCGCGGGCACCGCGGAATGGACACAGGTGCAGGACGATGCGAACCGCCGGTGGGAACTCAGCGTCGGGCTGCGGCCAAAACTGAAGGAAGGCCGGACAACCACCATCACCATCAGCTACGGCGGCGCCACCGGCCGGCCCCAGGACACCACAGGGGCGCTGTACGGATGGGTGACCACCCCTGACGGAGCCATTGTGGTCAACGAACCCGACGGCGCACCCACCTGGTTTCCGGTGAATGACGACCCCCAGGACAAAGCCACGTACTCCTTCCGCATCACCGTCCCGGAAGGAAAAACCGCAGTGGCCAACGGCCTGCCCGGGGACCACCCGGAAACACACGCCGGCTGGACAACCTGGAGCTGGGAGGCGGCGGACCCGATGGCCAGCTACCTCGCCACGGCAAGTGTCGGAGACTTCACCCTGCGATACGGCAAGGGACCCCGCGGCCTGCCGATCATCAATGCGGTGGACAACGGTGTGACGGGCCCCGCGTTGATGAAAACCACTGCGGCCCTTGCACTGCAGCCAGAGATGATCCGCTACCTGTCGGATCTGTTCGGGCCGTATCCGTTCGAGGCCTTCGGGGCGATCGTGGATGACGACTCGGTGGACTACGCCCTGGAAACGCAAACCCGGCCGGTCTATTCAGAGGTTGCCGATGAGGACACCGTTGTCCACGAACTGGGTCACCAGTGGTTCGGCAACAGCGTCAGCCCGGCGGACTGGAAGGACATCTGGCTCAACGAGGGCTGGGCCACCTATGTCGAATGGCTGTGGGCCGAGCACCAGGGCAAGGCAACGGTGGCAAAGCAGTTCACGGAGACCGTGGCTGAACTGGACAGCAAGAACCTCTGGGCGCTGGACATTTCCAATCCGGGACGGGACAACCTCTTCGCCGAGCAGGTGTACCGGCGGGGAGCCGCCACACTCCATGCACTGCGGGCCAGGATCGGGGACGCGGCCTTCTTTGCCGGGGCCGCCGAATGGCTGGACCGCTACGCCAATTCCTCGGCAACAACCGGGGATTTTGAAGCAGTGATGGAAGAGGCCTCAGGCCAGCAGCTGGACGCGTTCTTCAATGACTGGCTGCGGGAGGGGGACCGTCCGGCTATGCCGTAGTGGAGCCGCGCACCACCAGCGACGTTTCCAGCGTGACGCCGCCCGGTTTCAGGTACTTGCCCTCCATCAGCCGGCGCAGCTGCTCGCCCGCCTTCTGGCCCAGGGCCGTGGCGGGCAGGTGGACGCTGGTCAGGCCGGGATTGCTGGTGGCCGAGTAGGGGAGGTCGTCGAAGCCGGCTACCGCGAGTTCTTCCGGGATCCGCACCCCGGCCACCCGAGCCTCCTGCAGCACACCGTAACCGTGCGTATCGGTTCCGCAGACGACGGCGGTCACCCCCGCGCGCTGCCACTCCGGCCAGGCGGCGGCGAACGCGGCGGCCGCTGTCCCGACGTCGATGGTGGTGCTGATGATCCGGTCCGGGCTCACGGAGATGCCTCGCGCCGCGGCTTCTTCCAGGAACGCCGCACGCCGCACGGCAAACGTGTCCGTGCCGGTCACACTGTCCACATAGGCCGCTTCAGTGTGTCCGGCGGCGGCCAGGTGTGCTGCCAACTGGCGGGCCCCGCTGGCCACATCGAGGTTGACGGACGGTGCGTAGGATTCCAGCCCGGGCGCGTCCAGCAGGACAAGGGGCGACGGCGAGGCGAGGTCCTCGAGGAAGTCCGCGTTGGGTGCGTCCACCAGCAGCCCGGCCGGGCGCAGCGACATGAGCCGCCGGACGTCGCTGGCCTGCGGAAACTCGCCCGCTTCGGTGACGGACAACAGCAGCTGGTACTGCGGGCCGAGTGATTCCCGAACTCCGTCGATGACCTTGGCGAAGAAGGGATTGGAGATATCCGGCGCCACCAGGATGACGATGGAGCTCACACCCTTGGCCAGCGAGCTGCCGATTCCGTCCACCACGTAGCCGAGCTCGGCAATGGCGTCACGAACCCGGGTCACGTTGTCCTCGGACACGCGGCCCGCCGTCTTGCCGTTGGCCACCAGGGATACTGTCGCCGTCGAAACGCCTGCCCGGGCGGCGACCATGGCCGCCGTGATCCGCTGTGGGCGCGCGTGCTGCTGCCTCTGTTCCGCGGATTCCATATGTTGATCGTAGTGGGCGTGGGAGCTCACGGAACGCTGGCGGGTTGCGTGCGCGTCGACCGGGCGCGGAGCACGCCAAGCGTCCGGCCTAAAGTGCCCGTGCCGCCAGCGCCGCCTGCAGGCGGGACTCAACGCCCAGTTTGCCCAGGATGTTGGAGACATGGGTCTTGACCGTTGCCTCGGAAATTCCCAGCCGGCGTGCGATGCGGGCGTTGCTGAGGCCTTCTCCCAGCAGGCGGAGCACCTCGCGCTCGCGGGATGTCAGGTCCTCCACGGGATCCGCGGCCGGCGGCGGGGCCGTGTTCGAGCGCACGGCAGCCTCGACCAACCGCCCCGCGACTTCCGGTGCGATGACGGTGCCGCCTTCATGGACGCGCCGAAGGGCGGTGGTGATCTCTGCCGGTTCGGCAGTTTTCAGAAGGAACCCTGAAGCTCCGGCGGACAGCACGGCGAAGAGGTAGGAATCATGATCGAAAGTGGTCAGGGCGAGGACTCTGGACAGTTGCTCCGACACTATGGCGCGGGTGGCCTCGACCCCATCCATGACCGGCATGCGCAGGTCCATCAGGACGATGTCCGGCCGGAGCGCACGGGCCATCGCCACCGCGGTGGAGCCGTCACCGGCCTCTCCGGCCACCTCAAACTCCGTACTTCCCTCAAGGACCATGCGGATCCCAAGGCGGATGGCTGCGTGGTCGTCGGCAAGCAGGACCGTCACCTTGCCGCTCATGCCGGCCCGCCCCCGTTACCCGGGAACACCGGAAGGGGAAGGGTAATCTTTACCGCCCATCCGTTCCCCCGGGGCCCGGCGGCAGCCTGCCCGCCCAACTGTTCCGCCCTGGCCTGCATACTCGCGATGCCGGTGCCGGTTCCCTTGGCGCGCCGGGGAGGCGCTGGTGCGGCGCCGCCGTCGTCGCATACCGCGAGGCGAACCCCGGACGGGACCTGGTCAAGACTGACGCTCACGCGGGCTCCGGCGGCATGCTTTCCGGCGTTGACGATGGATTCCACGGCCATCCGGTACAGGGCGGCCTGGGTGGGGCCATCCAGGGAAGCGCCGCTGCCCGGCAGGGTGTTGCGCCATTCGATGTCCATGCCGGCGGCCCGGTGGGCGGCAACCACCGTGTCCAGGTCCGCAATTTCGCCGGCACGGGGGCTGGGTTCGCCCGAGTTCAGGGCACGGATCATGGTGTTCAGGTCCTTCAACCCGGCAACGCTCTCCCCGCGCACATGCCCCAGGACCTCCCTGGCCAGCAGGTGGTCTTGGCTTCCCAGGGCCGCCGCGGACTGCAGGGCGATCGCCGAGAAGCGTGACGAGAGCACATCGTGCAGTTCGCGGGCCATGTCCTGCCGCTCGGAAGCTACGGCGAGGTCATGCTCGCTGAACGCCAGTTCCCGTGCCTTGCGGAGGTTGCCGGCCCACTGGGCCGGAAGCAGGAGGACCATGGCCGCCGCCAGCACCGCCGCCACGCCGGTCGCCAGGGAACCGCTGGCCAGCCACCCTCCCGCCCCTGCCGCTGCGGACAAGGCCAGGACGGAGACCTCCGTCATCCTGGCTGCCCGTGCCGTCCCGAAGAGGACCAGCGAAAAGACGGCCTCGAACAGGAGGAAGAACCCTCCTGCACTTCCGGCGAGCAGCAGGGCAGCGCCGGCGGATGAGCAGCCCACCACCATGGCGCCGGTCCGGCTTCGGCGGAGGACGACGGCGGCGCAGCCTCCCAGCGTGAAGAGCGGCCAGAAGGCGGTCAGGGCAGCCACGGCGGGCTGGCTGCTCGCCGTGATGTTGACGGTGTGCAGCAGCCACGTGATCCCGGCGTACGACAACGCAAAGAGGACATCCTCACGGCGGACCGGCCCGGGCTGCGGATTCATGGTCCTATCCTGCCCGGTGCCACCGGAGAGCCGCCAACCCGGCCGGCTGTTCCTGCGACTAAAGGATGAGGCACCCCTCCCTCCCCTGCGGGATTCGGAAACAGTTGCACGGCGGAAGAGTGCTGGGTGTGACTATGGAACTCCTGGCCCAATTGGCTGTACTGGCACTCATCGACGGCACCAGCATCGGAACGCTGGTGATCCCTGCCTGGCTGCTCCTGCGCCCAGGCAGGGGCGGCTCGGCACGGGCTGCGGTGGGCCGTGCGGCGATGTACCTGGCCATCCTGGCGGTGTTCTACTACGTCATCGGCCTGGCGCTGATGTCCGGTTCCGCCGGTCTTGCCGGTGCCATGGGAAAGGACGTCGCGGCGCTGGCGGAACTGCCCGCGGTCCGGTGCGCCATGCTCCTTGCCGGCTGTGCCATGTTGGCGTGGGCGCTAAGCAGCGGAAAGGGGCCGCGCCGTGCTGCCGTCCCGGCCCTACCCTTCGCGGTGAGTGGTGCTGCGGCCCGCCCTGCCGGCAGGTGGCAGGGCTCCCGCGGAGAGACCCGCGGCAGCACCGCGAACCCCGCGTTCGCCGTCGAGCACCGCTGGCAGGCCAGGATAGGCAGGGCCGTGGGTACGCCGTGGGGGCTGCTGGGCCTGGCACTGATGGCCGGCGTGCTCGAACTGCCCACCATGCTGCCCTACCTGGCGGCCGTGGGGTTGCTGACGGCTTCGGGGGCAGGCTGGTTCGGCTCTGCAGCTGCCCTGGGCGCCTATTGCCTGGTGATGCTGCTGCCCGCCGCCCTGCTCCTCGGGGCCAGGTTGATGCTCGGGCGGCACCTGGACCGGCCGTTGGAACGCGTCGCGGCCTTGCTGTCCAAGGTTGCCGGTGAGGCGGTCCTTTGGGTGGTGGGAATTGTCGGTTTCCTGCTGCTCCGCCACGGATTGGCAGCGCTCTTCCCGGACGCGGGCTGGAATCCCTTCGGGTAAGGATCATGGCTCGGCGGCTGGGTTCAGCGGAGGGCTGCCGTGGACGCGCGGGGGAGCGCGAAGGTTCCGGTGATGCAGGTGGGCGGGCGCCTAACCCTGCTGACTGTTCAGCGCCATGGGGGCGGTCCCTTGGATCTGGGCGTGGGCCGCCGCCTTGCCCGCGTGGTGGACGCGGGGATTTGGCACGCATGTGCGGTAAAAAGTCCCTACCAGGCACCGCAGTACGTCAAGCGCTTGACCTGCATCGACGTTAAGCGTTTGACGTAGGCCACAACCTGCTGCCATGATCACTCCTGAACGCTACAACTCCCCGGACGCCAGGCAGCTGGCACGGGCCCCAATGACGTGGAGAACACTATGGAACCCACCTTCCAGAACCCTGAGCCGGTCCAGGGCACCGAGCGCAGGAAAATCATCCTGGACTGTGACCCCGGGCATGACGACGCTGTGGCGTTGCTGCTCGCACACGGAAACCCGGACATCGACCTGCTGGCCGTCACCACGGTGGTGGGAAACCAGACCCTCGAAAAAGTCACCCGCAACGCGCTCGCCGTGGGCACCATCGCCGGCATCACCGGCGTCCCCTTCGCTGCCGGCTGTGACCGCCCGCTGGTCCGCAGCATCGAAACCGCGCCGGATATCCACGGCGAGTCCGGCATGGACGGCCCCGCCCTGCCCCAGTCCGCCATCGAGCTGGACCCGCGCCACGCCGTCGACCTCATCATCGACACCGTCATGGCGCACGAACCCGGCACCGTCACGTTGGTCCCCACTGCCGGCCTGACCAACATCGCCATGGCCGCCCGCAAGGAACCCCGCATCGTGGAACGCGTCAAGGAAGTTGTCCTCATGGGCGGCGGCTACCACGTAGGCAACTGGAGCGCCGTGGCCGAATTCAACATCATCATCGACCCCGAGGCCGCGCACATCGTCTTCAACGAAAAGTGGCCCGTAGTGATGGTGGGCCTGGACCTTACCCACCAGGCGCTGGCCACCCCGGACGTGGTGGAGAAGATCGCCGCCATCGGCACCGGGCCGGCGAAGTTCGTCACCGAGCTCATGGACTTCTTCGCCCACACCTACAAGGACGCCCAGGGCTTCGACTACCCGCCGGTCCACGATCCCTGCGCCGTCGCGTACGTCATCGACCCCAGCATCGTCAGCACCCGCAAGGTCCCCGTCAACATCGAACTGCAGGGCACCCTCACCCTCGGTATGACCGTGGCCGATTTCCGCGCCCCCGCCCCCGCCGACTGCCACACCAGCGTGGCCGTGGACCTGGACCACGCACGGTTCTGGGACCTCGTCACCGACGCGCTGGTCCGCATCGGCGAGCCCCGCGCCGGCGACCTGGACAACAAAGGCAACGCGTCCGACGTCGTCCGTCCCGAAAGTGCCCAGCTCACCGCCGGAGGGGTCAAGTAAATGGCCGCCACCATGACTGAAACGAAGACCGGCCGCGGCAACATCGCCGCCCTCATGACCGCGCTGCTGGCCGCCTGCGTGGCGTTCCAGCTCAACGCCTCCATGCTCAGCCCCGCCCTGGTGACCATGGGCGAGGAGCTCAAAGCGGACCAGGCCGTCATCGGACTCTCGCAGACCTGGTTCTTCACCGCCGCCGCCCTGTTCTCCCTGTTCCTGCCGCGGCTGAGCGACATCGTGGGCCGTAAGAAGGTCCTCGTGGGCATGATGGTGATGATGGCGGTGGGTTCCGTCATCGCCGCCCTCGCCCCGGACATCACCTGGCTCTTCGTGGGCCGGATCATCCAGGGCGTCAGCGGACCCACGGTGCCGCTGTGCCTCATCATGCTGCGCTCCGCCGTCAGCAACCCGCGCAAGTACGGCACGCTCATGGGCCTGATCACCGCCGTCAACGGCGGCGTGGCAGGCGTGGACTCCTTCGTTGGCGGCTACTTCGCCGAGCACTTCGGCTTCCGCAGCATCTTCTGGCTGATGGTGGTCCTGGCTGTCGCTGCCACCGCCCTCATCGTGTTCCTTGCCGCCGAAAGCAAACCGGCCGCCGGTACCCGGATGGACTGGCTGGGCGTGTTCTTCATCGTGGTGGCCGTCGGCGCCCTGCTCACCGCCCTGAACGAAGGCTCCAAGCTGGTGGGCGGCTTCAACTCCGGCACGCTCATCCTCAGCCTGGCGCTGGTAGCCGTATCCGCCGTCGCGTTCCTTGCCTTCTGGCGCACCGAACAGCGCGCCGCGCAGCCCATGGTGGAAACCGTGCACCTGCGCCAGCGCGCCACCTGGGCCCCGCTGCTCACCACCACCCTGACCATGACCGGCATCTTCGCCGTCATCAACGGCATAGTCCCCGCCTACGTCCAGGCCGCGGACCCCGGCTTCGGGGTGGGCCCCACCGAAATGTCACTGATCATCCTCACCCCGTATGCCCTGCTGGGCTGGGTGGTGGGCCCGCTCAGCGGCAAGCTCGCACCGGTCCTCGGCTACACCAAGGTGCTCCGCATCGGCCTGCTCGGCAGCATCGCCGCCCTGGCCGTCATCGGGTTCCTGGGCCTGCACAGCCTGCCGATGATGATTGCCGGCACGGTCTTGCTGGGCATCATGTACGCCGGTACGGTCAACATCATGCTCAACGGACTCGGCGTTGTCCTCTCGCCTGCCGGCAACCCCGGCTTCCTGCCCGGCATGAACGCCGGTGCCTTCAACCTCGGTGCGGGCCTGAGCTTCCTCATCCTGCCGGCCGTGCTGGTGGCGACCGCGTCCCTTGGCGATGCCTCCGCCTCCTACCTCACCGTGGTGGTGGTGGGCTTGGCCCTGACCGTGGCCGCGTTCGCTGCATCGCTGCTGATCCCCAAGCCGGTTGAGGCTGAGGTGGCTGAATGAGTACCGCAGCCGCTGACTCCCTGGGCGCTGGCCGGATCGTCGTCGTCGGCTCCCTCAACGCGGACCTCACCATCTACTGCGAACGGCTCCCGCAGCCGGGCGAAACGGTGCACGGCAACGGCTTCGCCGTGAACCCCGGCGGCAAGAGCGCCAACCAGGCCGTCGCCGCCGGCCGCCTCGGCGGGCACGTCAGCCTGGTGGGGGCCGTGGGGGATGACCCGAACGGGCACATGCTGCTGGCCTCGGTGGCCGGTGCCGGCGTGGACGTAGGGCGGGTGCGCACCGCCAGCGAGCCCACCGGCGTCGCCGTGATCGCCGTCGACGCCGGAGGCGAAAACAACATCATCATCTCCGCGGGCGCCAACGGAACACTGTCCCCGGCAGATGTGGCGGAGGCCGCGGACGTCCTGGACGGCGCCGCCGTCGTCAGCCTCTGCCTGGAAGTTGCCATGCCCACGGTGCTGGCCGCAGCGCAGGCAGGGCACGACGCCGGCGCGAAGGTCCTGCTGAACCTCTCGCCGTACGCCCACATTCCCGCAGCGCTGGCCGGCTTGGTGGACGTCCTGCTGGTGAACGCGCATGAAGCCGCGCTGTTCCTCGGGCCCGGGGCCTCCGTCCCGGGTGCCGACGCCCACGCCGCGCAATGGGATGCCGTCCGCGAACGCTTCGCCGAACGGGGGATCCGGCAGGTGCTGGTGACCCTCGGGGCGCACGGGTCAGTGGTGCTGGATTCCGACGCGCCCGCCAGCCGATCCGTGGTGTTCGTGGAGCCCACCAGGGTGGACGCCGTGGACACCACCGGCGCGGGCGACGCCTTCACCGGTGCCGTGGCCGTCCGGCTCGCCGCCGGAGATGCCCTCGCCGACGCTGCATCGTTCGCCTCCGTGGCCGCGGCCCTGGCCACCACGCGCAAGGGCACCCAGGCGGCCTATCCGGAAACGGCCGACGTCGAACGGCGCCTGCGCAAGTCTTAACACCATCGATTGGTCCCCCGGCACCCTTTCAGGCGTCAAAACGGCGCTTACGGAGCAATCGACGTTTAGCCGGGCGCGTCCAGCGTGACGCCGGTATGCTCTGCCAGCCGGGCCAGCAGGGCATCCTGGAAACCGGGATCTTCCGCGGCCGGGTGCGGCGTCTGCCGGCGCTGGTGATACCAGTAGCCGCCGCTGCCCTGGGCAGCCGGGTCATCACTGGTGGCCAGCCACTCCTGCGTGCGGTGGCCGAGCTCCAGATCGTCCGGGGCGGAGCGTCCGCCCATCCGGGTGGGCACCCAGCCCGGGTCCACGGCATTGCTGGTGACGCCGGGCACCAGGCGGGCCAGCGCGGCGGAGAAGGTGGTGATGTGCAGCTTGGTGGTGGAATACGACGCCGTGGCGGAGCGGCCTGACCAGTCCAGGCCGTCGAGCCGGCTGTTGCCGCCGCGGTGCATGCCGCTGCTCAGGTAGATCAGCCGGCGCGGCCCCCTGATCAGCGCGGTGAGCAGGTACGGCGCCACCACGTTGACGGGCAGGAGCGCGGCACCGTCCAGGATTCCGGCGTTGTGGATCACGGCGTCGATCCCACCGATGCGGTTGGCCTCGTCAGCGAGTTGGCGGACCTCGGCGTCGTCTGCAAGGTCTCCCACCAGGCACTGCGCGCCCTGGTCCACCAGGTGCTGCACCGCGGGCACGCGCCGGGCGGACCGGGCATGGACCAGCACGTGGTGGCCTGCACGGGCCAGTGTTTCCGCCGTTGCCAGGCCCAGCCCGTCCGTTGAGCCGGTCACCAGAATCCGTGCCATGGAAGAACCTCCGTTGTTTGTGCTCCAGGTACCCAGTTATACCCGCGCCCCAGTCCGCCGACCGGAGCTCAGTTCAGCAGCCAGGCCGCCCCGAGCAAAAGCGGAACGGCCAGCGCCGAGGTGATGACCGCCGTCGTCTGCGCAAGGCTTTGGCCCACGCGGTACCGCACCGCGTAGAGGACCACGTTCTGGCCGGTGGGCAGGATGGCGCAGGCGGTCACCACGAAGGTGTTGAAGTCGTCCAGGTGGAAGACGTATCTGGCCAGGACCCACGCGAGGGCGGGCTGGATGGCTGATTTCAGGACGACGGCCAGGAACGTGGGCGCGCTGTCGCTGCTGCTGGCCCGCGGCGAGAGGCCATGCAGTGACATGCCGAAGATGATCAGCATCAGCGGAACCGTCACCTGCGCGATGAGCTTGAGCGGGTCCAGCACCAGTGACGGAATTTCGATGCCGACGGCGCTGACAAAGATGCCCAGGATGGCCGCCACGGTCACGGGGTTGCGGAAGGGGGTGGCGAGGACGCGCCGCAGGGACGGTTTGGTCCCGTCCGGGTTGGTGAGGTCCAGGATGGTCAGCGCGATCGGGGTGATGACGGCGAGCTGGAAAAGCATGATGGGCGTGACGTAGGTGGCACTTCCCATGACATATTGCGACAGCGGAACGCCGAGGTTGGTGGAGTTCACGATGCCCGTGGCCAGGGCGCCGATGGTGGTGCGGCGGACTCCCCACCGGGCAATCGCACCCACCAGGGCGAACACCGCCATCATCGCCACGGCGGTGACCACCGAGATCAGGCCCGTCTCGCTCAGGACCTCCGAGATGTGCCGGGTGGCGATCATCGAGAACATCAGGCTGGGCAGCCCCACCAGGAACGTCAGGCTGGAAAGCACCTTGGTGCCCTGCGGTCCCAGCGCGTTCGTCCTGCCCAGCACGTAGCCGACGAACATGACCACGCCCACCACGAAAAATCCCTTTAGGACTCCGTCCACACCGCTGTCCTCAATCTCATCGCCCCTGGGGCGGCAGTACCTGGCGGAGCCTTTGACCGGAGGTTTTGACTTCTGCCGTTGGCCGCTGCTCCTGGCAGGAGGCCCTGTCAGATGCTATCCGTAGGGGCGGCGCGGGAATCAATTTGCTCCGTCAGTGCGTCGATCCGCTCCAGCGCGGCGGTGAGGCGCTCCACGGAAGCCCACAGTTCCGGCTGCTGCTCACGGATCTCCTCAAGGGAGGCCCCGGTGGAGCGCAACGTTCCAAGGTCGAAGCTGACGTTGGTCCGGGCTCCCGCCACGGCGGCGCGGAGGGCGCCGAAGGCGACAACGACGTCGGCGATCAGGGCCTTGTTGCCGTGCTCCGCCAGCCAGGCGAGATCGTCAATGGCCTGCACCGCCCGGGCGCCCAGCACCGCGGAGGCGTGCGCGGCGTCAACGGAGGCCTCACGGATGGCGTTGTCCCGTTCCTCGCCAGGCTCCAGCCGGAAGGCGGCGCCGAAGGCCCGGGACGCGGTCGAATCCTCGTCGGCCAGCTGGAGTGCCTCGCTCCGCAGATTCCGGGCACGGTCCCTGAGCTCATCCACGGCTTGCTGCCGGTCGGCGCCGGGTTCGGTGTAGCCGGCCACCATTGAGGCCAGCGACGCGGCAGCGGCCAGCATCACGCCGGTCCCGGCACCGCCGCCCGGTGAGCCGGTGGATTCGGCCAAGGCCTGCGTCCACTCCTCAACGGTGGAGTTCCGGGTGGTCACTTCACGTT
This sequence comes from Pseudarthrobacter sp. NPDC059871, assembly GCF_042731175.1. Classification (NCBI taxonomy): domain Bacteria; kingdom Bacillati; phylum Actinomycetota; class Actinomycetes; order Micrococcales; family Micrococcaceae; genus Pseudarthrobacter; species Pseudarthrobacter sp. NPDC059871. Next base: position 130,352 of record NZ_JBHWJV010000002.1, read on the forward strand.
CTTCCATGGTTTTAAGGATGCCCAGGAAAGCGCCCGGCTAAACGGGAACGAGCCGTGCCGTCCCGCGCCCCCTGTAGTCTCGGCACATGATTCATCGCCACCACTACCAGTACGGCGCGGATCCCAGCCAGTGGGGCGAACTGTTCCTCCCCGATCTCCCCGCGGGGTCCCGGCACCAGGGCGTGGCGGTGGTGATCCATGGCGGCTACTGGCGCGCGCAGTATGGCGCCGAGCTCGGCGAACCACTGGCCAGGGACCTGGCGGAGCACGGGATCGCCGCCTGGAACCTGGAGTACCGCCGCGCCGGAAACGGAGGCGGCTGGCCCGGCACGTTCTACGACATCCTGGCGGGCATAGACCATCTGGCCGCACTCGCGGAACCCCACGCCCTGGACCTGGAGAGAGTGGTGGCCTTGGGCCATTCGGCGGGAGGGCACCTGGCCGTCTGGGCCGCCGGGCGGGACAAGGTGGCTGAGCTGGGCGCGGGAAATGGCGGCAGTCTCCCCGGCCAGCGCGGAGTCCGGCTCACCGGCGTGGTCAGCCAGTCCGGCGTCCTGGACCTGGCCGGCGCCGAACGCCTCAACCTCAGCAACGGTGCCGTGGCCAACCTGCTGGGCGGGCCGTCGTCGGAATTCCCCGTCCGGCACCGGCTGGCCAGCCCCATGGCGGCCCTGCCGCTGGATGTGCCCGTCTACGCCGTCCACGCCGAAACCGACCTGGACGTGCCGCCGGAAATGTCCACCAGCTACGTGGAAGCGGCCCGTTCATCGGCGGTGCCCGCACGGTTCGTCAGCGTCCCCGGGGACCACTTCGCCCTGATCGACGTCGCCGCCCCGGCCTACCTGACGTGCCGTGAACTGGTGTGTGAACTGCTGCGCTGACACAGAATTCAGCCCCGCCCGCTTCTCTGGCAGAGTATGACCATGCTCACAGTGATCGGCGAAGGCCTTGTTGACGTAGTCCAGCGCGCTTCGGGAATTGAGGCCCACGTGGGCGGCAGCCCGCTCAACGTTGCGGTGGGCCTGGCCCGCCTGGACCACCCGGTGCAGTTCATTGGCCGCTACGGCCGCGACGCCTACGGGGATTCCGTGGCCGCGCACCTCCGCGCCAGCTCCGTCATGCTCCCGCTGGGTCCGGACGAGTTGCCCACCAGCGTTGCCACCGCCTTGATTGACGACGACGGCGCCGCCACCTACACGTTCGACCTCGCCTGGGAGCTTCCCGGTATTGCAGACCGGCTCGGCTTCATGCTCCAGGGCACCACGCTGCTGCACACCGGATCGATCGCCACGATGCTGGCCCCCGGCGCCACCGAGGTGCTGGCCGCCGTCGAATTTGCACACCCGCATGCCACCATCAGCTTCGACCCCAACTGCCGGCCGAGCATCATCACCGACGTAGATTACGCGCGCCGCCAAGCGGAAAAGTTTGTCTCCCTCGCCGATGTGGTGAAGGCCTCGGACGAGGACCTCGCCTGGCTCTACCCGGGGCAGGATGTCCTGGAGTCCGCCCGCCAGTGGCTGGCCATGGGCGGCTCCGAGGGCCCCGCGATGGTGGTGGTGACCCGGGGTGGCGAGGGGCCATGGGGCATCACGGCTGCCGGCGAAGCCAAGGTCCCTGCGCCCGGCGTTGAGGTGGCGGACACGGTGGGGGCCGGTGATTCGTTCATGGCCGCACTGCTCTCCGGGCTGGTGGACCGCGGCCTGGACGGCGCGCAAAACCGCCAGGACCTGCGCGACCTGCCTGCCGAGGGCCTCGCGGAGCTTCTGGCCCATGCTGCCCGGGCCGCGGCCGTGACGGTTTCCAGGCCCGGCGCCAACCCGCCAACGCGGGCTGAGCTGAACGCATTACCCGAAGGCTGACTCGGGTCCTTTCCCTGCATCGACATGCCGGTGCCAATGCTCTAGTATATTTTGCTTGACCAGCGTGTTACTAGACGATCAAGGGAAGGGTCATGGTTCCTTTAGGTGGATCCGGATTTGTGGACACCAGCGAGGCGGCCGGAACGATCGCCGTCACAGACGTCCTCGATGCGCTGAGCGAATACCGGGCCGCGGAGACTGCGATGCTGCGGCGCACCCGCCCCATCATGGACCGCGGTGCCACTGACGTCCTTGCGCTGCGTTACGTCAGGGAGGCCTCACGCCGTGGCGACGGCCTGCGTCCCACCGAACTGGCAGCCTTGCTGGGGCTAAGTTCCGCTTCGATCACTGCCCTGATTGACAGGCTGGTGGCAGGCGGCGTTGTGGTGCGCGAGCCCCACCCCTCTGACCGGCGCGCGTCGATCCTGCGGAGTACCGCCCTGAGTGAGGCCGAGGAAGTCCAGGCCCTGGATGATGCCCGGCGGCCCATCGCAGACGTTATCGCCTCGCTCGACCACGATGAACTTGGAACAGTCTTCGGGTTCCTCGGCCGCATGCGCCATGCCATGGATGAAGTCGCCAGGGACTGACCCGTCAATCAGGCTGGACAATTGCCTTGATGTACTAAATACTAGGCGAACTAGCAATTAGGTACACGAGGGATTGAGGCGGCATGACAGCGGTAGCAGAACCACAGACCCGGAACCAGGACCACATGGCTGACGTTGTCGCCTTGCCGCTGCCCGAGAGCTACGGTTTCACCACCGATCCCGTCGAGGAATCCGACGCTCCCTCGGAAGCCGGCGGATGGATGAAAGCAGTTGCGCTGGCGTCCGCCAAGCTGGAGCAGCTTCAGTGGGAACTGGACGCTGCCGAAGAGGACCTGTGTGCGGCTCTCCGCGGCGCCTCGGCCTCCAGCGTCAGCGCATCGGCGCTGGCCCGGACGGCCGGCCTCACCGCCGGTGAGCTCGAGGCGTACCTGCAGCGGCCTGCGCTGGCGGACGCTGCCGCTGTTCCCGGTTTGGCTGGCCCGGCCCTGCCGCCGCTGCTTGGCATGCAGGCCCAGGCCTAGCTCCAGCTACCTAGCTCCACTTCGGCGGGCCTGTTGTCCGCCACCGCTACGCGGCCGCCCGCCCCAGCCCTTCGACGACGCGCCGCAGCCATGTGCCGGCGTCGTGCGCCCCCAGCACCCGGGCGGGCGTTGTGCCCCGCCCGCCCCAGCGGCCCGGCGGGGTTTTGGACCCCGCCCGCCTGCTAGGCCAGGGAGAGGAAGAGCTTCTCCAGCTCTTTGCGGTCCAGGGTTTCGTCCTTCTGGACGATGCATTGCTCCAGCCCCGTGGCGATGATGGCGAATCCGGCCCGGTCTAGGGCCTTCGATACCGCTGCCAGTTGCGTGACCACGTCCTTGCAATCGCGGCCTTCCTCGAGCATCCGCGTGACAGCGGCAAGTTGGCCCTGGGCGCGCTTCATGCGGTTGATGACGGGCGTGAGTTCGGCGGGGTTCAGTTCCAAGGTCTACTCCAGCGACGGGTGATTGATGATCTGAGTATACCCCCTGGGGTGTTTTGACTACCCCCGGGGGTATCTGTGATACTCGGTGGGGTATTCATCCAACCCCTTCCGAGAGGTGCACTCATGGCTTCCCCGTCCACTGCCGCCGTCACATCCCTGGCACCCGAGACCTTGCGTTCCTGGATTGCCAAGCACCATGACCTGGTGGTCCTCGACGTACGCTCTGCCGCGGAATTCGAGTCGCTGCACATCCGCGGCTCCTACAACGTCCCGCTCGCACTCCTCTCAGAGCACACAGACGAACTTGCTGCCCGGCTTGGTGCCCGCGTCGTCCTGGTCTGCCAGTCAGGAGTCCGCGCCGAGCAGGCCCGCCAGCGCCTGGCCACGGCAGGCATGGACGGCGCCTACGTCCTCACGGGTGGGGTTTCCGGCTTCGCGGGCGCCGGTGGCGACGTGGTCAAGGGGCGGGAACGTTGGGACTTGGAACGCCAGGTCCGGCTGGCCGCCGGTTCACTGGTGATTCTGGGCCTGGCCGGAGGCAAGTTTGTCTCGCCCAAGGTCCGCATGCTGGCCGGTGCCATTGGTGCCGGGCTGACATTCTCGGCGGCCACCAACACCTGCGCCATGGGCAAAGCCCTCTCGGCGATGCCGTGGAACAATGCGGGCCAGGAACCCACCCGCCAAAGCGCCATCCTGCAGCTGCCCGTGCAGCCGGCTGAAGAGGGCGCTGCGGCATGATCCCGGCCCTGGGCCTGGGACTCGTCGTCGGCATCGTTCTGGGCGTAGTGGGCGGTGGCGGGTCCATCGTCGCCGTCCCGGCGCTGGTGTACGGCGTCGGGATGAGTCCCGCCCAGGCGATCCCCACCTCCCTCCTGGTGGTGGGGGTGACCTCGATCGCCGCGCTGATACCCAGGATCCGGGGCGGCCTGAACTGGCCAGTGGTTGCGCTGGTGGGCGGCGCCGGCATTCCCGCGGCGTGGGCCGGAGCAGCCCTGGGGCGGGGTCTTGACCCGAATATCCTGATGCTGGCTTTCGCCGTGATCATGCTGGCGGCCGGTGTCCGGATGCTCATGAAGCCGCGGGAGTCCGAGGGATCCTGCAGCATGGGACCGCACCGTGCCTTCCGGTCCTGCGCGCCAAAGGCGGTGGCGGTGGGCCTGCTGGTGGGGTTCCTCACCGGACTTCTCGGGGTGGGTGGCGGCTTCCTCATCACCCCGGCACTGACCATCCTCCTGGGTTTGCGAATGAAGGAAGCAGTGGGAACGTCGCTGGCAATCATCGTCATCAACTCCGCGGCGGGCTTCAGCGCCCACGCGGCCGGCTACACCATCGACTGGGCTACCACCCTGGCATTCGCGGTTCCCGCCGTGGCGGGTTCCGTGATCGCTGCAAGGCTGGCCCGCCGCTTGCCGGACAGGCACATCCGCGTTTCGTTCGCCGTGCTCATCTTCGCCGTCGCGGCATGGGTTACCGCCGGCACGGTCACCGCCTGACGCACTCTTCAGTTCCACACAACCAACACGCCTCCGAAGGAGAACACCAGATGCTTATCGAGCGCATTTACGACGAAGACCTCGCCCAGGCCAGCTACCTGATCGGCTGCCAGGCCAAGGGCGAAGCGATGGTGGTGGACGGCCGCCGCGACATCGCCGTGTACAAGGAACTTGCGGCGAAGAACGGCATGAGGATTGTGGCCATCACGGAAACCCATATCCATGCCGACTACCTCTCCGGCACCCGTGAACTGGCCGCTGCCACCGGCGCCACGATCTACGTTTCCGGCGAGGGCGGCCCGGACTGGCAGTACGAATTCGACGGCGTGCGGCTCTACGACGGCGACGCCATCACCCTGGGCAACATCAGCATCAAAGCAGTCCACACCCCCGGGCACACCCCCGAGCACCTGTCCTTCCTGGTGACCGACGGCGCGTTCAGCGACCAGCCCGGCTACCTGCTTTCCGGTGACTTTGTGTTCTCCGGCGACCTGGGCCGCCCGGACCTGCTGGACGAGGCAGCCGGCGGCGTGGACACCCGCTTCGAGGGTGCCAGGCAACTCTTCGCCAGCCTCCGAGACAAGTTCCTGACCCTGCCGGACTACGTCCAGGTCCACCCCGCCCACGGCGCCGGCAGCGCCTGCGGCAAGGCCCTGGGCGCCATCCCGTCCTCCACTGTGGGCTACGAACGCCTCTACGCCTGGTGGGGTCCCTACTTGGCCGCCAACGACGAGCAGGGCTTCATCGACGAACTCCTCGACGGCCAGCCCGACGCCCACGCCTATTTCGGCCGCATGAAGCGCGAAAACCGCCTCGGCCCGGACGTCATGGGTGAACGCGCGCCGCTGCCAGAGCTCTCCACTGCGATCGTTGCCACGGGCCTGGCAGCAGACACCCTGACCTTCATCGACACCCGCCCCAACGCCCAGGTCCACGAAGGCACGGTAGCCCGGTCCCTGAATATCCCCGCAGGGAAGTCCGTGGCCAGCTACGGCGCCTGGGTCGTGAACCCGGAAACGGACAAGAACCCCCTGGTGCTCCTGGCCGACGGCCAGGAACAGGCCCAGGACATGTGGGACCACCTGGTCCGCGTAGGCATCGACAACGTTGCCGGCTACGTCACCAGCCTCGACGGGCTGCCCACGTTCACGCCGAAGCTGATCCAGCCCGAGGAACTCGAGCACTTCGACTCCGCCATGCTCCTGGATGTCCGCAACAAGACAGAACACAAGGCCGGGCACATCCCGGGCTCCCACCAGCTCTCCGGCGGCCGCCTCCTTTGGCACCTGGATGAGCTCCCAGCCGGCGGCACCATCGTGACCTACTGCCACTCCGGCGTGCGGAATTCCGTAGCCGCCAGCGCCCTGCGCCGCGCCGGGTACAACGTGGTTGAACTCGACGGCAGCTACGCCGCCTGGACCATGTGGCAGCAGACGCGACAGAACGCCGTCTCAGCCAAGTAACCCCCACAGACCGCCCGGGCAGGACCCCCCTCCTGGCCGGGCTCCGGGTCCGAAGGCGTCCCCGCGCTTCCGGACCCCGGCCCGGGCGTAACCCCACGCGCCCGGGCCACCCTTCCAGGCAGCTAGTCCCTGTGGAAGGCTTAGGTGCCGCTCCAGACCGACGCCGAACCGGAGTGGCCGGTCACAACGGCTTCGTAGACGAGGAACAGTCCTGCAAGGACGCCGAGGACTGACGTGGCCGGAAGAAGCCAGCGGGCGGCGAGGAAGCGTCCGGCTCCGCGGAGCGCCTGCCAGCGGTTCACTGCGGAGGGGAAGGCGGCAAGAATCTGGGCGGCCGCCACCACCAGGAAGATCACCGCCACGAACCGGAAGAAGCCGCCCTGTTCGGCGTGCTCCCGGACAAGGGCCGAGGCAGGCCTGGCCTTCTCCAGCTGTTCACCGGCCTGCGCGGTGAGGATGGACAACGGCACCAGGCCAAGGGCCAGGATGCCGAGGGGCCAGGCCAGGTAGGCCCTGCTCCGGCGCCAGAGTGCAAAGACCACCGCCATCAGGCCCGCCAATGGCGCAAGGACAACTACGCCATGGACCAGGAGGATGTGGGCCGGAAGGCCGCCGATTTCCACCATGCAAAGCTCCTTGGGACTGGGCGGTGACGCCGCATCAGGTGTGCTGGAGTCAGGCTATCCCGGTGGTGCCCAGCAACAAGCCAACGCCATAGGTGAAAGCCATGGCAAGGGCTCCGCCGACCACCAGGCGCAGGGTGGCCTTGCGCTTCGAGCTGCCGCCGATCCTGGCGCTGACCGTGCCGGTGATCGCCAGGGCGATGACCACCGCTACGAAGGTGAGGGGGATGCGGATTTCGGCCGGTGGCAGCAGGATCGCCAGCAGTGGCAGCACCGCGCCGACGGTGAAGGCGATGGCCGAGGCAAAGGCAGCATGCCAGGCGCTGGCCACATCTCCCTCGTCAATTTTCAGTTCAGCTTCGAGGTGCGCGCCCAGTGCATCGTGCTCGGTGAGCTCGAGGGCCACCGTGCGGGCGGTTGCTTCGGTGAGTCCCTTCGCCTGGTAGATGGCGGCAAGCTCCTCCAGTTCGCCGTCGGGATCGTCGTGGAGTTCCTGGCGTTCCTTCTCGATCAGGGCCCGCTGGCTGTCGCTTTGGCTGCTGACGGACACATACTCGCCCAGCGCCATGGAGACGGCACCACCCACCACGGCGGCCGCACCGGCCACCAGGATGGGGGTGACATCGTTGGTCACACCGGCGACGCCCACCACCGTTGCGGCCACGGACACGATGCCGTCATTGGCTCCAAGGACACCCGCGCGCAGCCAGTTCAGGCGCGCTGCAATGCTGTCGTCGTGCGGCTCGTTGGGGTGCTGCTTCAGCAACTCAGTCATAGGGGACAGTAAAACACCGCCGGCCGTCCCCGGCTACGCAGGTTTGCATACCCTATCCGCGGCCCCGGGCAGGCCCTGGCATGCGCCGGGGGGTCAGAGCTGGGGAACGCACGGCCCGCTGCCCAGCAGGGCAAGGCCGGCGCGGTCCCCGGCGGCGAAATCCACCACGCCCATGTTGTCCGCATGCATCAGCTGGCCCGGATCGTTGACGTGGTCCAGGCCCACAACGTGGCCGAGTTCGTGCATGATGATGGCCCGCACCTGGTCGGTCCCGTCCGGGCGGCTGGCCAGGATGCCCGCGAGGTCGGGTGCGTCCAGCCGGATCTGGCCGGCGGCGAGGACCATCGGCTGGCCGGGTGCCTGGATGAAGGTGCTGCCGCCGTCGCCCGCGATGTCGCCTGCGAGCCCGGGGGACTCCTGCGGCGTGGACCAGGCGATCAGCACCGGCGCCCAGCGCTTGCCGTAGCGGTCCGGCTGGAAAGCCGCCCGCTCATCGGCCGGCGCTTCGGTGGAGGTGCCGTCGTACACGAACTGCAGGCCGGTGGCCGCCGAGGTCGCGGCTACGGCCTCCCGGATCAGTGCGTCGCCACCCGGCAGGGCGAAGTCCGGGCGCACCACATAGTGGACCGGACGGCATGGATCGTAGGCCGCGAACCGCTGGCCGGGATCGGGCGACTCCTGCAGGACGAAAGCCGTGGAGCCGGTGCTTGCCGGGGGAGTGCCCAAGGGCGAGGACGCAGCCTCGTATCCGGGCGGCGGAACCGATGCCCCCGGCAGGTACGGTGCCGCGAAGGGAAGGACAACGCGGCTAAGGAACGACGGCGTGAAGTACAGGCAGATGACCAGCGCCACTCCCAGCGCGGGCAGCAGGCGCCGCTTCCGCCGCTGCGGGCGGTAGAGCCGGACTTGGCGCATCCAGGGTTCCTCGGGCGATCCCCGCCATGCGCCGTGATCCCTGCCTGAACCGCCCACCCAACATCCCCCGTGCCGCCTGCCGATGAATCCCCTTCAGCTTAGGGGTGGCCAGGCGCCCCCGTTCCGGCGGGTAGGCGCAGGATTTCCACAAGTTAAAAGCGCACGCCCGGCCGGACGGCTGGTGCCGTTCCTGCCGGGCGTGCGCCCTTCGGAGGTTGGCGGCTACTCCTTGCCGAGGTTGGCGGCGGAGGTCTTCTCGCCGGTCACCTCGTTGAGTGCCCGCAGGTCGAAGATGCCGTTGATGTCGGCCTGCTTGGTGGTTCCGGCGGTGACGCCGTCGGCAAGCAGCTTCTGGTAGGTGCCGGCCAGCGGATCCACCGTGAACACGATGTTCTTGAGCGACCGGTCGATGACATCGGCCTTCAGCTCGGCACCGGCAGCTTCCTTGAGTGCGGCGTTGATGACGGTGGCCTTCTCATCAGCGGCGGCACCGTTCAGCCACTCAACGGACTTGGCGTGGCCCTTCAGGAGCGCCTTGACGGTGTCCGGGTGGTCTGCGGCGAATTTCTGGTTGACGATCAGGATGGTGGTGGGAAATTCGCCGGGCTTGCCGGACAGCGAACCGTCCCACAGGTCCTTCTCGTCCACCAGCACCTTGGCGCCGGCGGTCAGCACCAGGCGGGAAGCCCAGGGCTCGGGCAGCCACGCGCCATCGAGCTTTCCGTCCTGGAACAGTTTCAGGGTCTGGGCGTTCTCGGTGGGGTTAATGGCGACGTCGCCGCTGCCGTCCACGTTGGTCTTGTAGCCCTGGGCGGTCAGCCAGGCGCGGAGGGCCACGTCCTGGGTGCCGCCAAGCTGCGGGGAGGCCAGGGTCTTGCCCTTGAGGTCCGCGGCCGAGTTGATCTCCGGCTTCACCACAAGCTGCGCTCCACCGGCGGCTGCGCCGGCGATGATGTTGATGGATTCGCCCTGGCTTTTCACGAACGAGTTGATGGCCGGATTGGGGCCGATGTACGTGGCGTCGATGGCACCGGCGTTGAGGGCCTCAATGGCGGCGGGGCCGGCGTTGAAGACCTGGGTGCTGAGCTTGGTGTCGCCGAGTTCGTCCTTGATAAAGCCTTTGCTGACGCCCACCAGTGCGGGGGCGTGGGTGACGTTGCCGAAGTAGCCGAGCTTCAGTTCCGCTGCCGGATTGCCGGCGGGGGCGGCTTCCGCTGCGGGTGCCGTGGCGGTGTTGTTCGCGTTGACGGCGGAGGCGACGGCGGCGCCGCCTCCCACGAGGGCGAGGATGGCGGCGGCGATGCCGATCTTCAGGCCCAGGGGGCGCTTGGGAGCAGCCTGGCCGGCGACGATGCGGGTGGAGTTTCCGGGGTGCTGCGGACTGGTGTCCTGGGGGTCTGCCATGGGGATTCCTTTGCTGGGGCGGGTGCTGAGACGAGATTACGGAGCGCCCAGCAGGGCCACAATGATTCCCGTAGCAGGCGTTAACGGGACGACGCGCAGCCGAAACGCAGCGTCGTACAGCGTCACGGAACGTCGCACGGCGTCTTGCCCGCACCCCGACAGCCGAGGGCGGACTCCCGCTAAACCACTACCGTCATTCCACCGTCGATGAAGATTGTTTGGCCGTTCACGAAGTCGGAGCCGCTGGAGGCAAGCCAGACCACCGGCCCTGCAAGGTCCTGCGGGGTGCCCCAGCGGTGGGCCGGGGTGCGGCCCAGGATCCAGGAGTTGAACTGCTCATCGTCCACCAGGTTCTGCGTCATCTCTGTGTGGATGTACCCGGGGGCGATGCCGTTGATCTGCAGGCCGGAACCGGCCCACTCGGCCGTCATGGCACGGGTCAGGTTCCGCAGCCCGCCCTTCGCGGCGACGTACGGGGCGATGGTGGGGCGGGCCAGGTCCGTCTGGACGGAGCAGATGTTAATGATCTTGCCGCGGCCGCGCGGGATCATGCATCGTGCTGCTTCCCGTCCCACCAAAAATGCGCTGGTGAGGTCCGTGGAGATCACCCGTTCCCAGTCGGCCACGTCCAGGTCCAGCATGGGGACGCGGTGCTGGATGCCGGCGTTGTTGACCAGGATGTCTAAGGGTCCAACGTTCTCTTCCACCCAGGTAACTCCCCGCGCAGCCTCGCTGTCCCGGGTGACGTCGAACGCGCAGCTGCGGATCCGGCCCGGCGCGAAATCCGCTGCCATCGACGTCTCGGCCGCTGCGAGCCGCTCCGCATTGATCCCGTTCAGGACCACGGTGGCGCCGGCTTCTGCCAGTGCCCCGGCGAGGGCATTCCCGATTCCGCGGCTGGAACCCGTGACCAGGGCGGTGCGTCCTGTCAGGTCAAACAGCTGGCTCATCGCCGGGCCTCCCCGGCGCCGGCGGCGCTGAGGTTGGCCACGGCCTGCCGCACCACCGCAAGGTCCTGGTCCCCCAGGCCCTGGGCCACCAGCTCGGTGTACAACTCGAATCCGGCGGATGCCATGGGGGTGGCCGTACCCGCGCTGCGTGCACTGTCCAGCACGAAGGACAGGTCCTTGCGCATGAACTTGGCCGGCCCGGTGGGCGTGTAATCCTTGGCCGCCAGCCGGGGTCCCACCTGGTCCAGCACCCGGCTGCCCGCCAAGCCGCCGGACAGCACCTCGAAGAGGGCGTGAACGTCCAGGCCCGAGCGTTCGGCAAGCTCCGCGGCCTCGGCGAGTGCCGCCGTCGTGGTTCCCACCACCAGCTGGTTGCATGCTTTGGCGAGTGAGCCGGCGCCCAGCCCTCCCAGCCGCCGGACCGCCGCGCCCATGGCCTCCAGGACCGGCAGCGCACGTGCGAAGTCCGCTTCCGAGCCGCCTGCCATGATGGCCAGGGTTCCCCGGCGCGCACCGTCCGTGCCGCCGCTGACCGGTGCGTCGAGCACCGAGGCGTTCCCGGCGCTCGCCTCAGCCACCGCGACGCCGAACGCCTGCACCCCCACCGGTGACACGCTGCTCATGACCACCACGAGCGTCCCCGGCGCGGGCGCCGCCGACCGCCACGCCGTCAGGAGGCCGGCCGCTGACTCTTCAATGAAGGAAAGGTCGGGGAGCATGAAGATGATGACGGGCTCGTCGCGCAGGTCAGCGACGTTGCCGACGCCGGACCCGCCCAGGAGCTCAAGGTCACGGACGGCCGCGGGGGAGCGGTTCCACCCCTTGACCTGCCACCCGGCACCGAGCAGGTTGGCAGCCATCGGCGCGCCCATGAGGCCGAGCCCCACGAAGCCGACGGAGCCGTGCGTCATTTGGCATCCTCCACGACCAGCAGGTCGCGGCCGTTCGTTTCGGGGGTAAAGAAGGTGGTGGCGAACGAGATCGACGCCAGCACCAGGGAGTAGATCGCGGGAACCAGCCAGGAGTGGCCGGTAGCGGCGAGCAGTGCCACGCCGATCATGGGTGCAAAGCCGCCGGCGAGCACTGCGGAGATTTCCCGGCTGAGGGCGACGCCGGTGAAGCGGTGCTGGGAGCCGAAGAGTTCCGGGAGCAGGGCGCACTGCGGGCCGAGCATGGACTGGACGCCCAGCGCGATGCCCACCACCATGACCACCCAGACCAGGGTGACGTTGCCCAGCGTGACCAGGTAGAAGGCCGGGAGGGCGATGACGGCCTGGAAAAGGGCACCGTAGCGGTAGACGGGAACCCGGCCGAAGCGGTCGGACAGCGCTCCGAAGGTGACCACCAGGACCGCCGCGAATCCGGCGGCGATCAGCAGGCCGGTGGGGCCGATGAACTTGTCGCCGGCGAAGACGCCGGCCGGCATGCTGATGAAGGAGACCAGCAGTGCCGAGTAGATCGAGGAGTTGCCGTTTTCGCCCATCCGCAGGCCGATGCCCACCAGCACGTTCTTCTTGGAGTGCTTCCAGATCTGGCCCACCGGGTTCTTGACCACGGCCTTGTGCTTTTCGAGCTCCTGGAAGACAGGGGTCTCCTTGAGCTTGAGCCGGATGAACACGGCAATGATGATCAGGACGACGCTGGCCAGGAAGGGTACGCGCCAGAGCCAGCCCTGCAGGACTTCCTTGTCCGCCAGGGCCATCAGGGCAAAGGTGCCGGCACCCAGGAGCGTGCCCAGTTGGATGCCCACGAACGGCAGCGATGCGAAGAAACCACGACGGCGGCGCGGGGCCACCTCGGAGATCAGCGTTGTGGCGCCTGCCTGCTCGGCTCCGGCGCCGAGGCCCTGGAGGATGCGGAGGGTCACGAGCAGAACGGCCCCCAGCATTCCGGCCTGCTCAAAGGTGGGGAGCAGCCCGATGGCGAAGCTGGCCATGCCCATCAGGCCGATGGTCAGGATCAGCACCATCTTGCGGCCGAACCGGTCTCCGATGTACCCGAAGACCACGCCGCCGAACGGCCGGGCTGCGAAGCCGACGCCGTAGGTGGCGAAGGAGGCGATGACGGCTCCGCTTTCGCCCAGCGGGGCGAAGAACAGTGGGCCGAAGATCAGGGCCGATGCGAGGCCGTAGATGTAGAAGTCGTAGTACTCCAGGGCCGAACCCACGGAGCTGGCAAGAGTTGCCCTTCGCAGCTGCTCCGGATCGACGACGGCGCCGTCCGCATCGGTCTGCGGTGATTTAGTACGAGTTGTCACGAGAACTCCCTCTAATGCACTCCAGGCCCCCGTTGGCCTGGTGGGATAGCGACAACATCTGTTGTGTTGATCACTATGCTGAACACAATACAGCAAGCTGAACAACAGGCAACAGTTTTTTGTTTTGTTGAGAAGCGGTGTTCCTTTGCGGGCTGAGAGTCCGCTGCTGCGGCTAGCCCATGGGGTTGCCCAGCGAGTGGGCCAGCTCCTTGAGCTCCTTGACCATCTGCGAGCCCTGTTCCGGGGTGTAGGTGGCCTTCAGGGCCGTCACGGACAGGCCCAGGCTGGGGCCGTGGGCGCCGCGCGTCGGCACGGACACGGCCAGGCACACCACGCCGGTGGTGCTTTCCTCGTCCTCGAAGGCATACCCCTGCTCGCGGATCTCGCGCAGCTGCGACTTTAGTTCGGCCCCCGTGCGCAGCGACTTGGGTGTGAGCACCGGCAGTTCGGCGTCGTCAGGGAACATCCCTTCGATGTCATGGACGTTGAGCCGGGCGATCAGCGCCTTGCCCACGGCGCAGAGGGATACCGGCATCTTGTCGCCGATGTTGGACGTCAGGCGGACTGCGGGGTGGCCCTCGTAGCGGGCGAGGTAGATGACGTTGGTTCCGTCCAGCATGGCGATCCGGACGGTCTCTCCGGAGAGGACGGAGGCCTGCTCGCAGTAGCGGTAGAACTCCTGGACCTCGTCCATCCGGCCCAGGTAGGCGGCGCCGAGTTCCACCAGCTTGCGGCCCAGGGTGAATTCCGCCCCCTGCCGGGTGATCAGCCGGGCTTCTTCGAGCGCCAGCAGGAGATTGGAGGTGGAGGACTTGGGAATCCCCACTTCCCGTGAAAGGTCGCTGAGGGTCAGCCGGCCCGTCGCAGAAGCCGCCAGCGCATCCAGGACGGCGGCCGCACGGGTGACTGCGGGCGCCGGCGAGGCGGCTCCCGACTTGTCCGGTGAAGCGGAGGTGCGGGAATCGGCCATGATTCTCCTTAGGTTGCCGGGGCTGACTGCAGTGTCTGTTCAGTCAACTGAACGCTATCCATCATAAGGGCCCCGGCGGGTGTGCACCCCGGTGAAAGCGGAGGCCGCCTGTCAGCCGACTGCGCTGGTCAGGGTTCCGACGCCCTCCACCACAATGTCCACCCTGTCGCCCGGCTCCACTGGCACCGCGGTTCCGGGAGCGCCGGTCATGACCACATCCCCGGGCTCAAGCGTCAGCCATGAGGTGACGTAGACAAGGCAGTCCACTACGGAGGAGGGCAGGTTGAACGTCCCGGAGTTGGCCTTGGCCACTCCGTTGACGTAGACCTCGATGCCGGCACGTTCGGGATCCGGAAGGGCAGTCTCGATCCATGGTCCGAGGGGTGTGTAGTTGACGCCTGCCTTGCCCTGGAAGTTCCGCTCGTCCACCGCGTTCTGGTCAACGTTGGTGACGTCGTTGACGCAGGTGTAGCCCAGGACGTGGTCCAGGGCGTTCTCAGCGGTCAGGTCGGCTGCCTGTTTCCCGATCACTACGGCCAGTTCACCTTCGACGTTCACTGTGCCGCGGCCGCGTGCGGCCACGATCCGGTCCCCCGGCCCGGCCACGGTGTGGACGGACTTATGCCACGCCTGGATGGGCAGCGGGTGGTCGTTGAGGGTCAGGTTGTGGCCGATGCCGACCACTACTGCCGGGGCCACGGGTGCGAGGAGCTCCGCCTCGCCCGCGGGGGTGGTTCCGCCCGTGAAACGGAGCGGTGATTCGTACGGGTCGGCGATGTGGTCCCATGATCCGGCCCGTTCCACCGCGTGCCGGAACCCGGACGCTGTGTTGATTCTGGCGATGCGCATTGGCTCTCCCGGTGCTGGCTTAGTAGAAGTGGATGGTGTCCACGAGGTGGGGAAGATTGTCGCCGCCGCCATCGAGGAAGGTGCGGAGATTGCTGCAGAACCGTTCTGTGATCAGGCGGTTCTCGGCGGCGCTGAGGGCTGACGTGTGGGGCGAGACCATGACCCCGGGGTGGCTCCACAGGGGGCTGTCCTTGGGTAGCGGCTCCACCGCGAAGACGTCCAGGCACGCGTAACCCACCTGCCCGTTGTGCAGCGCCTCCAGCAGCGCATCCTCATCCACCACCGTGCCCCGGCCAACGTTGACGAAGGTGGTTCCGGGCTTCATGGCGGCGAAGAGTTCGCGGTTGAACAGTTTCTCCGTGTATTCAGTTCCGGGCAGGGTGTTGACGACGGCGTCTGCCGTGGCGAGGAGCCCGGGCAGGCCTGCGTTGTCCGCTACCCGGTGGATGCCCTCAATGGGCTCAACGGTCCGCTTGGTGCCACTGACGTTCATGCCCAGCGCCCTGGCGATCCGGGCCGTTTCCAGCCCTATCTCGCCCAGGCCGCTGATCACCAGGTTCGAACCGTTGACCAGGCGGGTGGGTACCCGCAGGTCGGGCCACGCCTTGGCGGCCTGGTCCTGGGCCAGCTCGGCGCTCCGTTTGAAGCCGTTCAGGATCCCCATCGCCGCAAATTCGGCGAGGGGAAGCGCGTGAACTCCGGCGGAGGTGGTGATCCGGAATTTCTGGAGGACGTCCTGGCCGAGCCCGGATGCCCTGACCGCTCCGCCCGCCCCCGCAGCCATGGCGTGGATCCATTCCAGCGCGGGGTTATCCCGGGCGATGCGGGCCAGCCCCGCAGGACTCTCATTGGGGAAGCCGTAGAGCACTTCGGCCCTGCCGAGCATGGCCCAGTAGCGTTCCTCCTGCTCCGGCGTGCGCTCGAAAGCAGGATCGCCGGCGTGGTCTGCGGGAAAGCGCTCCGGCGGGAGGAGCTCGGGCTCGTACAGGACGGTGATGGACGGGTCGACGGCACGGATCTGGTCCACGAGCTCTGCTTCGAGCGGGACGGCGATGGCCACAGTCTTGGGAGAAGTCATCTGTTCACTATACTGTCTGGTGACTAGCATGCTGAACGGATTGGATTATGTTTCTCTCGCGGAAGCCAGTCAGCCAGGCGGTGGAGCAAGGCTCAGCTGCTTGGCGTGGAAGTCGAAGTGCCGGGTGGGATAGGCGTAGACGTCCCTGAGTGTCATGACCGGGGCGAAGAACGGGTCCCACCGGTCCGGAAACGGCATCGACCGGGCCAGCGATTCGGCGGTTTCCCGTTCCAGCCGGCCCGAGATGGCGAGGATGGTTGCGTCGAGCTTCCGGGCCATCCGCCGCCGGTTGTAGACCAGGGCTGCACCGCGGGAGCCCCAGTAATTGACGGCGTCGAACGGCCGGGTTCCGGCGTTCAAGGCCGCAGCGAAGACCTTGCCTGCGGTGCGGGGGAGCCTGCTGACGACGCGGACCAGCGGGAGCAGTGCCCGGACCACCATGAACCCGAAAACCATATGGAACAGCAGTTCCTCGTTGGTCCACCGGGTGCCGTTGCTGCGGCGCGCGAGGTCGGCGGGTGATGCGCCCTCCAACCGGGCGGTCAGCTCGGTGCGGGCGCGGACGTACCCGGCAAGGACGTCCGGTGTGCTTGGCTCCATGGTGCGTCCCGCCGTCGTTCGCTTAGACGGCCGGGGAGCGGCGCTCGATCAGGAGCGTGTCACGCCACTGCCCGCTGAGCGGTCCGTGCGTCATCCTGGCGATGCGCTCCCGCCGGCCCACCACCCCGAAGCCGTGGGTCAGATGCAGCCGCAGGCTGGCCTCGTTTTCCGGAAAAATGCTGGCCTGGATGGTCCAGATGCCGTCGCTCTCCGTGGACCGGATGAGCTCACCGAGGAGGGCTTTGCCGATACCAAGCCCCCTGGTGGCGGAGGAAACGTAAACGGAATGTTCCACCACGCCGGCGTAGGCTGCCCTGGTCGAAACGGGCTGCAAGGCGGCCCAGCCCACCACGGCGCCGCCAGCGTCCGCGGCAACGTGCCGGTGCTGCGGAAGCCTGGACCTGTTGAAGTACTCCCAGTCCGGCGCCTCGAATTCGAAGGTTGCCTGCCCGGTCTCGATGCCATCCTGGTAGATGCTCCGCACCTCAGGCCAGTCGGCAGAATCCATGGCCCGGAGCGTCAGCGTGGCCGTCACAGGTTGGCCAGGATT
Organism: Pseudarthrobacter sp. NPDC059871; assembly: GCF_042731175.1. Taxonomy (NCBI): domain Bacteria; kingdom Bacillati; phylum Actinomycetota; class Actinomycetes; order Micrococcales; family Micrococcaceae; genus Pseudarthrobacter; species Pseudarthrobacter sp. NPDC059871. Next base: position 147,653 of record NZ_JBHWJV010000002.1, read on the forward strand.
CCGCTGACGTCGTCCAGCGCCCCCGGAACCAGCGAGAAGTAGGCCCAGGTGCCGCGCTTCTCGCGCTGCAGCAGCCCGGCGTCCACCAGGATCTTGAGGTGGTGGGACACCGTGGGCTGGCCCAGGTCCAGCGGCTCGGTCAGGTCGCACACGCAGGTTGCACCGGAGGGTGAGGAGTTGATGATGGAGAGCAGCCGCAGCCGGTTGGGATCGGCAAGCGCCTTGAACACAGCGGCCTGCTGCTTTGCCTCTTCGGCTCCCAACGCCGTGCCGGCGGGTGTGCAGCAGGCCTCATTTGCGGTCGGTTCAAGCAGGGGCAGCAGTTCCATGTACCCATGATGCGCCAAATATTGACGATCATCAATGTGCGGAGTGGTTCCGGGGCGGCTACGGGGAAACGGCCTGGTCCGGTTCATGGGGGAGCACGACGGCGTCTGCCGCCCGGGCTGCGGAGGGGAACAGGAGCAGGACCAGGCCCAGGCCCGCTGCCGCGCCGATGAGTTGCGCGGCGACGAAGGGCGGTACGGAGCCCGGAGCGATGCCGGCAAAGGTGTCGCTGAAGATTCGCCCGGCCGTCACGGCGGGGTTGGCGAAGGACGTTGAGGACGTGAACCAGTAGGCGGCCCCGATGTAGGCGCCCACGGCCGGCGCGGCCATGACCCCGCGTTTCGTCGCGGCGAGGCTGAAGATCAGCAGGATGAGCCCGGCGGTTGCCACCACCTCGCCGAGCAGGTGCCCGCCCGTGGCGCGGTCCTTGCCCGAGAGGGATGTCGCGATGCCGAACATTGCATTGGCCACCACGCTGCCGCTGACTGCGCCCACAAGCTGGGCCGCCACATACGCGCCAACCTCCTGCAGGGTCAGTCCCGTTCCGGCGCGGCGCCCCAGGACCCAGTCCGCGATGGATACCACCGGGTTGAAGTGCGCTCCGCTGACAGGCCCGAACACGAGGATCAGGACGGTCAGTCCCAGGACGGTGGCGGTGCTGTTCTGGAGCAACTGCAGGCCGACGTCATTGGGGGAGAGCTGCTGGGCCATGATCCCGGAACCCACCACGATCATCACCAGCAGGCTGGTGCCCAGGAGTTCGGCCAGGGTGCGGCGCCAGAGCGGCGGCTGGGAGGAAATCATGGCACCAAGCTTGACCCATCGGAATAGCTCAATCAAAATTGAGGCAATGAAAACTGATCCAGCAGATGCCTTCCGTGCCCGGGTGGCAAAGCACGCGGCGCTCGCCGATCCTGCGCGGCTCCGGATTGTGGACCTGCTGACCCTGGGGGACTTCTCACCCACGGAGCTGCAGGCCGAACTCGGAATGCCGTCCAACCTGCTGGCCCATCACCTGCGGACGCTCGAGGCGGCGGGTTTGGCGGCGCGACACCGCTCCGAGGCCGACAAGCGCCGAAGCTACCTGCGCCTGACCGCCGGTGCGCTGGAAGGGCTCACGCCCGGCGTCGAGCGCGGTGCCGGCCGCATCCTGTTCGTCTGCACCCACAACAGCGCCCGCTCCCAGCTGGCGGCCGCCCTGTGGCGGCAAGTCAGCGACATTCCCTCCACCTCGGCCGGCACCCACCCGGCGGACCGCATCGCGAAGGGGGCCATCGACGTCGCTCGCCGCCACAAGGTGGACCTCCCTGACGTCCCGCCGCGGAAGCTGGCGTGGGCCCCCGGTGAGGATGCATTCATCGTGACGGTCTGCGACAACGCCCACGAGGGGCTTCCCGGCCTGGGCGGCGTTCACTGGTCCGTGCCGGATCCGCTGCGGCGCAACACCGAGGAGGCCTTCGAAAGTGCCTTTACCGAGATTTCGCACCGCATCCGCGACCTCGCGCCCCGGCTTCGCGCGGCCTGAACGTCAGCCCCGCCGTCGCCAAAAGTAAATATTGACAATTATCAATAAAGCGTCCGATACTCCTTACATCGATCAACATCAATATTTGATAGCAGGACGTGCGGGCGTGAGCACCTCAACAGATTCACCCCTCAACAACTGACTCCAGGAGACACCCGTGAGCACCGTAACCGCCAAGAAGCCCTCCGTCCTGTTCGTCTGCGTCCACAACGCCGGCCGCTCCCAGATGGCTGCTGCCTTCCTCACCACCCTCGGCAAGGGCGAAATTGAGGTCCGGTCCGCCGGGTCCCAGCCCGCGGACAAGATCAACCCGGCCGCAGTCGAGGCTATGGCCGAGTTGGGCATCGATATGTCCGCTGAGGTCCCCAAAGTCCTCACCACCGAGGCCGTGAAGGAGTCGGACGTGGTGATCACCATGGGCTGCGGCGACGAATGCCCGTACTTCCCCGGCAAGCGCTATGAGGACTGGGTGCTGGCGGACCCTGCCGGCAAGGGTGTCGAGTCCGTCCGGCCGATCCGCGACCAGATCAGGACCCGTATCGAGGGCCTGATCGAATCCCTCATGCCGGCCACCAGGTAATCCGTCCAGGCACCAGGGAGGAGGTGAGCCGAATGACTACCGGATGCTGCGGCGATGGCTGCTGCGACGACGATCAGGACTGCTGCTGACTCCCGCCTTGCCAAACCACACCACGCGGCACCACCCGCTTACAAGACGAAAGAGGACAGCATGGATTCGAGCAAAAGCCTTCCAGTCGCCGTGATCGGCGCGGGCCCCGTGGGCCTGGCCGCTGCGGCCCACCTGCTGGAGCGGGGCCTGGAGCCGCTCGTGTTCGAGGCAGGTACGACGGCGGGCGCGGCCATCGGGCAGTGGCGCCACATCCGGCTATTCTCACCCTGGCGGTTCAACATGGATGCCGCTGCCGTTCGCCTGCTGGAGGCCTCGGGCTGGGAATCGCCCCGGCCCACCGCCCTCCCGTATGGCGGCGAACTCATCGACAACTACCTGGCGCCGCTGGCAGCGCTGCCGGAGATCGAGTCACGGCTGCAGACCGGCGCCCGGGTGGTGGCCGTGACCCGGCAAGGCCTCGACAAGACCCACGTGCGCAACCGTGACGAGACCCCGTTCACGGTGCGGGTGGAGCATTCCGATGGCGAAACCCGTGACCACACCGTTGCGGCCGTCATCGACGCGTCCGGAACCTGGCCCACCCGCAACCCCCTCGGCACCTCCGGCCTGCCCGCCATCGGCGAGCAGGCCGCAGCGGACCGAATCTCCGCACCCCTTCCCGACGTCACCGGCCGCGACCGCGCTTCCTTCGCCGGCCGCCGCGCGCTGGTGGTGGGCGCCGGTCATTCCGCCGCCAACACCCTGATCGCTTTGTCCGACCTTGCCAAGGAAGAGCCGGACACTACCATCCTCTGGGCCGTCCGCGGGGCCTCCGCCGAGAAGGTCTACGGCGGCGGCGAGGCCGACGGGCTGCCCGCCCGGGGCCAGCTGGGCGGCCGGCTCCGGCGCCTGGTCGAGGCCGGCAAAATCGAACTGCACACCGGGTTCGGCGTAGCCTCCCTCAAACCCTTGGACTCCGGCGTGAGCGTCGGTGCCGTGGATGGCCGCACCTTGGACACCGACATCGTGGTGCCATGCACCGGCTTCCGCCCTGACCTGGACATGCTGCGCGAACTCCGGCTCAACCTCGACCCCGCCGTCGAAGCACCCGTGGAACTCGGCCCGCTGATCGACCCGGAGTTCCACTCGTGCGGCACCGTCCCTCCGCACGGCGCCAGTCTCCTTGCCCACCCGGACAAGGACTTTTATATCGTGGGCATGAAGTCCTACGGCCGGGCACCCACCTTCCTGCTTGCCACCGGCTACGAACAGGTCCGCTCCGTCGTTGCCGCCCTGGCCGGGGATCGCGAAGCCGCCGACACGGTGCAGCTCGAACTCCCGGAAGCCGGCGTCTGCTCCACTGACGCCGGCAGCAGCTGCGACGTCCCCGCCACTGATGGAATGACGACGGCGGCAGGTGCCGTCACGCCGTCGTCCTCCCCTGCGGGCGGCTGCTGCGGCACACCCGAGCCTGTGCTGGTTGGCTTACCCACCGGGCTGGCCCATGGCCGCTCCGGCAGCAACTGACGCGAAAGGAACCGGCATCGAAGGCATGGTACGGATGCGCCTCGTCCGGGACGACATCAAGGCCCGCGTGCAGAAACTCCATGCGGAGCTTACCTGCGAGTAGCAGGCTGGCGGGCGGTTCTGCCGCACCGCTGGCTGGGCCGTGCTGGGGACTGCCGCCGGTCGGAGGGACCCGTGGCGACGATCGTGGCGGGTCTGCGTCTTAGGCGGCCTTGACCACCGGAAGTTCGTCCCAATGGGTGGTGTACCGCGGCGAGCGCATGTCCCGTTTCATGGTCCAGTCGAGGCCGGACTTGATGCCCGCATGTCCCAGCCCGATGGCCCCGCGGCCGAAGCGCCGGCTGACGTCCTCCAGCAGCGGGCCGATGCCGCGTTCTTCATGCGGGTTTTCGAACGGCTCCAGCGGTGGCTGGTTGCCGCTGGGCCGCAGGTCGGTCAGCATGATGCCCGCCTTGGCATATTTGAGGCCGTCCCTGATATGGGGGAGCAGGGCATGCGCTGCCCTGGTCAGCAGCAGCGGGTCCGCCGTCGGTATTGGCAGCGACACGCACACGGACGGGTAAGCCTGCTCCTGTTGGCGGAACGGTGACGTGGCGGCAAATGCGGTGAGTACTTTTGCCTGCAACCCGTGCTTGGATAGCCTCGCGCTCGCTTGCTGCCCGTAAATGCTCAGCACCTGCCGCAGGCCGTCGGTACTGGCGACCGGCGTGGCAAACGATCGCGAAAAAATGAGCTGGTCCCGGCCGATACGCTCCTCCTCCATGGGGATGCAGGGGGTGCCCCGCAACTCGAGGACGGTGCGCATCAGCACCACCGAAAACTTGTCCCGGATCATCACCGGATCGGCGCTGACCAGGTCCTGGACTGTGAAGATCCCCAGGACGTTGAGCCGCTTGGTCAGCCTTCCGGCGATGCCCCAGATCTCATCAACGGGCAGCCGGGCCAGGAGGCTGTCCCGGACATCGTGGGGTACCGCCTCCCACAAGCAGACCCCGCCAAAGGCCGGGTTGTTCTTGGCCCACTTGTTGCAGAGCTTGGCGAGCGTCTTGGTGGGTGCAATGCCCACGCACACCGGAACGCCCACGTGCCGGCGGACGGCGTCCTTGATGGTCCGTCCGAGGGGGAGTAACTGGCTGGCGTCCCCTTTAACCCCCAGGAAAGCTTCGTCGATGCTATAGACCTCCAGCCAGGCCGAGTACCTGCCGAGCAGCTCCATGACCCGGGCGCTGATGTCGCCGTAGAGTTCGTAGTTGCTGGATTTCGCCACGAGGCCCCACTCCTTGGCCCGGGGCGCGAGCTTGAACCAGGGTTCGCCGGTGGTGATACCGAGTGCCTTCGCCTCGGGGGAGCGGGTGACGGCGCAGCCGTCGTTGTTGGACAGGACCACCAGTGGACGGCCCTCCAGCGAGGGGTCGAAGGCCCGTTCCGCTGAAGCGTAGAAACAGTTGACGTCCACGTGGGCGATCTGCGGCATGTGGCGCATCAGCGCAGGTTTAGCCACGGTGAGCCTTAGACATGGTGCAGGCACCTGGTGGCGACACCCCAGATGGTCAGTTCGGACAGCGCCGACACCTTGATGTCCTGGTACCGGGGATTCTCCGCCTGCAGGACGATCCCGGCGGCAGTGATGCGCAAGCGTTTGACGGTGAGTTCGCCGTCCAGCACGGCAATTACCACCGAGCCATCCTTGGGTTCCAGGGCCCTGTTGACGATCAGTTCATCGCCGTCGCTGATGCCGGCACCCTCCATGGAGTTGCCGGTGACCCGGACAACAAAGGTGCTGGTGATGTCCTTGATCAGGTGCGCGTTCAGGTCGATCCGCCCGTCGAAGTAGTCCTGTGCCGGCGATGGAAAGCCGGCAGCGACTGCCACGGGGGAGATCAATACCGAGAACAGCGACGCGCCTGCATCTATCACGCGAGGCCCGACAATAACGCCCACAACACACCCTTATTCGAAAATATGTTCGATAAGTTCAGTGTAGCGCCGGACGCCGACAATGCGCCCGCGGCATTGGGTGAATGCCGCGGGTGCTACCGTCCGGCCGGTATTGCGTCAGCTGTCTACTTCGGGCAGCTCAGGTCCGGGTTGAACGCCGCAAACATGCCGTCCGGGTTGTCCCGCCAGACCCACGCATGGAGTGCGAAGGAACCCGGGAACGGGCCGTCTTCGAACTTCAGCCCGGCAATCGAGGGCCGGTTCTTCGCGGTCGAAATGAACTCGGCAGCCACCAGCCGGTACCGCCCGTTCCGGTCCGGCATGTAGACGAGGACCTCGGGCTTGCGGGCCTGGGTCTTGTCATCGATCAGCTCCTGCTTGGCGTAGTGGAATCCCATCGCCCCCACGCCCTTCATATCGATGCATTCGGTGATCTTCTTGTAGCCGTCCGCCTCGGCATTCTCCAGCCAGCGGTAGTCGTCCGTGACGTGGCGCAGTACCCTGACCAGCCGGCGCTGGTCGTCATTGTTCCGCCAGTCATCACCCTTGTCGGACCCTCCGTGCCCGGATCCGCCGTGTGCCACGGCAGTCCCCGGTGCGAGCCCCAGCGCAAGCACTGCCGCGGCTACGGAAAGTACCCCATTTTTTGTGCGGTTCATCGTTGATCCTCTGCCCCTCTGAGACCTGTGTTTTCCTCAGGGATGCGCAGCGCGGGAACGGGATGTCCCGCCTTCGCCAGATGCCGGCAGATTTCCCGGGAGTGCCGGTGACGGTGCCGCCCCAAGGCCGAGCGCCATCGTGTTGGGCGGCGTTTCCAGTATGCTCCTGCCGCAAAACGCGGCGCTACGCTACGCGCCGGTAGTAGGGGAACCCCCGGGCCATCCCGGCGAAGCCCGCAAACGCAGGTGCCATCCGGCAATCCACGTAGACTGGCAGCATGCGGTTGGTGGCAAGCGATATTGACGGAACGATCCTCGGGCACGACGGGAAAATCAGCCCCCGCACCATCCGCGCCTTCCACGCCTGCCGCACCGCCGGCGTCGAGCTTGTCTTCGTCACCGGCCGGCCGCCGCGCTGGCTGCACCCGCTCGAGGAACAGCTGGGCCACACCGGCCGCGTCATCTGCTCCAACGGCGCCGTGGTCTGGGACCTGGAAGCCGACCGTCTGGTGTCCGCCCGCACCCTGGCCATCGACGCCGTCCTGGAAATCCGCCGCATCATCAAGGACCTCCGCCCCGCTGCGCTGTTCGCCGCCGAAACCCTCACCGGTTTCCACCTCGAACCGGGCTTCATCGAGAACGAATCGAGCGAACTGCTCGCCCAGTTCACCCCGGCGCCGCTCCGCGAAACGCTCACCGCGGAAGACGCCGTGGTGAAGTTCCTCGCCATCGTCCGCGACGGCACCCCCGATGACTTCCTCGCCGAGGTTTCCCCCGCCGTCGAACACCTGGCCGCCGCAACGCACTCCTCGCCCGGCGTCGCCATGCTGGAACTGTCCCTTCCCGGCGTCAACAAAGCCGTCACCCTCGCTGAGTACGCGGCCGCGCTGGGAATCGGCGCCGCGGACGTGGTGGCATTCGGGGACATGCCCAACGACATCGAGATGCTCCGCTGGGCCGGGCACGGCTACGCCATGGCCAGCGGCCACCCCGAGGCCATCCGCGCTGCGGGGCAGCAGGCGCCCCATTTTGACGACGACGGCGTGGCCCAGGTCCTGGAGGAACGCCTCGCTTCCCTTGGGGTACAGCACTCCTGACACCGGTGTTCCCGGTTGGTGCACCTGCCGCCGTTTTCACAGGTTGCGCTCACTTGCCGTTCACCTTTGTTCCGTAGCGTGAAGCGCGGAGGGAAGGCACCTCTCCGGCCGGCTAAGGGGACAAACATGGCACGAAGCGCAAAGCACCAGACCGCTGAAGCACCGCTGCGCCGGGCAACGCCGGCGCCGCACTGGAAGAAGCTCCGGCAGGGAGACCGCGTCGGCGTCCAGCTCTCGCCGGGATTCGACGCAGCGGGCGTGGTGGACGCCATCACCGCCGACCATTCGGCCGTGTGGGTCCACCTCGATGGCGGCCGCGGCCGGACGCTGCTGCACTGCAGCGACGGCGTGGAAATCTTCCCGTTCGGGGACTGAGGCCGCCCACCACTGACGGGCGGGCCGGCTCCGGTACGCTCACACTTGTGAGCCTGCCGTTCTTCGACCACGCCGGCGCCGATGGCGCCCCGCTTCCCATCGCCATGGCGCACCGCGGCTTTTCCGCGGACGGCCTGGAGAACTCGATGGCTGCGTTCCGCGCCGCCGCTGAGCTGGGCTGCCGCTACCTCGAAACAGACGTCCACACCACGTCCGACGGCGTGCTCCTCCTCTTCCACGACGGCACCCTGGACCGCGTGACCGACGGCAGCGGCCTCGTCGCGGACCTCCCTGCGGACCATGTTGCCGGTGCCCGGATCGGCGGACGCGAACCCATTCCCACCTTCGAAGAACTCGTGACCGCCCTGCCGGACGTGCGGCTGAACCTGGACGTCAAGGACTGGGGCTCTGTCCGCAGCACCGTCGAGGCCATCGAACGCCACGGCGTCCACGACCGCGTACTGATCGCCAGCTTTTCAGACCGGCGGCGGCGGGCCGTGCTGAACCAGCTCAGCCGTCCGGTTGCCGCGTCCGCGGGAGTGGTATCCAATGCCCTTTTCACGTTGCTGGGCCCCGTGGTGCCCGGCCCGGCGTTCCGATGGCTGATGCGGAGGGTGATGCGGGACGTGCACGCGCTGCAGGTGCCCGTGCGCTACGGTGCGGTGCCGGTGGTGACGCCCGGTCTCCTGCGGCGCGCGGAGTCCCTGGGGCTGGTGGTCCATGTGTGGACCATCAACGATCCCGCCGAGATGCGCCGGCTCCTGGAGCTCGGCGTGGCAGGCATTGTCACCGACCGGGCGGACCTGCTGCGCCAGGTGCTCATGGAGCGCGGCGAATGGCCAGGCCCGGCCGGCGCCGACGAGGCCCCGAACCGCTAGCCGCGCTCGGGGGAGTGCCGCCGCGGGAGACCCCGGCCGGCTGAAGGCCAGATGAGCAGGGGCCAGGGCCACTCCGAGTAGGCAGTGGCCTAGGCGGACTCGTTCTCCTGCGGACTGCGCCCGGCGGGCTCGGACAGCTGGCGGTTGAGGCCGTCAGCGTCCTGCCGGGTGTTCCAGGAGGCCCAGTCCTGCGGGCGGACGGACGGCCGGCCCAGCAGGTATCCCTGCCCGGCGTCGATGCCCAGTTCCGTCAGGACCTTCAGCTCGCCCACGGTTTCGATGCCCTCGGCTACCAAGGTGGTGCCGATCTGGTCCGTGAAGTCCACCAGGCAGGTGGTCAGCGCCCGCTGGAGGCCGTCGTTGTCCACGTTGCCGAAGACGTCCCGGCCAACCTTGAGGAAGTCCGGACGCAGGTGCACCATGCGGCTCAGTGCCCCGGCGCCGGAGTGTGTATCGTCGATGGCGATCCGCAGGCCCTTGTCCCGGAGCGGGTTAATGGCGGCGATGAACTGCGCATACTCCTCATCCGGGATGGTTTCGGTCAACTCGAGGACTACCCGGTCGATGGGGAGGTCAATGTGCGCAAACAGCTCCGGCAGCCGGGGGTCCAGGCAGGACGTGGGGGAAATGTTGAGGGAGATGTACAGGTTGGCAGGCAGGTCCCTTGCTGCGGCAGCAGCCGAACCCAGGGCCGAGAACTCAAGGTTGGCGCCGAGGCCCACGGCGGCCGCCTCTGCGAACCAGAGTTCGGCGGCGGCGCCGTCATCGCTGACGAACCGCGAGAGCGCCTCCACACCCACCACGCTCTTGTCCGCCAGCCCGTAGATGGGCTGGAACGCCGTCATCAGCATCTGGTTTTCCAGGAGTGCGCTGATCCGGGAGACGCTGCGGATGGCGTCCAGCTGCTCCGCGAACTTCGGCGGCATGGAGTTCGGAGCGAGGCGCATTTGCCGCGCGCTCTCAAGCGTCTCTTCGGTGTTGGCGTCGCTGCGCCGGGTCTCGAGCAGGTACTCCAGCAGCGCCCGCTCGGGCACGCCCGGATTCTCGTCGAGGCTGTTGCTGAGGCGCTGGCGGACAGCGGCTCCGGACGGATCGGTGTCCGCCAGGACCGCGGCGATGATTCCCCATGCCTGTACACGAACCGACATTAGCTACGCCCCCAGTTGACGAAGTAATGACCCATTGGCCCAATTATGTTCAATTTCTAAAACGCCTTTAACGTTTGGTGCTGACAACGGCGGTTTCCGCGGTGCCGGAAAACCGTCCCCCGCACGATGATCGTATATCGGGCGGGGTGAAAAAGGCAGTACTTTTACGGCTGCCGGTGAGCGCTTTCCTGCTGGTCAGCGAGCAATGCGGGGATGTCGTCCGCTGGAACGGGCCTGCTGAAGAAGTAGCCCTGCGCACTCAGGCAGCCAAGTTCCCGCAGAATGTCCGCCTGCTCCGCCGTTTCAACGCCTTCCCAGACGGCTTCCAGGCCGCAGGCGCGGACCAGCTGGAGGACGGCTGCCACCAGTGCCGGCTGGCTGGGGTCAGTCCCCAAACCGGAGATCAGCGACCGGTCCACCTTGACCCGGTCCACTGGCAGGCGCCGGAGGTAGCTGATGGACGAGTAGCCCGTTCCGAAATCGTCAATCTCGATTCCCACGCCAAGCCCGCGGAGCCCGGCCAGGGAGTAGCGGTCCAGCTCGTTGCCTTTCACGATGGCCACTTCAGTCAGTTCGAGGACCACTTGTTCAGGTTTGACGCCCGTCTCCCGGAGGACGTTCCGGACGTCCTCGATGAACTGGAGGCTTTGCAGGTCCGTGGCGGAGATGTTGATCCGGACCGAGAAATCGCCCTCCACCAGTGAATCGTCGATCCAGGCGCGCAGCTGCTGCACGGCGGTGCGGAGGACCCAGTTGCCCAGCTCCGAAATCAGGCCGGCTTCTTCGGCCAGCGGAATGAACTCGTCCGGCATGATGAACCCCCGGGTGGGGTGGTTCCAGCGGACCAGGGCTTCCACGCCCTCAAACCGGCGGGACACCAGGTCCACCACCGGCTGGTAGTACAGCATCAGGCCATCGTTCCTGATGGCCGCCCGCAGGTCTTCCACCAGCTGGCTCCGGAGCCTGCGGACCAGCAGCAGCCCGGGCTCGAACCGGTGCAGCCGGTTTTGCCCTTCGGCCTTCGAGGCGTACATGGCCACGTCGGCCTCCATCAGCATTTCTTCCGGGGTCTGGCCCGGCGAGCCGATGCTCAACCCGATGCTGGCACCGCAGCGCACGCTCTTGCCCGGCAGTTCGATGGGTTCGCTGAGCGCCGCCAGGATCCGGTGCCCCACGATGGCAGCCTGGTCGGGCGCCACGGCCGGCATGACGATGGCGAACTCATCCCCGCCCAGCCGCGCCACCACGTCAGTGGCCCGCACGGCGTTCCGCACCCGCTGGCCCACCGTGATGAGCACCTGGTCCCCGGCAGTGTGCCCCATGGAGTCGTTGATGGACTTGAAGGCATCCAGGTCCATCAGGAGGATCACCGGCCCTTCCCCTGATGCTGTGCCCGCATCCAGGGCGGCCCGGAGCGCATCGATCAGCGCGGACCGGTTGGCAAGCCCTGTCAGCGGATCCTGCATGGCCATCTTCTGCATTTTGAGGTGTGCCTCGTGCAGCATCTGGGTGCGGACCTGCACGCGCTGTTCCAGTTCCTCGTAGATGATCTGGAGGTCCTCGGCCAGCAGGTTGGTGCCCATGATGATCGCATCCAGCTCATCGCGGGCAGGGGAAACCTCAACCCGTGAGCCCAGGTCACCCGATGCGATCCGGACTATGTGGTCCAGCAGTTGGGTGAGCCGGGGATCGTTATCCGCGAACATCGGATTCTTCCTTCCCCCGCTCAGTTGGACTGGGTGCGGTCTGCATCGAGGGGGAGGCTGACCGTGACAGTGGTCCCCGCGCCCAGTGTGGATGCCACATCAATCGTCCCACCGTGGCGGGCCACAATGTCCTTGGTGATGGCCAGGCCAAGTCCCGTCCCCGGAATGGCACCGGACATGGCGTTGGACGCCCGGTAGAACCGGGTGAACACATGGTCGATCTCGTCACTGGAGATGCCGATCCCGTTATCGGCAACCCTGACGGTGGCCCAGCGGCTGCCGTCCGCAGCGGCGTGCGATTCACTGCCCACCTCGATGCGCCCGCCGCTGGGGGTGAACTTGATGGCGTTGGAGACCAGGTTGGTGAATACCTGCTGCAGTTGGATTTCGTCTGCCAGGATCTCCGGGTCCTCGGGAACCGGATCCATCGCGATGGTGACGTTCTGCAGTTTGGCCAGCGGCCGCAGCGCGGAGGCCACCAGGTCCAGGGTGTGGCCGAGGCGCACCGGGGTCAGGTGCATCAGGGTGTCGTCGAGGCCGTTGCGGGAGACGCTGAGCATGTCCTCGATGAGGGTGCGCAGCCGCTCGGTGTTGCGGACCACAATGTCCAGCATCTGGTGGATCTCCGCTGAGCCGGGCTGTTCGGTGCTCTCCTGGATCATGTCCAGGTAGGCCATGATGGACGTCAGCGGGGTTCGGAGCTCGTGGTTCACGGTGGCCAGGAAGTCTGTCTTCGCCTTGTCCAGCTGCTGCAGCTGCTTGACCACCTGCTGCTGGCTGCTGATCAGGTGGCTCTGGATCAGGCCGTGGGCCGCGTTGCCTGCCACGTGCTGAATCAGTCCGAGTTCCGCACGCGACCATTTCCGCGGTTTGTCCAGGGACGCGATCCAGATGATGCCCAGTGAGGAGCTTCCCTCGCCCATGGGCACCGCCAGCGTTGATGCCGCGTTGGAGATGCCCGACGCCGGGGCCTCACCGTCCGCCGCCTGCCCGCCGTCGGCGCGTGCCCGGGCGGGCTCGGAGTCGTCCGCGTCCCCGGCATCCGTGGACAGGGTCTCGGCGCCGGCCCACAGCAGGTCCGCCGTACGCCGCGCGGAATCCTCGTCCGGCAGGTCGTCGTCGGACAATGGCTCCAGCCCGTCGCTGTCCCACGCGGCGGTGATGCGCGGAACGCGGTTGTCCTCGAAGGTTTCCAGCCGGACGTGGTCCGCCTTGAAGGTCCGGCCGAACCCTTCGACTACGTGACGCGCAATTTCCTGGGGATCGTTGGTGGCGCGTACGGCGGCCGAAACCAGCCGGAGCTGCTCGCGGAGGGCCTCGGCGTCCTGCCGCGACGCCCGGCGGCGTGCCACCTGGTCGATCAGGGCCGTGGTGCGGTGCACCAGCTCCCGCTCCGAAGTTGGCTTGGTGATGCAGTCGTGGATGCCCGGCGGGCGCACGGATGTTTGGCGGGGATCGTCCAGGTCCACCATGACCAGCAGGGGCGCCTCCGTCTCGAGGCCGGGCAGCAGCGTGGCGTCCGTGATGATGGCCGCCGGCTCATCATCCGCCAGCAATGCCGCCAGGCTTGTGGCATCAGCCGCAGCGTGTACACAGTAGCCGGCAGCGCGGAGGGCCGAAGTGTTCTGAGCCAGCCTCCCGGCGTCGGGATCCGCTACGACGACGGTGCGGGGCGCGCTCGGAACTTCGGGCGTGTCAGACGCCACAACTACCCCTTCCGTCCCAGTTGAGTACATTGTAGGGGGACGAGGGGCGTGGGGCCCCAGAAAGATCGCGGGGGAGGACAAAGTGACGCACCAGCCGGCCGAGCACGTCAAAGGGGATCTCAGCATCGATGAGGGCGGGATCCTGCAGCTTCGGTGGCCGCGCGGGGCGTCCATCAGCGAGGACGATGCGCAGAGCGCCATGGATCGGGTCAACGAGATGTGCGGGTCCACCCGGCGTCCGATGCTGGTGGACATGGCCACCACCGAGAAGGTCAGCCGCGGTGCCCGGGCCGTGTTCGGCCGGCCGTGCCAGGCGTCCCGGATTGCGCTCCTGGGCTCATCGCCCGTGGACAAGGTCATGGCCAACTTCGCCTTGGGCGTGAGCAGGTTGCCGTGCCCCACCCGGTTCTTCACGTCCCGGACCGAAGCGATGGCCTGGCTGGCGCGCGACGCCTGACCCATACCGCGGTCCCGGCCGCGTCCCCAGTACCCGGCCGCGCCGACGCTGCACAGCCGCGGCTGTAGTTGCTTCAGGACATATATTTGGGGGGTGCCTACCCCCGCAAAACCCGTGAAGACCGGCTGGCGGAAGTACCTGATGCTTCCCACGCTCATCCGGCTGTCCCGTTCCGCGCCCAAGGACCGGCCGCTCGCGTGGGAGCGTTACTGGGCGGGGATCACAGCTACCGGGCCGGGCGGCGAGGTGCTCTGGGACGCCGGAAGCGACCATGAATTCCTTGGTTACCGGGACGTCATCCTCCGCCACCTTGACCCCGCGCTGCCGGTGGTGGATGTGGGGTGCGGCCACGGCAGCTTTACCCGTGCCCTCGCTGCGCATTTCCCCCAGGCCATCGGCGTGGACATTTCGGTGCACGCGGCCGCCCGCGCTGCAGGGGAGCCCGGCAACCCGGGCAACGTCCGTTTTGAGGTCCGCGACATGACGGCGCCCGGTGCCGCTGCCGGCCTGGTGGACGGGCCGGCCAACGTCTTTGTCCGCGGCGTGCTGCACGTCCTGTCGCCGGCTGACCAGGCGGCCCTGGCCGAAAACCTCCGGGTCCTGGCCGGGGACCGGGGGACGGTGTTCCTGGCGGAAACCAATTTCCAGGGGAACCCCGTGGAGTACGTGACCCATCTGGGCGCTACGCAGCGCAGCATCCCCGCTCCGCTGGAGCGCGCCATCCGCGGACTGCCGATGCCCGGCCACTTCGGCCCGAAGGAGCGCTCGCGGGCCCTGCCGCCTGCCTCCTGGGAGCTGCTGGAGGAGGGGTCCGCCGTCATCGAGACCAACCCCGTCACCGGCGTCGAAGGCCAAAGCCGGGTGCCTGGCTATGTGGCCGCGCTGCGCCCGGTGCGCCCATCCGGACAGACCCGGCAGCACCCCGGGGAAACGCGCCACTGACCGGTTCCTGCTGGCAGCCCTGTGCGCGCGGTCATGCCGGCGCTGGGCGTGCCGCCGGCGTTGTGGGTTCCCGCCGAAACCCCGCCATCCCCTTGACAGCGGCCAGCTACCGGAGGCTTGATGGTAAGTAGTCTTATCACTCAGCTGGGGCTGTTGAGGCCCATGGAAAGGGCGGCCAACGTATGGCAGGGGGAATGCGATGCGCAACAGGTGGCGGAGACGCCGGACATTACGCCGCGGCGGCTGACGGGAGCACTCCGCATTGATTTCAGCGGCGGAACCGCGATGTTCCGCCATCCCTGCCTGAAGGGGCTTTCCAGTCCACCGAAACGGCAGGCCACCCTCCATCAACCAGGAACCGCGCAGCGAAAGGCAACTACTCCCAGCCGGAAAACCCGGCCCGGGAGGTGCCCAAGCCGCACCCGCATCCCTGCACAGGCAGCACCGGGATACCATTCCGGGCCGGTCCGGCGGCAGTGGACGCAAGACCCACAGGAAAAACAATGCGAGAACTAATTCCCTCCGGCACCCTTCGCGGGATGCTCCTGCCGCCCACGTACGGCCGGCACATCACCGACGCCACGGCGTTTACCGTCCTGTCCGTCGAGATCTGGGCCACCGGCCTGGTGGTCACCATCCAGATGGCTGCCGACGGCGGCCCGCAGCCCCGCATCATCCTCCAGGACCACTTCGGAACCGAGTACACGCTCCGCGATTCCGCCACGCTGGGGTCACGGAACCTCCAGGTCTTCACACCCTCCGTGCCGCCCGGCACCAGGAGCCTGACCATCCGCTCCGCTGACGACGCCGGAGCGCGCCCCGTGGTCACCTTTGCCGTCCCCCTGATGGCCGTTCCGGACACCCTGGACGGCGCCGACTCGGCGGATGTTTCCGACGCCGCGGACAGCAGCTCCGACGAAGGGTACACGCCGCAGGAACTGCGCCGGCCCGCCTGACCCCCGATGCCGTGGGCGGGACGTCCGCCGGAGTGCAGCCACTGTCCGCATGACGGATTGGGCAAGCGCTTTCCGGGTGGAGGCTGGCATGATGGGCGCATGCGCATTCTGATCGCTCCGGACAAGTTCAAGGGTTCACTCACCGCGGCTGAGGCTGCCTCCGCCATCGCCGAGGGCGCCCTGCGCGTTTACCCCGACGCCGTGGCCACGCAGTTCCCCATCGCCGACGGCGGCGAGGGAACCCTGGAGGCGGCTGTCGCGGCAGGCTATGAGGAGCGGCTCAACGCCGTGGTGGGTCCCATCCTCGCTCCGCTGGGTGCCGCGTGGGCCATTCGCAAAGACGACGCCGGCAAGGTCACCGCGGTGATCGAGACGGCACAGGCCTCCGGCCTGGCGGAGATGGAACCGACGCCGGACAACGCGCTCCGTGCCCACAGTTACGGCTGCGGCCAGCTCATCGCGGCGGCTCTGGAGGCGGGCGCCACCGAGATCGTGCTCGGACTGGGCGGCTCGGCCATGAGCGACGGCGGCAGCGGCGCCCTGCGCGCGCTGGGCCTCAAACCGCTTGACTCCGCCGGCAACGTGGTGCCGCTCGGCGGCGGCTCGCTGGCCGACGTCGTCTCGCTCGACGCCAGCGGCCTCGATCCCCGGCTGTCCGCCACTACCTTCCGGATCGCCGTGGATGTCCGCAACCCGCTCTACGGGCCCACCGGCGCCGCGCACGTCTTCTCGCCCCAGAAGGGCGCGGACGATGCCGCCGTTGAACTGCTCGACGCCGGGCTCCGCAACTGGGCGTCAGTCCTGCGGGAAGCGACGGGCCGTGACGTGAACGTCCCCGGCGCAGGCGCCGCCGGCGGCTTCCCGGCGTCGTTCCTCGCCTTCACCGGCGCTACGCTGGAAGGGGGCTTCGCGCTGGTGGCCGGCCTGACCGGCCTGGCAGGCGAACTGGCCGGCGCGGACCTGGTGATCACGGGCGAAGGGTCCATGGATTCCCAGTCGCTGACCGGCAAGGCGCCCATCGCGCTCGCTGATGCCGCCCGGGAGCGTGGCATCCCCGTCATCGTGGTGGCCGGGCGCATCCTGGTGAGCCTCGAAGACCTCACCGGGCACGGCGTGGTGGCCGCGGCCCAGTTGCTGGATGTTGCCTCAAGCCCGGAAGACGCCGTCGCGAACGCCGGCAAGTATCTCACCTGGGCAACCAGCCAGGTTCTCGAAGGGGCTTAGTCACAGCCCCTCGCCCAACGCAGGCGGGTACGTGGATCAGCCAACGAAGGGCTTGCTTCAGGCGCCGGTCTCGTAGTGCGGTTCAGCTACGGGCTTGGACTCCGGGGAGCCCTTTTCCCGCAGGTAGACGGAGGCTCCCACCAGGACGGCGACGGCCAGGAATTCGCTTTGCCAGTTCTGGAACGACTCGAACCAGAAGCGGCTGGTGCCCAAGTACTGCAGGAAGGTCACGGCTGGCTGGCCGTGGCTTTGCTGGTCCTCGCTGTACGCCGCCGCGCCGCCCACGCCGTGCAAGGTGAAGGAAGCCAGGAACAGCGTGAACAGGAGGATGGACAGCGAGTGCTTGTAGAAGCCGAGAGCTATCCCGCCGCGTTTCACCGGCCAGGGCGTTGCCTTCCTGATGGCGGCATGGCGGGGGTCTTCGTCCTGCGGCGACTTCTTGCCCAGGGGTTTCGACTCCGAGGAGCCCTTCTGGAACAGGAAGATGGTCAGCACCACGTACATGGCCATCTGCAGGAACTCCGACTCCCAGTTTTCGAAGGTGGCCTCCACGAATTCTCCGCTGCCCAGGAACTGGACCACGGTAACGGCCGGTTCCCCATGGGCCTGCTGGTCTTCACTGTAGGAGGCAGCCCCTGAAAGGATCATGCCTCCGAAGAACACCAGGAAGAGGGCCAAATTTGCCAGGAGCAGCCCGTGCTCTTTAGCCCATTTGCGCATTTCCTACTCCGTTCCGTGGAACTTCCGGTCGCTTACAGCTTCCGGTCGAGTTTGCCGGCGTCGGCCTTCCGGTTGAGATGGATGGGGACATAGACCAGCAGGACCACCATCACCGCCATCAGTGCCCCTCCGGCGGTCAGGCCGGCCTGCCGCCCCGCGGTGACGTCGAAGACCAGCGCGGCGGTCCCGGCGCTGAGGAGGGCTATCCCGCCCAGCGCAATTTTGGTGATGGAGTCCGCGCTGGAGACCAGCGTTTCCTTCAGCCGCTTCCGGAACAGCCGGCGGTGGACGCTGACCGGGAGGAGGATGAAGGCGGTGGTCAGTGCGGCGACCACCACGTTGGCCAGGTAAAGCGTCACCTGAAAGCTGTCCAGGTCTTCGAAGCGTGACTGGAAGGGGAGCGTCAGCAGGAATCCGGCAAGGATCTGCACGCCGGTCTGCAGTACACGCAGCTCCTGCAGCAGTTCGGCCCAGTTGCGGTCCAGCTGTTCCTCGCGGGTTTCGTTCCGCCCGGTCCTGCCGGTGTAATCCTCCACCTCTGACATTGCAGCGTCCTCCAATCCCGGCCAGCACCCTGTTTCCTTTCCTACTCTTCACCTACCCAGAAACAAGGCAACGTTGCGCCAACACCAGTATTTGATAAGTTTACTGATTATTGGTTCTGAACGGTGGACTTCGTTCCTTCGTGGGGGATAGCTTCGAAGAGCCGGTATACCGGCGAAGCTCTTCGGAAACCGACAACTGAGTAGGCGGACTATGAGCGGCACAGACCAGCAGGACACAGGCAAGCAGACAGACCAGCCCAAGGACCCGCGGGGCGGCTACCATTTGGGGCCGTTCCCTGAACAGGAACAGAAGCAGCCCGGCCTGACCGCGCCCATGGATCCCAAGCCGGACCATGGCGAAGCGTCCTACGAGGGCAACGGAAAGCTCGAAGGCAAGGCAGCCCTGATCACCGGCGGCGACTCCGGAATCGGCAAGGCAGCAGCCATCGCCTTCGCCCGCGAGGGGGCCGACGTCGCCATTTCCTACCTCCCGGAGGAGGAAGACGACGCCCAGGACACCGCCGAATGGATCCGCAAGGCGGGGCGCCGCGCGCTGCTGTTTGCCGGCGACGGGCGCGAGGAGGAGTTCAGCACCCGGATCGCGAACGAGGCCGCCAACGAATTTGGCCGCCTGGATGTGGTGGTGCTGAATGCCGCGTACCAAAAGAACCGGGACAGCTTCGAGTCGCTGCCCACCGAAGAATTCGACAGGGTCTTCAAGACCAACCTGTACTCGCTGCTGTGGACGGCGCGGGCGGCCGTTCCGCACCTGAAGGCGGGCGCCTCCATCATCACCACGGCATCAATCCAGGCCTTCAACCCGTCGCCGGGCCTGATCGACTACGCCATGACCAAGGCAGCCCAGGTGGCCTTCACCAAGGCGCTGGCCCAGGAACTGGGGCCCAAAGGAATCCGGGTCAACGCCGTAGCGCCCGGCCCCATCTGGACTCCACTGATTCCGGCCACCGAATGGCCGGACAAGCTGCCGTCCTTCGGCCAGGACACACCTTTGGAGCGCGCCGGCCAACCCGCCGAACTGGCAGCCGCCTACGTGCTGCTCGCTTCCGAGGACGGCTCCTATATTTCCGGGGCAGTACTGCCAGTTACCGGGGGCAAGGGCCTCTAGCCCACTTCACACCGCATCAACCGCAACGCAACCAGGAGGAACCATGACGCAGGACAACCAGCACGCTGCACCCGAGACCGACCCGGGCGGCTACGGCACTCCCACCGCTGAGCAGGAAATGGGCGGGCAGGACCAGCAGGCCGCCCAGGGTTCACAGGGCGGCCAGGGTGCGGCCACCAACGAACCGCAGTCCGGCGGAGAGGAGCAGGTGGCTCGCGACATCGACCTGCCCTCCAGCGCCGCCGAAATCGACGAGAACAACGACGACTCCAAGGGGTCTGCGCCCACCTCCTCGGAATCCGGCCAGGAAGCAGCTGGCGTCCCGGACGGCAGCGGCAACGACCTTCCGCAGGAAAAGTCGCCCAAGGACGACGACGGCGACGAGTTCAACGCCGGCTAACAGCACCGATTCCGTAAACGGGCCCCGCTGCCGCACCCCTATAGGTGCGGCTGCGGGGCCCGTTCCCTGCCCGGCTTGTCAGCGCCGTCCGGTATTGGTTTTCCTTACTCCAAGGTTTTCAGGTAGTCCCTGATGCCGTCTGCTACCAGTTGGTGGTCTTCGTCGGAGGTGAGGCCGGAGGCGGTGATGGCACCGATGACGCCTGCGCCGTGCACACGGATGGGGAACGAGCCGCCGGCGAGGGTGTAGTCCTCGGGAGCGAGCCAGCCGCCTTGGGTGGGGTCGTAGTCGGTGAACTGTTCGGTGAGGTAGGCGGTGCTGTGCTCGAAGCGCAGCACCGAGTTGGATTTCCGCCGGATCCATTCCTGCTGGTCGGACGTGACACCAGGGAGGACGCAGCGGAACAGCACGATATTGTGACGGCGGATGTCGATGGCCACGCCGTGGTTTTCGGCGATGGCGTGGTTGGCGATCAGCGAGCCCAAACGCCAGGCGTCATGCTGGTCGAAGCTGGGGAAAACCAATTCCTCCTCTTGCTGGCGCAGTTCGAGCAGGCGGGGTGATTCGCTCATGCGCTTTCCTTGTCGGCGTCGTAGCTCAGGCCGATGTGCTGGCGGATCTGGTCCATGGCGGCCATGATGGCCACGCTCTCGCTGGGCGGGAGGATGGTCCCGGCCGTGACGCCCTCGCGGACCAGGCGTTCGAGTTCGGCTGCCTGGTACTGCATTCCGCGGCTGGTCACGGACTGCTCGTACCGCTCAACAACGCTTCCATCCACGGCGTGGACGGTGAACGGGACGGGGTTGTACCAAGTGTGTTCGATGTCGATCCAGCCCTTGGTTCCGAGCACCATGGCCCGGTTGGCGCTGGCGGCGTCCAGTTCGCAGTCCACCAAAGCCTGCGCACCGCCGTCGTACTCGAAAATTGCCGCGGTCTGGCGGTCCACGCCGGTGGCGGTCATAGTGGCGCTGGCCGTGATGCGGGAAGGGGTGCCGAGGACGTCGAACGCGAAGGAGATCGGGTAGATGCCCAGGTCCAGGAGGGCGCCGCCACCTAGGGCGGGGTCGTTGAGCCGGTGCGCAGGGTCCTGCGGCAGGCTCTGGTTGTGGCTTGCCACTACCTTCCGGACTTCACCGATGGCACCTTCAGCGATGAGTTCCCGGATGCGGATCATGTGCGGCAGGAACCTGGTCCACATGGCTTCCAGGGCCACCAGCCCCCTGGATTCGGCCAGGTCCACAATTTCCTGTGCCTCCCGGGCGTTCATGGTGAACGACTTCTCGATCAACACATGCTTGCCGGCGTTCAGGGCCAACAGGGCGTTTGCGTGGTGCATGGGGTGTGGCGTCGCAATATAGACCACGTCCACCAACGGGTCTGCCGCCAAGTCTTCGTAACTGCCATGGGCAGTAGCTATTCCGTGCTGTTCGGCGAAGGCCTTGCTCGAATCCACGGAGCGCGAGCCGACGGCCTGCACCGTAAAACCGTTCTCTCTCAAGTCCTTCGTCTGCAGCCCGGCGATAAAGCCGGTGCCGAGGACTCCCCAGCGGATTGTTCCGTCCGAGGTGCCATTGCTGAGGGTCACGTGCTTAGTCCTTTGTTGAGTCAGTGAGCGGGTAGGCCACGAACGCGATACGCGCCGAGTCCGGTGACCAGCTGTTGACGTTGAGGGTACCTTGGCCGCCCAGCAGCGGCCATGTGTGCAGCGGAGAGGTCCAGTCCCCGGTCGAAACAAGTACGACGGCGACCGGCAAGTCGGCGGGGTGCCCTTCCGTTCCGCGGGGGAAGCGGATGTACGTCGCCAGGCGGCCGTCGGGGGAGAGATGGGGGAACCAGTCGACGGAATCGGAGCTGAGGAGTTGCTCGAAACCGGTCCCATCGCTCTGGACCCGGGCCAACTGGGCGTGCCCGGGCGCGGTGCTGAAAGATTCCGTGTTCAGGTACAGCCACTTACCGTCGGGCGAGTATTCCGGACCGTCGCAGTGCCCGGGGCCCACATCAACGCTGGCGGTAGCGCCGCCGTCGGACGCTATGGTCATCAGGCGGCCGGGCTGGGTAAAGTCGCCCGCTTCGATGCTGACGTAGGCCAGTTCCCTGCCATCCGGGCTGACCCCGTGGAGGAAGTGGAAGGTGCCGTCCTCCTCGGTGATGCGCGTCGCCGCTCCGCCGGCCAGGGAGGCGCGGTAGATGTGGCCGTCGTTGGCCGAGAGGAAAATGCTGGTGCCGTCGGGTGCCAACACGTGGTCGTTGTTGAGGTCCGGGACGCCGGTCAGCGGAACTTCCACGGGATGGCCGCCGGCCACGTCCAGTGTCCACAGTTTCCCGTTCCCGTTGAGGACAAGTGCTGTGCCGTCAAGGGTCCAGTTCGGGGCCTCAAACAAGACGTCGTCAGAGCTGTAGAGCAGCTCGGCTTCCCCGGTCACGGACGCGATCCATACTTCGCTGCGCTGGCCGGGTTGCAGGGTTCTGTTCACAGCTACTCCCCGCCGAGTTCTTTGATGCGGATGTTCCGCCACCGGCACTGGGCGCCCTTGCCCCAGCGCGCTTCGCCGAACATGGAGTCGTTGTCATGCACTTCAAGGGCGATGTGCCCGCGGGGGCCGAGGACATCCAGCACATCCGCAGGGTTGTAGTTGGGCGAATCGAGGGCGGCGGTGTCCAGCTCGGCGATCTTGACGCCGTTGATCCACGTGGTGATCACCGGCAGCGGGCCCACGCAGCGGATGCGCAGCTCGTTCCAGTCGTCCCAGCGCCACGCCTTGAGGAAATCCTGGACGTCGGCGGCGTAACTGAGGCGGGCACGCTTCTCTTCCGTGACGGGTTCCACCGAAGTGGCGGGGTCATCCGCCACCAGCCCGGCCGGCCGGCCATCGGCGTCGAGGGCAACGTCCACGGCAAACGGCACAGCCGAAAAACTCGCCAACCCATTTCCGAAGAAGCCACCGATCCCGCCGGAGGGCCGGTGGTCCACCAGCACCTGAAAGCCTTCCCAGCTGTCCGGACGCCGGCGAAGCATCACACCCGTGTCAGCCGGCCAGTCCGGGCGCATCTCCAGGACCAATTCGAAGTCCCCGTAAGCCTGTTCGCTGACCAAATAGCCGCCATAGCCGCTGCCGGGAGTGTCTTGTTCACCGATGAGGACACCGTCCTCGGCGAACCAGTGGGCAGGGTGCTTTTCGGGATCGACCGGTGGGGTCAAACCGAGGGCTTCGAAGCGCTCCAGGAGCAGGGGGCCGCCCGGATACTCGGTGCCATAGACGCGGGGTACGGTTCTCCAACCGGCCAGGGTAGACCCGTCGAACAGCGGGACGAAACCGTCGCCGCCGTCGGGCGTTCCAATGTCTGGCATGAACTAGTCCTTGCTGCTGAAGGCGGCGTCGAAGCTGGTCTGGGAGGCGGGGAAGTCGTATTTCTTGAGGGCGGCGAGGGCTTCGGGGGCGCCGTGGAGGCGGTCCATGCCGGCGTCCTCCCATTCGATGCTGATGGGTCCGTCGTAGCCGATGGCGGCCAGGGCCCGGAACGATGCTTCCCAGGGGACGTCGCCGCGGCCGGCGGAGACGAAGTCCCAGCCGCGGCGCGGGTCGCCCCATGCCAGGTGGGAGCCGAGGACGGTGTTGCGGCCGGTCTGGCGGATCTTGGTGTCCTTGCAGTCCACGTGGTAGATCCGGTCCTTGAAGTCCCAGATGAAGGAGACGGGGTCGATGCCCTGCCACATCATGTGCGAGGGGTCCCAGTTCAGGCCGAACGCTTCGCGGTGGCCGATCGCTTCGAGGGTGCGTTGGGTGGTCCAGTAGTCGTAGGCGATCTCGCTGGGGTGGACTTCGTGGGCGAAGCGGACGCCGTTGTCGTCGAAGACGTCCAGGATGGGGTTCCAGCGGTCGGCAAAGTCCTGGTAGCCGGCGTCGATGACTTTTTCGGGGACGGGCGGGAACATGGCCACGTATTGCCAGATGGAGGATCCGGTGAACCCGACGACGGTGTCCACGCCCAGCGCGCGGGCGAGCCGGGCGGTGTGCTTGAGTTCCTCGGCGGCGCGCTGGCGGACGCCTTCGGGGTTCCCGTCGCCCCAGACTTTGGAGCCGACGATGGCTTCGTGGCGGAAGTCGATGGGGTCATCGCAGACGGCCTGGCCCTTGAGGTGGTTGGAGATGGCCCAGACCTTGAGGTTGTACTTGTCCAGGAGTTCGAGCTTGGACTCGACGTAGCCGGGTTCGTCCACGCGCCAGGCGTCCAGGTGGTCGCCGGAGACCGCGATTTCCAGGCCGTCGTAGCCCCAACCGGAAGCCAGCTTGGCCACTTCCTCGAGGGGCAGGTCGGCCCACTGGCCGGTGAACAGGGTAAACGGGCGGGGCATGGTCAGGCTCCTTTGGTGGGGCTGGTCTCCGGGGAGGTGCCCGGCAGTTGGATCAGGGCGCTCTTCGCGGCGGCGGATTCCTCCACGGCGTTGAGGATGTACTGCACGTTCAGTCCTTCCTCGAACGACGGCGATGGCGGGGTTTGGTCCTGGATGGCGGTGAGGAAGTCCCGGACCTGGTGGGTAAAGGTGTGTTCCCAGCCGATGATATGGCCCTGCGGCCACCACGCTTCGAGGTAGGGGTGCTCGGGTTCGTTGACCAGGATCCGGCGGAAACCCTGCTCGCGCACCGGAACGGTGGCGTCCAGGAACCCGAGCTCGTTGAGGCTTTCCAGGTCGAACAGGATGGTGCCCTGGTCGCCGTAGATCTCGAGCTTGAGGCTGTTCTTCTGGCCCGTCGCCACCCGGGAGACCTCCACTGAGGCGATGGCCCCGGAGGCGAGGGACAGCGTTGCCCAGGCGGCGTCGTCGACCGTGACGTCCTCCAGCCCTTCCCCGGCAGCATTGCCGCCGGGACGCTGCGGAACGAACGTGTGGAGCCTGCCGGTGACCTCCGTGACCTGGTCGCCCAGGAGGTAGAGGACCTGGTCGATGGCGTGGGAGGCGATGTCGCCGAGGGCACCGGACCCGGCGGTTTCCTTCCGGAGCCGCCAGGTCATGGGGGATTGGTCGTCGGCGAGCCAGTCCTGGAGGTAGGCGGCGCGGACGTGCCGGACGGTGCCGAGCCGGCCCTCGGCGATGAGTTCGCGGGCAAGGGCAAGGGCCGGGACTCGGCGGTAGTTGAAGCCGATCATTGACTGGACGCCCCTGGCGCGTGCCTTCGCGGCGGCGGCGGTCATGAGCTCGGCTTCGGCAAGGGTGTTGGCGAGGGGTTTTTCGACCAGGACGTGCTTGCCGGCTTCGAGCGCAGCGATGGCGATTTCGGCGTGCATCCAGCCGGGGGCGCAGATGTCGATGATGTGGATGTCGTCCCGGTCGATGACCTCACGCCAGTCTGTGGCCGACTCGGCCCAGCCGTACTTGGCTGCGGCCTCGGCCACGGCGGTGGCGTCCCGGCCTACGAGCACTTTCTGTTCGAAGGCCGGGACGTCGAAGAAACTGGCCACGTTCCGCCACGCATTCGAATGCGCCTTCCCCATGAAGGCGTAGCCGATGGCGGCGACGCCCAACGGCTGGTTGGAAGGCAGGGACGAGTGTGTGGGCGTGCTCATGGTTCGGTTCCTCGCTGGTTCGCTTGGGATTTCTAGAGAGTTGCTGTCTCGGGCGCCCAGTCCTCGGGGATGGCCTCCGAGGTAGGTGCGTTGCTGGTCACGTCCACGAACGAACCGGATTCGATGGATTCGGAGATCGAGACCATGCTGTCCAGCACGTGGTAGGCGAGGTCGCCGGTGGCCCGGTGCGGCACGCCTGCGCGGATGGCGCGGGCCATGTCCAGGGCGCCCATGCCGCGGCCGTTTGCAGGGCCGGTGGCGGGGATGGTGGTCCAGTCTTCGTCCCCGGCGCGCCAGAGCCTGATGTCGCCGGTGAAGTAGTTGGGGTCCGGCAGGGAGATGGTGGCTTCCGTGCCGGTGATTTCCACGAACCCCATCCGGGCGCGGGGGGATTCGAAGGAGAAGACGCTGTGCGAGGAGGCGCCGGATTCGAACTGGGCCATCGCTGAGACGTGGGTGGGGACCTCTACGGTGAATTCCTCGCCGGCCTTGGGCCCGGAGCCGATGACGCGGACCTCCTTGGCCTTGGACCCGACGGCGGCCACCTTGCGGATGGAGCCGAAGGCCTGGACCAGGGTGGTGAGGTAGTACGGTCCCATGTCGAACAGGGGGCCGGCGCCGTGCTGGAAGAGGAACGCGGGGTTGGGGTGCCAGGATTCAGGGCCGGGGGTCTGGAAAGTGGTCATGGCGGTCAGCGGGGTGCCGATGTCGCCGCGCTGGATGAGCCGCAGCGCGGTCTGGATGCCGGCGCCCAGGAACGTGTCCGGTGCAGTGCCGAGCCGGATTCCCGCGGCGTCGGCAGCCTTGAGCAGCCCCAGGCCGGATTCGCGGTCAAGGGAGAAGGGCTTCTCGGTCCAGACGTGCTTGCCGGCGTTGACCGCTGCGGTGGCCACCTCCACGTGGGCGGCGGGGATAGTGAGGTTGACGATGATTTCGACGTCGGGGTGGTTCAGTGCCTTTTCCGGCCCGCCCCATTCGGGGATGCCGTATTCCTTGGCGCGGGCCTCGGCGGCGTCTTCGAAGAGGTCGGCGATGACCAGGACCTTCAGGTCCGGGAAGACGGTCAGGTTGTCCAGGTACTGCTTGGAAATATTGCCCGCGCCGATCACTGCAACGCCAACCGGTCCCTTGCGGGTGGAAGGTGCGAAACTCATGCCTTGGCTCCTTCTGCTGCGGCGTTCAGGTACGCGAGGCTCTCGGTGATGCCTTCGAAGATGTCGCCGGAGTAGTCATCGAATTCCACGACGCCAACTTCGAGGGACTTCGCGGCGGCGATCACGTCCAGGACAGGGACCTTGCCCTGGCCGGCGGGCTGCTGGGCCTTGGTGTCCGTGCTCAGGTTGCCGTCCTTGATGTGGATGAACTTCACCCGGTCTCCGAGCTTGGTGAGGATATCAACGGGGTCCTGGCCGCCCACGGCCACCCAGTAGGTGTCCACCTCCAGGACCAGCTCCGGGTCCAGCAGGGACTCGAAGTACTCCAGCGCGGTGCGTCCCTCGATGCTGGACTCCAGTTCCCAGGCGTGGTTGTGGTACCCCACGGTGATGCCGTATTCGGCGCCCTTCTTCGCTGCGGCGTTGAGCTTGGCTGCCGTGGCCTGGATGGTTTCTGCGTCCTGCCAGTGCTCGGCGGGCAGGAAGGGATCGATAACGGTGCTGATGCCCAGGTCCTTCGCCGCTGTAAAGATCTCATCCTGGTCCTGTGACAGCAGCGGCGCATGGCCGGAGGGTGCGGTGAGGCCGTTCTCCGTCAGCGCGGCACCGAGTTCTTTTGCCGTAGCCACGAAGTTGTAGGGCTCAACCTGGGTGAAGCCAATCTCCGCGACCTTTTTGATGGTCCCAGGCAGGTCCTCGGCGATGGCGTTGCGCAGTGTGTAGAGCTGGAGTGAATAAGACATGGGTTTCCTATCAGGGATGGTTGGCGACGACGTTGTTGGGCAGGCTAGCGGCCGGCGAGGGATCCGCCGATGCCGCCGACGCTGAAGTACTTGTTCAGGGTGGCGAACACGATGACGGGCGGGAGCATCATGACCACGGCGAGGGCCATCACCGAGGTCCAGTCCGTGGCGTTCTGCTGGAAGAAGGACTGCACGCCCATGGGAAGGGTGAAGATTTCGTTGGAACGCAGGAACACGATGGCCACCAGGTAGTCGTTCCAGGCCAGGAGGAAGGCGAAGATCGCTGTGGACAGGATGCCGGGCAATGAGTTGCGCAGCACCACTTTGGTGAACGAGCCAAACACCGAGCATCCATCAATCCAGGAGGCTTCCTCGAGGCTGATGGGGATGGAGTCGAAGTAGGCGGCCATCATCCAGGTGGCAACGGTCATGGTGGAGCCAACGTAGATGATGGTGATGCCCAGCAGGTTGTCCACCAGGCCCATTCCTGCGAACAGGATGAACAGCGGAACCACGGACGTGATGATCGGCAGGGACTGCATCACGAAGAGGAGCAGTGAGTAGCCGGAAACTGCCTTGCTGCGGCCGCGGGACAGGACATAGCCTGCCGGTGCTGCCACTGCTACGGAGACCACCACGGTGGAGAGCGTGGTCACCAGGCTGTTTTGCAGCCAGGTAGCGGCCAGGGTTCCGTTGAAGACGTTGGCCAGGTTTTCGAACGTCAGGCCGGTGGCCGTGCTGTTGGGACCGGGGGTGAAGGCCAGGATCACCGTGACCATGATGGGAATGAGGACGATCGCCGTGATGGCCAGGATCAGGACGAACCGCCACCAGCGTCCGCGCATGCCGGCCTCGGAGAGCACCCGGCGCGGCTTGCCGGTTTCTGTGACGCCCAGCGCCGGGCCGGACTCGGGGTGGGCGTGGAGTACAGCGCTCATTATTCGACGCTCGACTTTCGGATCTGGCGGTACAGGAGGACCGAGATGACCACCAGGGTCATGGTCATGAGGAAGGCGATGGCAACGCCTGGGCCGGTAGCGAAGTCCTGGAAGACCGTGCGGTAGGCAAGGACCACAAGGGAGGTGGTGGCGCTGACGGGTCCGCCGCCAGTAAGCAGGTAGATGGTGGGGAAGTCATTGACGCAGAAGATCGTCATGAGGATCCAGCTGATGTAGGTGGACCGGGCGATCAGCGGCAGGGTGATCTGCGTGAATTGCTGCCATTTGGAGGCACCGTCCATGCTGGCGGCCTCGTAAACCGTTCCATCCACGGAAGCCAGCGCCGCGGAAATCATCATCATCATGAAGGGGAAAGACACCCACACCTTGAACACCATCACAGTGATGGAGGCAAGCGTTGGATCCGCAAGGAACAGCGGCGTCCCCAGGCCCAGGCTCCGGAAGAGTGCGGGAACCAGGCTGTCCGGAGTGGCTACCAGCCAGTTCCAGGCCGTGGAGGAGACCACAATCGGCACAACCCAGGGCAGGAGCAGGAGAACCTTGAAGGTGTTTCCTGCTGGAATCTTGGTCCGGAGCAGGAGGGCAAGTCCCAGTCCCACCAGCCAGGAGCCGAACACACCCACAATGGTGAACCAGAGGGTGAACTGGGCGGCTTTCCAGAAGGCCGGAGAGGACAGAACGGACGCAAAGTTCTCGCCGCCCACAAAGTTGCCGGTCTGCAGCAGGTCGCCATCGTGGGTTGCCTGGACGGCCGCGTGAATCAAGGGGTAGCCGTGGATCAGGACCAGCAGGACCACGGAGGGGAGCAACAGCCAGAAGAAGGTCCTGGTGGTCTGCGCACTGAGCTTGCTCTTGCGCTTGCCCGGGGAGGCCCCCGAGCCGCCGGGGGCGAGCCCCCGGCGGGCCCGGGAGAGGCCTGACGCTGTGGTGGTGGAAGACATGGGAGGTGCCGTTCTACTTCTTCAGGACTGATTCGAGGCCGGACTGGAAGGTCTGCAGAGCACTCTTGGCGTCCGTGGCCTGGCCGGTGAGGATGGACTGGCTGAACTGGTTCAGTGCCTGGCCACCGTCCAACGCGGCGAGGTTGGCGTTCAGGGTGCTGCCCTGGGAAGCGAAGGTCTTGGCGATCGGCTGCCAGTCCTTAACGATCTTGACGTTGTTGGGATCGTTGGCGAACTCGGGCATTTCCGTGATCGATTTGAAGACCGGCAGTGCAGACATCAGCTTCTGCTTCCACAGTTCCTTGAGCTGGCCCATGTAGTACACAAGGAACTCTTCGGAGGCATCCTGCGAAGGGGTGTTCTTGTACATCATGATGTTGTTCGGGAACACGATGGTGGCTTTGTCGCCGTGGGGGCCGGTCAGGGGATCGGCTACCAGGAGGTCACCGGAGGTGTCACCCACCCGCTGCGGAACGTTGACCTGGAATAGGCCGAATCCTGCCTTGCCGTCCTTCCACTGCGCAGACATGTTGTCCGTGGTGTAGCTGACTGCCGCCGGGTCAACGATTCCGTTGGAGACCAGTTCCCGGACGAACTCGATGGCTTCGACGTTGCGGTCGTTCAGCAGGTCCAGCTCGCCGTTCTTGTTCCAGACGCCGCCGCCGTTGTTGACCATCATCATGATCATGGAGTGGTTGCCGTAGTTGTTGCCCGAACCCGCGCCTGTGGCGAAGCCGAACGCGCCGAGCTTCTTCAGGGCCTTGCCGGCTTCGAGGAGGGACGGCCAGTCCGTGGGGAGGGCAACGTTTGCCTTCTCAAAGAGGGACTTGCGGTACCAGAACACGCGCATGTCCAGCTGCCACGGCACTGCCACGTAGCCCTTGTCCGACTTGAACGGATCCAGGACGCCGGGCAGGAAGTCGTCGAACTGGCCATTCGACTTCATCTTTTCGATCACCTTGTCGGCGTAGGCAATCTGTCCCTGCTGATCGAACTGGAACGCCTGGAAACCGCCACCGGTGGACACTGCCGGGCCGGTCTTGGACGCGATGGCCGAGGAGAAGGTCTGATAGAAGTTGTTCCACTGGATGATCTGGTAGTTGGCCTTGCTGTTGTTCGCGCCCGCCCAGCCCTCAGCAATCTTCTTGGCGGAATCGTTGTAGGCGGGCGTGGCCCACGGCATGTCCCAGAACTTGATGGTTCCCCCGGCGCCGCCTCCGCCGCCCTGGCTTGCCGATCCTCCGCCACAGGCCGCCAGCAGGGGAACGGATGCGGCCGCGGCTGTCAGGCCCAGGAAACCGCGGCGGGAGAAGGGACGGCTCTGGTGGGTGTTTGCGTTCATGGTGTGTCCTTTCGGGACCGCCGCGCGATGCGTTGTGGTGCGGTCCTGCTCATCGTTGAGAGTGGAGGTGGGACTGGACTGCTGGTTGGTTGCGTATTGGAAGGGGCTGGTTACGTGTCAGCGAAAGTTGCGTAAAGGTCGGTCAGCCGGGCGAACCGGGTGAGGTCGTCCGGCCGGGTGCCGGCTGTGAGGTGATCCTTGAGGCGGCGCCACGCCGTCCGGTGGGCTGATTCATACAGGGTGGGCAGCAAAAGTCCGCCGTGCGGCCCGGTGACCCGGACTTCGGCGGGCCAGGCGGCGGCCGGCTCGGGCAGCCGGACGCTGACGCCGCCGTCGGCCGTGTACAGCCGGATGTCGACGCCGGCGGGGCGGGCCGCGGTCAGCACGCCGTGGGCGGACATCGGGGCGCCGTTGGCGAGCCGTCCGCTGAACGTGTAACCGGTGGCCCCGCTCTGAAGCAGGGACACGGCGTCGAGCGTTCCGGTCACTTCCAGCAGCGCGGCGAGGTGCTCTCCGAGGAGCCGCTGCCAGTCCGTGCCGGGTGCCGCCGTGGCGACACTGTCCAGCATGGCCGCCGTGCCCAGCGCGCTCCGGAATGCTTCACGGGCGTCCGGGCCGCCGTCGTGCGAGACCAGCGCCGGGTTGGAGGCCCAGCGCAGGTCCAGGACGACGGCGGTGCCCGCGGCTTCGGCGGCAGCGGACAGCTGTGCGGTGTCCTCGGGGACAGGGTTGACCACCAGGACGCCGGGGCTGCCGGCTTCAATGGCGTGCAGGGCCTCGGCGGTCCAGCCGGGTCCGCCGGCGATGGCGGCGACGTCCGGGGTGGCGGCGCCGCCTGCCGCCGGGCCGAAGGTTGCCGGCAGCGACGCCACGGCCAGGGCGACGGCGCCGGCTTCCTCGGCGCCGGGGGTTGCCGTGACGGAGTAAGTGGCGCTCATGCTGAGGCTCCTGCGGTTGCGGCAATCCCGCCGGGCCGGCGGGCGTGGTCGGCGGCGACGCTGTCCACGGTGGCGTCCGCGATGGCCAGGGCGAAGGTGAGGTCGTCGATCAGGGTCTGCGCGGACGGCGGCTGTTTGGTTCCGCGCGCCAGTTCTGCCAGCTCCCGCCACTCGCCCTCGTAGCCGTTGTGGCTGTAGGGGCCGAGGGTGGTGGTTTCGGTGCCCCGGCTGAAGGTGGCGGTGGCGGAACCCGCCTGGACGTAGGAAGGTGTGAAATCGATCCGCAGCGCGCTGTGGCTGGCAATGGCTTCGAAGCTCCACTCGGGTTGCCAGGTGCTGTTCATGGCGGCCCGCAGTTCGATGGTGCGCGTGGGAGTGCGCAGTGAGATGGCGTAGCCGAAGGGGCGGACGTGCCGGGCCTGCAGCACCTGGATTTCGTCG
Organism: Pseudarthrobacter sp. NPDC059871; assembly: GCF_042731175.1. NCBI lineage: Bacteria > Bacillati > Actinomycetota > Actinomycetes > Micrococcales > Micrococcaceae > Pseudarthrobacter > Pseudarthrobacter sp. NPDC059871. Next base: position 179,602 of record NZ_JBHWJV010000002.1, read on the forward strand.
AAGTCCGGGGTGAACCGGCGGACCAGGGGGAGGTCGTGGATGGCCAGCCCCATGATCCCGCCCTGCATCATGGATTTGATGACGTCGATGTCCGAGTAGTCCGGTGTGCCGGCGGCGGGGCGCGTCACGATCTCCGTGGCGAAGTCTTCGAAGCGGGCGTTGGGTGGAAGCACAATGGAGGAGCGGATGGTGTGTGCCGTCTCCGGCAGGTCTTCCCAGCGCCCTTCTGCTGCGAGCCAGCCCGGATCGAAGGTGTGCATGGCACCCACCACGATGGGAACGCCGGTTTCGGCGCTGACCTCGGAGATGCGGGCCGCCTCCTCGGCATTCATGGCAAACGGCTTTTCGCACAGGATGGCTTTCTTGCCGGCCCGGCAGGCGGCGATGACCTGTTCGGCGTGGAACTGGTGCGGACTGCAGATGGCAACGATCTCCACGGTGTCGTCGCCAAGCAGGGCGTCCATGCTGCTGCTGGACGTGGCACCGACGCGGGCGGCGACGGATGCGGCCACTGACTCATCAACATCCATGATGTGGCGCACTTCGAGGATGTCGCGGAGCCGGGCAAGGGCAGGAAGGTGGATGGCCTGGGTGACAGGACCGGCGCCCAGGATGCCTACCCCGAGGGGTGTTTCGGCGGGCGATGTCTGGCTTGGCAAGTCGGTTACCTCGTTGTAGGCGGACTCGGATGCGGAGGTTGATCGATGCCGTCAATCTGCTGCATCGGCAAGGACGATGTGCTCCTGGTCACAACGTAGAACTACTTTTGACGAGAGTCAAGCAAAAGTTGTTTGTAACAAATCAAACTTCTGTATTCGTGACAGTGCCAAGTCTGCGTGTTATGACTTGTACATGACTCGAGCCACAGGAAAGTTGCCTGCAAGGGACGCCGATGCCGGCAACCTTTCGCGCGCTGGTGACCTCTTCCAGCTTCTTCGTGACGGCCAGGCGCGGACCCGCGCCGAACTGGCCCTCACCACCGGGCTTGCCAGGTCCACCGTGGCGTCCCGCATTGACGCCCTCATCGGCTCGGGCCTCGTGGGCCCGGCCGGCGAGGCGAATTCGAGCGGCGGCAGGCCGCCGTCGCGCTTTGCCTTCAAGCCCGAGGCCCGCGTGGTGCTGGCCGTCGACGTCGGCGCTACCCATGTGATTGTTGCCGTCACCGACCTGGGCGGCAGCATCCTCGGCGAACGCCGGTTTGCGCAGGAGGTGGCGGACGGCCCGGCTGTTGTCCTGGGACGCGTGATCGCCGCCGGCAAGGAACTCCTGGCCGAATCGGGACGCGAGCCGGGCGACCTGGCCGGCGTCGGCATCGGACTGCCGGGTCCCGTTGAACATGACACCGGACGCCCCGTAAAACCGCCCATCATGCCCGGTTGGGACGGGTTCGACGTCGTCCCGTACGTCCAGCGGCAGCTGCCGGTTCCCGTCCTGGTGGACAACGACGTGAACATCATGGCGCTCGGTGAACGCACCGCGCACTGGCCCGAGCACGAGAATTTCCTCTTCATCAAGGTGGCCACGGGAATCGGTGCCGGCATCATCAGCAGCGGCGAGCTGCAGCGCGGCGCCAACGGTACCGCCGGCGACCTTGGCCACGTCCGCGTCCCCCGCGGCGACGACGTCCTGTGCCGCTGCGGCAACTACGGGTGCCTGGAGGCGCTCGCGTCAGGTCCCGCCGTCGCGCACCAGCTCCGGTCCCACGGGCTGGAAGCCAAGACCGGCGGCGACGTCCTGCGGCTGGTGGCCGAAGGGAACCTGCAGGCCATCCAGGCGCTGCGCCAGGCCGGCCGGGACGTCGGGGACGTGCTGGCCACCGTGGTCAACCTGCTGAATCCGTCCATGATCGTGATCGGCGGGAGCGTGGGGGAGGCCGGCGAGCACCTGGTGGCCGGCATCCGCGAAGTGGTGTACCGGCGGTCGCTGCCGCTGGCCACCACACACCTGCGCATCGGCATTTCCATGGCCGGCGGCCAGGCGGCGATCCTGGGGGCCAGTCAGATGGTCACCCAGCACGTGCTTTCCCCGGCAGTCATCGAAGCCACCCTCGCCGGCAACGCCATCGCCGGCTAGGCCGATGCAGCACGGCGGCAGGCTGGAGCACTGGCTTGAACCTTTGGCTGGATGACCGGGCTCGCCGGAAAGGATCAGGCGGACGGCTTGAGGAGGACGTCGATGAAGGTGGCGAGCCCGTCCGCCATGTCCACGTCCTTGTCATAGAGCCACTGCAGCTGCAGTCCGTCGGACACCGCCACCACCAGCCTGGCCAGGTCTGTGGCGGAAACATCGGACCTGACCCCGCCGGCCGCCTGCCGTTCCCGGATGTCGTCCTCCAGGGAGCGGACCACGGCGGCGAACCGCTCCTGGAAGTAGCCGTGGGAATCGTGCCCGGGGTTGCTGGCCGTGGCGGATGCCACCGCGTAGAGCGTGGTGAGCCCCGGCTGTGTCCGGTTCCTGGCGGCCACCGGAGCCATCAGTGCCAGCCCGGCCTCCTTCGCCGGAGTGTCCGCAAGTCCGCGCCTGTCCCGCTCGGCCAGGACAGCGGTCAACAGTTCCTGCTTGCCGCTGAAGTAGTGGAACAGGGTGGCCTCCTTGACGCCCACCAACTCGGCCACGCGCTTGAGGGCGGTGCCCTCAAAGCCGTCGGTGGCGAAGACGTCGGTTGCGGTCTGGATGATCTGTTCGCGGCGTTCCGCTCCCTTGGCGTAGGGTCCGCGCGGCTTGTTGGGGGTCACGGAAGCCAGTGTATTTCACCCCGCGCGGCGAAAGCCTAGTCATACTCGGTTTTTACCGTTACGATCTTTCCACTACCTGAAGGAGCCCCCCGTGAACCCCACCCTGCCCGCCGCCGCCCCCGTTCCAGCTGCCGCCGCTCCGGCCGCAGGCTCCCCGGACGCCGAAGCCCGGATCAGGGACCTCGCGGAAAGCCTCAGCCTGGAGCAGCAGGTCCAGCTGCTCACCGGTGCGGACGTCTGGTCCACGCACGCCCTTCCCGCCATCGGGCTGTCCCGTGTGGTGATGTCCGACGGCCCCGCCGGGGTCCGCGGCGAGGATTTCGACGAGCGGCATGACTCCGTCTCGCTGCCGTCGTCGTCGGCACTGTCCGCCACGTGGAGCGCCGGCCTTGCCCGCCGCTACGGCCAGGTCCTGGGCCAGGAAGCCCGGCGCAAAGGCGTCCACGCGGTTCTGGGCCCCACCATCAACCTGCACCGCTCCCCGCTGGGCGGCAGGCATTTCGAATGCATGAGCGAGGACCCCCGGCTGACGGCCACCATCGCCGCCGGATACGTGGCAGGCGTGCAGTCCATGGGGGTTGGGGCCACCCCCAAGCACTACGTCGCCAACGAAGCCGAAACCGACCGCTTCACCGCCGACTCCGTGGTGGACGAGCGGCCCTTGCGGGAGCTCTACCTCGCAGCCTTCGAGGACGCCGTCACCGAGGCCCGCGCCTGGCTGGTGATGAGCTCCTACAACTCCATCAACGGCACCACCGCCAGCGAAAACGAGCTCCTGGAGACCCCGCTGTCCACCGAGTGGGGCTTCGACGGCGTTGTGGTGTCCGACTGGACCGGCGTCCGCTCCATCGACGCCGCCAACGCCCACCAGGACCTGGAAATGCCGGGACCCGTGGGTCACTGGGGGCCCAAGCTGCTGGCCGCCGTCGAGGACGGCCGCGTCAGCCGCACCGCCATCCTGGACAAGGTGGTCCGCATCCTCCGGCTGGCCGCCCGCGTAGGCTCGCTCGACGGCGTCAGCCCCGCTGTGACGGAACTGCCGGCACCTCTCAACGCCGCCGCCGTCGCCCGCGAAGTAGCTGTCCGCGGCGCTGTCCTGGTCCGGAACCGGGACGGCCTGCTGCCCCTGGACCCGGCAGTCCTGGGGAGCGTGGCCGTGAGCGGCCACAACGCGGAGGAAGCACGGACCCAGGGCGGCGGCAGCGCCACCGTCATGCCCAAGCAGAACATCTCGCCGCTGGAGGGACTGCGTGAGGCCCTGCCCGCCGGCGTCACCGTCTCCTACCACCGCGGCGCGAAGGTGGCCGAGGGCCTGCAGGCCTTCCCGCGGACCTCGCTCCACAACCCTGTGTCCAACGTCCCCGGCCTGCGCGTGACGTTCCTGGCCGCTGACGGCACTGAACTTTCCGGCGAGGACCGGCTGGCATCCCACCTGATCTGGTTCGGGATCGGCATCCCCGAGGGCGCGGCCGCCATCCGGATGGAAACCGACTGGACGGCACCCTCCGCCGGCACGCACCACCTTGGCGTGGGTACCGTGGGCAAAATCCGACTCTCACTCCGCGGCGACGAGGTGTTCAACGGGACCATCGAGGACGATACGGACGTCCTCGGCGCTGCACTTTTCGATCCGCCCAAGACCGTCCACGCCATCGAAACCGAGGCAGGTGGGCGGGTCCGGATTGAGGCACTCTTCGAACTGCCCGCGGAGCAGGCCATCCCGTTCACCGCCATCCTGCTGGGCGAGGAAACCGTGGTGGCGGACCCGCAGGCGGAGATTGACGCCGCGGTGGAAGCAGCCAGGGCCGCGGACGTTGCCGTGGTGGTGGTGGGCACCAGCGCAGCCATCGAGTCCGAAGGCTTCGACCGGAAGGACCTCGACCTTCCCGGCCACCAGAACCAGCTGGTGGAAGCGGTGGCTGCGGCGAATCCGCGCACCGTGGTGGTGGTGAACTCCGGCTCCCCGGTGCTCATGCCGTGGCTGGACCGGGTGGGCGCGGTGTTGCTGGGCTGGTTCGGTGGCCAGGAATTCGGCCGTGCCATTGCGGACATCCTGCTCGGTGCAGAGGAACCGGGCGGCCGGCTGCCCACCACGTGGCCGGCAGCCCTGGCGGACGTCCCGGTGCTGGACACCGTTCCGGTGGACGGCAAAGTGGTCTATTCCGAGGGCATCCATGTGGGATACCGGGCCTGGCTGAAGCAGCAGGCCGCCGGAGGGGCTGCCCCGGCGCTGCCGTTCGGTTACGGGCTGGGTTACACCACGTTCGAACTGTGCACGCCGCACGCCTCGCAGGCGGTTCCGGCCGGCAAGGACGTGGTGGTGCACGTCCCCGTCCGCAACACCGGCACGAGGGCCGGCCGCGAGGTGGTGCAGGTATACCTTGAGCGCCAGGAGTCAGCGGTGGAACGGCCCGTGCGCTGGCTGGCCGGCTATGCCGGAACGCATCTGGCCGCCGGCGGGACGGACAGCGTTGAGGTCAGGGTTCCCGCGCGCGCCTTCGCCCATTACGACGGCGGCTGGCAGCTTGAGCCGGGAACGTTCCGGATCCTGGTGGGCCGGCATTCGGCGGACGACTTCCAGGCGCTGGACATCGACGTGCGCTAGGGAATTGCCCGTCAGTGCCGCGGTTCGAGCGCGAGCTTGAGCCCGAAACCCACCAGGACGGTTCCGGTGATCCGGTCGATCACCCGGACGCTGCGGGGGCCGTTGAGCCATTTGGACGCGTAGCCGGCGCCGAAGATCAGCCCGGCGAACCACAGCATGGTCAGGAGGCAGTGGACGCCCGCCAGCAGGACGCCCATCAGCAGCGGGGAACTGCCCTGCGGGATGAACTGCGGAATGGTGGCGATGTAGAAGACTCCCACCTTGGGGTTGAGCAGGTTGGTGCCGGTACCCGTGAGCCAGCCCCTGAGGATCTGCCGGCCGCCGGCGTTGCCCTTCGCAGCGCCGGCGGCTCTGCCATCCGCAGAGGCGCCTGCAGGGCCGCCTGATCCGGCCACCGTGGAGGCCGCAGCGGCGGCCGGTCCCGCTTTGCGGCTCTTCCAGAGCAGGGACGCGCCAAGCCACACCATGTAGGCCGCACCGGCCAGCGTGAGGGCCTGGTAGGCGAACTGTGAAGCGGCAAGCAGGGCGGATACCCCCACCGCGGCGGCGATCCCCCACACCATGGCGCCGGTGCTGATGCCCACGGCCGTGGCGAACGCGTACGCGCGGGACCTGGTGAGGGATGAACGAAGCACCAGCGCCGTGTCGATGCCCGGAACCAGCGTCAGCAGCCCGGCAACCACGGCAAAGGAAAGCACAGCCTGGGTAATGGTCACCAGGTAAGGATAGGGGTGGTTGCGGGTTCCCCTAAACCTGCGGTCCGGACCTCCCAATACGGCGCTGTCGGGCCGTATTCTTAGAGGAGGTTTTGCAGTGGGCCGCAGCTTTTCAAACCCTAGGCGTGGAACATGGCCGCTGAACCCTCGGGGCAGGTTGGCTGGGGACCGCTTCCATCGCCCCCGGAGCCCGTTTTCGACAGCAAGGACGTTGAGAACTATCTCTGGGAAGTCACCCATGAGTTCATGCGCGACGTCAAGGGTGAACAGCGCGGCATCGGCTGGGCGGCCACCCTCTTCAGGCTGGGAAAATCCCACACCCTCGCGGCGAGTACCGAGCAGGCGCGCGAGGCGGACCGCGAGCAATGTTCGTTCGCGGACGGCCCCGTCATGGAAGCCATGCGTACCGGCGAGTTCGTCCTTCTCTCCGATCTCAGCCGGGACTGGCGCTGGCCCGGATACTCCAGTGCCGCCGCGGCGCACGGCGTGCAATCCCTGCTGTCCGCGCCCATTGCCTCCGAAGGCGGGGCAAGTGCCGCCATCAACCTTTACGCGGCCGCCGCGCATACCTTCACCAGCGACGATCTTGTCCGCTGCCGCACGTACGTCCACCAGGTGGCCCGGGCGCTCCGCGTGGTGGTGCGCGTCGGCGAACGTGCCGAGGCCACCGCCGGCATCGCCGTCGTGCAAAGCTCGCTGGTGCTGGTGGACCTGGCCGTCCGCAGCCTCATGAACGAATACGGGCTGAGCCGCGAGGGCGCACTGAGGTTCCTGCAGACCCAGGCGGTCCACCACGAACTGGACCTTCGGGACGCGGCGCTGAACGTCGTCGCGCCTAACGCCGGGATGGGACGTCCCGGTCCGGCACCGGCGGCACCTGTACCGGAAACGTACGACGGCGTCACGGGCTTCCAGCCTGCGCCGGCGGCCGAGCTGGGGCACGCCTCACAGGGCGCCCCAAGGGCGGGGGCTGTAAGGAAGCAGCGCCCGCGTCCAACCGCGGGAAGGAGAACAGCATGATCACCGACGATCGTGGGCTGAACAGGGCCAGCGGGGGCCAGGGGATGCATCCCTGGCACCGTTTCGTCGCCTTGGGAGACTCCTACACCGAGGGAATCGGCGATCCCGAACCGCGCAGCCTGGGCGGGCTGCGCGGCTGGGCGGACCGGGCGGCGGAGGAACTCAGCGACGGGCAGCCGGACTTCGCCTACGCCAACCTGGCCATACGGGGACTGCTGCTCCGGCAGATCCTGGACCGGCAGCTGGCTCCCGCGCTCGCGCTGAAGCCGGACCTGATTGCCATGTCCGGCGGCGGGAACGACATCCTCTTCAAACGCGGAAATCCGGACAAACTGGCCGAAAAGCTGGACGCGGCCGTCGGCGTGCTGGCCGCTACCGGCGCCACCGTCCTGCTTTATGCCGGGCCGGACTGGGGCAACACACCCGTCTTCAGTGCCATCCGCGGCAAGGTGGCTGTCTACAACGAGAACATCCACACCATCGGCGCCCGGCACCACTGCGTGATGGTGGACCTCTGGTGCCTGCCCGAACTCCAGCACGCAGCCATGTGGGACCCGGACCGGCTGCACCTGTCACCGCTGGGCCACCACGCGGTTGCTGTGGCCACGCTCAATGCCCTGGGCGTCCCGCACACCCTGGAGCCCTTCCAGCCCAAACCCCTTCCGGCCCAGGGCTGGAAGCACGCGCGGGCAGAGGACCTGGTGTGGGCGCGGCAGTACTTCGTGCCTTGGATCCTGAGACGGATCCTGCATCCTGAGGACGAATCGCTGACCGCCAAGCGTCCGCTGCCCGGGCCCATCTTCGGGTTGGGCCGGCCAGGACCCTTCCCACCCGGCCACCCCGCGGCCGGCCTGAACTCCGGTATGGCGGGTGGACCGGCGGCCCAGGGGCAGGCCGCTTAGGCCCCGGTACCGGGAGCGCGGTGCCTGCGGTGGTCCCTTACCAGGGCGACGAGCGCAGGCACTCCAGCCAACAGGCCCGGAGCGGCCAGCAGCAGGCCGTATTCGGGGAGCAGGGCAGAAGCTGCCGCCGCGGTGACGGCGGCAGCCAGGGCCGCGATCAGTGCGGCGGACAAACGCCTTCGGACGTCCCTGGCGTTGAAGAACCGGAAACCGCCGAGGCCCGCGGTGACCACAGCGAAGGCGATGATGCTCGCGGTCAGGACCCCGGTGCCCGGGCCGGAAGCGTCCTTGAGGCGGTCAATCAGGGCAATTGGCACTGCAAGCATCCAGCCGCTGAGGAGGACGGCGAGGACGCATCCTGCCACGCGGCTCCGAGGTACCGGATCCAGGGTGTAGATCTGGCCGGACGGCAGATCCCCCTGTTGGACGTGGCGGTGGTTTGCCGGCGGCGTCGATTTCGGCAGGCGCATGAAACTCTCAAGCATTGATCCCCCAGACGTAGTGCTTGACGTCTTTTCACCCTACACGGGCTGCCGGGAGCGGCAATCCGAATGGGAGGGTCAGCGCTTCTTGGGGCCGCGCTTCGTTGCCGCGTTCAGCGCCGATTTCACTGCCGGCGGCAGTCCGCCCTGCTCGGTTTCGGGCTCGGCCACCGTTCCGCGGGCCTTCGCGATGGCCCGCATGCCGTGGTAGATCACCAATGCTGCCGCGGAGCCCAGGGCGATGCCCGTGAACTTCAGGTCCCCGATGGTCCAGGTGTAGTCGGCGATGCCGATGATCAGCGCGACGGCGGCCGTGGTCAGGTTGACGGGGTTGGAGAAGTTCACCTTGTTCTGCACCCAGATCTTTACGCCCAGGATACCGATCATGCCGTACAGCATGGTGGCTGCACCGCCCAGTACTCCCTGCGGGACCGTGGCGATCAGCTCGCCGAACTTCGGGGAGAAGCTGAGCAGGATGGCGAACATGCCTGCCACCCAGTAGGCCGCCGTTGAATAGACCTTGGTGGCGGCCATGACGCCGATGTTCTCGGCGTAGGTGGTGGTGCCGGATCCGCCGCCGAAGCCCGCCAGGACCGTCGCGGCGCCGTCGGCCATCAGCGCGCGTCCGGAGACGCCGTCGAGGTTCTGTCCCGTCATGGCGGCCACGGACTTCACGTGGCCGATGTTCTCCGCAACCAGCACCAGCACCACCGGGACGAACAGGCCCAGGACGCCAAGGTGGAACTCGGGTGTCTGGAAATGCGGCAGGCCCACCCACGCGGCGGCGTCCATCTTTTCGTAACTGACCTCGCCGCGGAGCATGGCCACCAGGTAGCCCACCACCACACCCACCAGGATGCTCAGCCGGCCCAGGATCCCGCGGAACAGCACGCTGACCAGGATGATCGTGGCCAGGGTGATGACGGCGGTGATGGGGGCAGCATCGAAGTTCTGTTTCGCGGCGGGCGCAAGGTTGAGGCCAATCAGCGCCACGATGGCGCCGGTGACGATGGGCGGCATCAGCCGGTTGATCCACCCGGCGCCGAACTTTTGCACCACGGCACCCACCAGCGCCAGGGTGGCGCCGGCCAGCACCACGCCGCCAAGGGCACCCGGAATGCCGAACTGCGCCTGGGACGCGGTGATGGGCGCGATGAACGCGAAGCTTGAGCCGAGGTAGCTGGGCACGCGGCCCTTGGTGACCACCAGGAAAAGGAGCGTGCCGATGCCGGAAAAGAACAGTGTGGTGGCCGGCGGCATGCCGGTGATGATGGGCACCAGGAACGTGGCGCCGAACATGGCCACCACATGCTGCATGCCCACGCCAATAGTCAGCGGCCACGCCAAACGCTCATCCGGGGCCACCACCTGGCCGGGCTTGATGGATTTTCCGGTGCCGTGCAGCTTCCATTTGATTCCGAGCATGCTCATGGGAAGGAATGCCTTTCAGGGGGTGCCGCGAGGGGGCGAAGATCAACTTGGTCCAGAATACCGCCAGCCCTGCAGGGAGGCTGCCGGACGCAGGCTGCCAACCAGCATGACGTGAAGCGCCGGGGACCCGCTGTGGCCAACGTCACCTGCCGTCACGGGAAGAGGCGGCAAGCAGTTGAAGTTGCAACTATGGAAAGCAACCAGAGGCCCACCCCGGCAGGCGGGGGAGCCGCAGCGAAAGGTACGCGAATGACCATTGCCCATGAAGAAGCGGTTATCGATTCGGCAGCCGTTGACGCCATCTTCGCCCAGGCCCGCACCGCCAACTCCTTCACCGGTGAGGTCACCGAGGAGCAGGCCCAGGCCATCTACGAACTGACCAAGTTCGGACCCACCGCGTTCAACTCCCAGCCGCTGCGCGTCACCTACGTCCGCTCGGACGAGGCCCGCGCCACCCTGGTGGACACCCTGTCCCGCGGCAACCAGGCCAAGACCGCCTCCGCTCCGCTGGTGGCCATCCTCAGCTACGAGACGGACTGGGCCGGCAAGTGGGACAGCTTCCTCCCCGGCTACAACGCCCCCAAGGCCATGTACGACGCCGATCCCGCCCTGGCCGCCAGCACCGGCAACAACAACGCCCACCTGCAGGCCGGCTACTTCATCCTGGCCGTCCGCTCGCTCGGCTTCGCCGCAGGCCCCATGACCGGCGCCGACTTTGCCGCCATCGACGCCGCCTTCTTCCCGGCCGGCGACCAGAAGAGCTTCCTGGTGGTCAACATCGGCCAGCCCGGTGAGGAAGCCTGGGGCGCCGCCAAGCCCAAGTTCTCCTACGACGAGGCCGTCCGCACCGTCTAACCCCCCCCGACGCGCGCTCACTTGTGGGGCCTTTTCCCCGGACGCGCGCTCACTTCCGGGGCTTAAGAAGCGAACGCCCGCTCACTTCAAGTGAGCGGGCGTTCGCGTTTTAACGACCGTTAGTGAGCGCGCGTTTGGCTTGGGGCCAGCACAGGCGAACGGACGCTGATCAGGCGATGACGCTGTCCACCAGGGCCTTGGCTTCGGCCTGGACCTGCTTCAGGTGCTCCTCGCCCTTGAAGGACTCGGCGTAGATCTTGTAGACGTCCTCGGTGCCGGACGGGCGGGCAGCGAACCAGGCGTTCTCCGTGACCACCTTCAGGCCGCCAATGGAGGCGCCGTTGCCGGGAGCTTCGGTGAGCTTGGCGGTGATTGCCTCGCCTGCCAGTTCCGTCGCGGTGACGTCCGACGGCGAGAGCTTGCCGAGTGCCGACTTCTGCTCACGCGTGGCAGCGGCGTCGATCCGGGCGTAGACAGGTGCGCCGAACTGGTCCGTGAGGCCCTTGTACAGCTGCGAGGGGGACTTGCCGGTGACGGCGGTGATCTCGGATGCGAGCAAGGCCAGCAGGATGCCGTCCTTGTCCGTGGTCCAGACGCTGCCGTCCAGCTTGTTGAAGGACGCGCCGGCCGATTCCTCGCCGCCGAACGCCCCGTCGCCGGAGAGCAGCCCGGGGACGAACCACTTGAAGCCCACGGGGACCTCCACCAGTTTGCGGCCCAGGCTTTCCGCCACGCGGTCGATGATGGAGGAGGACACCAGGGTCTTGCCCACCACCGAAGCCGGGTTCCAGCCGCTGCGGTTACGGTACAGGTAGTCGATGGCCACGGCGAGGTAGTGGTTCGGGTTCATCAGCCCGCCGTCAGGGGTAACGATGCCGTGCCGGTCCGCATCCGCGTCGTTGCCCGTGGCGATGTCGTAGGCGGTGGACCCGTCCGCGCCAACGGTCATCCGCTGAATCAGCGAGGCCATGGCCGATGGGGATGAGCAGTCCATGCGGATCTTCTCATCCCAGTCCAGGGTCATGAAGGCCCACTGCGGGTCCACGGTGGGGTTCACCACGGTGAGGTTCAGGTGGTGGCGCTCGGCGATCTCGCCCCAGTAGTCCACGGACGCGCCGCCCATGGGGTCGGCACCGATCCGGACTCCGGCGTCGCGGATGGCGTCCAGGTTCAGGACGGACGGAAGGTCGTCCACGTAGCTGGAGAGGAAATCGAACTTGCCCGTGGTGTCCGCTGCCTGGGCATCGGCCAGCGGGATGCGCTTGACGCCGCGCAGGCCGTTTTCGAGCAGTTCGTTTGCTCGGTTGGCGATCCAGCCGGTGGCGTCGGAGTCTGCCGGGCCGCCGTGGGGCGGGTTGTACTTGAAGCCGCCGTCCTGCGGCGGGTTGTGGCTGGGGGTGACCACGATGCCGTCTGCCTGCGGGGCGCCGGAGCCGGCGTTCCGGTTGTAGGTGAGGATTGCGTGGCTCAGTGCCGGGGTGGGCGTGTAGCCGTGCCGGGCGTCGACCAGGACCTGGACGCCGTTGGCGGCAAGGACCTCGAGGGCCGAGTTCTGTGCCGGCTCGCTCAGTGCATGGGTGTCCTTGGCGAGGAACAGGGGGCCGGTGACGCCCTGCGCCGCCCGGTATTCGACGATGGCCTGGCTGATGGCCACGATGTGCTTTTCATTGAACGAGGCCTTCAGGCTCGAACCGCGGTGACCCGACGTGCCGAACACCACGCGCTGGCCTGGGTCACCCAGGTCCGGCGAGATGTCGTAGTACGCATCGAGGAGCGCTGTGATGTCAACAAGGTCCTGGGGTTGGGCAACTGTACCCGCGCGGCTAGCCATGGGACCTAGCATGCCAGAACCTCGCCGGAGTCAAAACGGCAGGGCCACATTCCGGCCCCTGTGACGGCGGCACGTCATCGAAAACGAGCAGTTAACCAAGTAGCCAACCTGAGTACATGCCCCGAAAAGTACCTATATACCGGCCCCTGCGCGCGCTGTTACTTTCGAAAAATCCGGAAGGCAATCCACGGCCTCCCGGCTCGAACAACCACAGCAGGGGACGACGGCGGCCCGCCGCTTTTCGCCCGTCCGGCACGGAAGCAGGGACGCACCATGGGGGCAGGAGACGGGGCAGCCGAACAGTCCAGGCTGGCTGCTGAGCGGGTAGCCAGGCTCAAACGCCGGCTGGACGCGGCCGAGCGCTCCACGAAAGCGTGGGATGCGGGGGCCGTAGGTGAACGTGTGGTGGCGGACAAGCTCAGCGAACTGGTCCCGCATGGCTGGTACGTGCTGCACGACGTGCACTGGCCCGGCCGGCCCAAGGCCAACCTGGACCACGTCCTGGTGGGGCCCGGCGGCGTGGTGGTGGTCGATTCCAAAAACTGGACCGGTGAGGTGCGGGTGGCATCGGGAGTGCTGTGGCAGGGCCGGTATGCGCGGACCCAGGCGGTGGAAGGCGCACTGGCGCAGTGCGCCGCCGTCGCCTCCGTGCTGGCGCCGCCGCACCGCCGGCTGGTCCGGCCGCTGATCTGCATGGCCGCCCAGCCTGACCTCTTTGGCGTGACGAACTCCGATGTCGCCGTCGCGGGCAGCCAGCGCGTGGTGGGTGCCATCGAGGCGCTGCCGCCGGTGCTGGACCACCAAGCAGTCGTGGGACTTTATGCCCAACTGGGGGAGGAGCTTACCCACGAGCAGGAGCCCGGCATCACAGCGTTCCGGAATGTCAGGCCGGGAACCGTGGTGCGGCCTGCGGGTGGCCTCCCGCCGGCCGGTCCAGGCAACGCCGGGCCGCGAACGGGCGCTCCCGCCGCGGACCGTCGCGGCGCGGACAATCCCCGGGCAGCAGGTCCTGACCGGAGCCGCAGCGGCAGTGTATCCCGGCATCCCGCCGGGCGTGCCATCCCGTCGGCGGGCGCCGACGGGATGGCCCGAACCGCTGCCGGCCGGAACCGAAACGGGAAGCCGCAGGCGCGGGGCGGCACCAGCGCGGGCCGGCTCGCCCTCCTGGCGGCCTTCGTTATTTTTGCGGTCTACGTCCTGCCGTTCTGGACGCGCTGAGTTTGCTGCCTGCGGTGCTGCCATTTTCCGGGGCGGCTGTGCGCAGCTTGCCAAGGCCGGCGTCGCGGACCGCTTCGCCCATCCGGCGGAGCCGCTCCGAGTCCAGTGACCAGGATTGCCAGTAAAGCGGCACATCCTCATGGGCGTTCTTCCCGAGGAGGACCAGCGAGCCGTCGGCAAGTTCGTTGCCCAGCTGCAGTTCAGGGAGCATGCCCCAACCCAGGCCGGCTTTGATGGCCGCGAGGAACCCTTCCGACGACGGAACCGTGTGGGTGGGCGGAACCTGCCCGATGCCTTTCACCGCCAGCAGCCCGCGCTGCAGGTTGTCCTTGGCATTGAATTTCAGGACCGGCATCCGGGCCCAGTCCACCGTGTTGCCCTTGGCGAACCGTTGGCGCAAGGCGGCCGCGGCCACCGGGACGTACCGCATGTGGCCCAGCAACTCCACCCGGCAACCGCTGACGGGGACGGGATCGGAGGTGACGGCACCCATGACGTCACCCTGCCGCAGGAGCTGGCTGCTGAAACCCTGGTCCTCGACGTGGAGGTCCAGGGTGGTGTCCTGCCACGTGGCGGCCACGGCGAGGACGGGCACGAACCAGGTGGCCAGCGAATCGGCATTGATGGCCACAGCCAGGGTGGCGCGGGAGGCTGTGGCGGTGCCCAGCGCGGTTGAGGCTTCGGCCTCGAGGACCTGCACCTGCCGGGCCATCCGGAGCAGCACTGCTCCGGCGTCGGTGGGAACGCAGGGGACCCGCCGGCGCACCAGGACCTGCCCCGTGGAGGCCTCCAGCGCCTTGATGCGCTGGCTGACGGCGGACGGGGTGACGCGCAGGAGGTCTGCCGCGGCCTCGAAGGTGCCCTCGTCAATGACGGCGATGAGTGCGCGGAGATGCTCGAGATTCATGAAGAAATTCTAATGGAACCCTAGAATCAATCGTTTGTCTTCCGATGCTGAGGTCCGTACCGTCAACTGCATGTTGATGACAGGGATCACCGGAATGCTGACGGGGCTGGCGCTGATCGTGGCCATCGGTGCCCAGAATGCCTTCGTGCTCCGCCAGGGAGTCCGCCGTGAGCACATCGGCGTGGTGGTTGCGGTGTGCATGGCAGGTGATGCTGCGCTGATCCTGGGCGGGACCGCCGGGATCGGCGCGCTGGTGACCCGCTTTCCGGAAGCCCTCGAAGTTTTTCGGTGGGGCGGGGCTGCCTACCTGGCCTGGTTCGCGGTGCGCTCCTTCATCTCGGCGCTGAGGCCGTCCGCCCTTGCGCAGGGCACGCCCCGGTCCAAGGGATCGGTGGTGGCCAGTACGGTGGCGCTGACCTTCCTGAACCCGCACGTCTACCTCGACACGGTGGTGCTCCTGGGCAGCCTGGCCAACCAGCAGGGCCCGGACCTCCGGTGGGTCTTCGCCGGCGGCGCCGTTGCCGGCAGCATCGCGTGGTTCTCGGCGCTGGGGTACGGGGCCAGGGCGCTGTCCGGGGTGCTCGGCAACCCGCGCACCTGGCGGTTCCTGGACCTTGGAATCGGCATCGTCATGCTTGGCCTGGCCGTCAAGCTGGTCCTGCACTGACGGCGCCCGGAAAGCCGCCGCAGGCGATAGGCTGGAAGCAACATTCCAGGGGGAAAACCATGACTGACCAGCCTTCCCAGCGCCCTGACTCCCAGTGGCACAACCCGTCCGGCAGCGACGGCACTCCGCCCGCGCCCCCGTCGGGGTATGAACCGCCGCCGTTCGTGCCGCCGCAAGGATCCACCGCGCCGGGCTCCGACGTTCCCCCGCCGCCGCTGTACCCGGGCCTTTCCGCGCAGTACGGCAGCAACCAGTACGGCGGCCCGCAGTATGGCAACGACCAGTACGGCAACCAGTACGGCGGTGCCAGCCCCTACGCCCAGCCGAGCCCCTACGGACAGCAGGCCCAGTACGGGCAGCCGGCGTATTACGGCATGCAGGCCGAGCCCAAGACCCTCAGCATCGCCAGCATGGTGTGCGGCATTGCGTCAGTGATCATGGGATGGCTGATGCTTCCGCAGCTTGCCGCCATCATCACCGGCCACATGGCCCTCAAGCGCGAACCCGCGGGCAAGGGCATGTCCATCACCGGACTGGTCCTGGGCTACCTCTGCCTGCTGGGCTACGGCGGCTTCTGGCTGCTGCTCATAATCGGGCTGGCGTCATATTCGTCCTCGAGTTACGGGTACTGACCGCCCCACCCGCCCCGGAGGCCCTATCAGATCCGGTTCCTAAAACCCGGTCATAGGAACCCCGTCTGATGGGGCATCTGGCGTTTAGCCGCAGATGGGGGAGCGGGGTCAGCGGAGGAGTTCGACGTCGGACACCAGCTCGATGTGCGCCAGCATCGCCTCCGCGGCGGCCTCCGCGTCCTGGTCCCGGATGGCGTCGGCAATCCGCCGGTGCGAGGCCAGCGACTGTTCCGGCCGGCCCGGCTGGCCGAGGGATTCCATCCGCGTTTCCAGGATCATCTCGGCGATAAATGCCATGAGCTGCGCCAGTACCGAGGAATGCGCGGCCGCGGTGATCGCTTCGTGGAAGAGCTCATCGCCATGGGTGCCGCGGTCGCCGTCGCTGATTTCCGTGGCCATGACCTCGAGGGCGTGATCGATAGCCTTCAGGTCCTCGTCCGTGCGCCTCGCGGCGGCCAGGGCGGCGAGTTTTCCTTCCAGCGTGCTGCGCGCCTCGACGATTTCCGGCAGCCGGCTCCGGTGTTCGCGAAGGCCCTTGATCACTGACGCCACGCTGGGCCGCCGGGCGAGCACGGCTCCGGTGCCGTGCTGGACATCGATGACGCCCAGCACCTCCAGCGCCACGAGTGCCTGGGCCAGGGTGGCGCGTGAGACCCCCAGCCGTTCGGCGAGGTCGCGCTCTGCCGGCAGGAGGTCCCCGGGCTTTAGCTGCGCCGATTCGATGTAGGCAAGGATCTGCTCCACCAGCTGTTCGTAAAGCCTTGGCCGCGAAACTCGTTCCAGTCCCAGCCGTGCTGTCTTCTCCACAAAGCCCTCACTACATCGTCGGTCCCCCCAAGAATACAGCGTGCTGCTATTGACAGATAGACTCACTGTCTAAGAGGCTAGTCCAGTGAGCCAGTAACTCACGTCACACTTTTCTTTTCCCAATGGAGGACCAACGATGTCCGCTCCTGTTCTATCGATCATCATCCTGGCGGCGATGTTCCTGTTAGCCACAGTGCTGCCCCTCAATATGGGTGCCCTCGCCTTCGTGGGCGCCTTCCTGCTGGGCGCCCTGGTTCTGGGCATGTCCACGAATGAGATCCTGGCCAATTTCCCCGGTGGCCTGTTCCTGACGATTGTCGGCGTCACCTACCTTTTCGCCATTGCGCAGAACAACGGCACCATCGACCTCCTGGTCCGCGGCGCCGTCAGGCTGGTGGGCAGCCGGGTTGCCCTCATTCCCTGGGTCATGTTTGCCATCACCGCCGTTATCACCGCCGTTGGCGCGCTGTCCCCGGCCGCCGTCGCGATTATTGCCCCCATCGCCCTCAGCTTTGCCGGCAAGTACAAGATCAGCCCGCTGCTAATGGGCATGATGGTGATCCACGGTGCCCAGGCCGGCGGCTTCTCGCCCATCGCCGTCTACGGCGTCACCGTAAACGGCATCATCGCCAAGACGGACCTGGCCTTCAGCCCCACGGCGCTGTTCCTGAGCAGCTTGATCTTCAATGTCGTCATCGCCGTGGTGCTCTTCACCGTCCTGGGCGGCCGGGCGCTGCTGTCCTCCCGCGTAGGCCACTTCGTGGAGCAGGCTGCCGAAGCGCGGATGTCCGTCAGCGTGGGCGCCAAGGCCGGCAAGGACGTTGCCTTCAAGGGCTTTGGCTCCGGCATGTACGGCCCCCGCGACCCCGCAGGCGACGGCGTTGCCGCCACCAGGGAACGCTCTGCGCGGATCCCGCAGCTGGTGACCATCGCCGGCCTGGTGGTGCTCGCGGTGGTCGCCCTGGGCTTCAAGATGGACGTCGGCTTCGTGTCCATCACCATCGCCATCGTCCTGGCCCTCGTCTCGCCTGCAGCCCAGAAGGGCGCCATCAATAAGATCAGCTGGTCCACCGTGCTGCTGATCTGCGGCATGCTGACCTTCGTTGGGGTGCTCGAGGAAGCAGGCACCATCGAATTCGTTTCCAACGGCGTGGCCGGCATGGGCATGCCGCTGGTGGCAGCGCTCCTCATCTGCTTCATCGGCGCCATCGTCTCGGCCTTCGCGTCCTCCACCGCCATCCTGGCCGCGCTCATCCCGCTCGCTGTGCCTTTCCTGTCCACCGGCGAAATCGGCGCCGTCGGCGTCATCTGCGCACTGGCCGTGGCCGCCACCATCGTGGACGTCTCACCGTTCTCCACCAACGGCGCCCTGGTCCTGGCCAACGCGCCCGAGGGTGTGGATAAGGACAAGTTCTACAAGCAGATCCTGGGCTACAGCGGCATCGTCATCGTTGCCGGGCCGGTCCTCGCCTGGCTGGCGCTGGTAGTCCCGGGCTGGCTGTAACCGCCACATTTTCCACTCCGCCAGCGCTCCGCGCCACGCTCTTCAGTAAAGGAACCAGCACATGAATGCAGCTGACCGTCAGCAAGGCCCCCTGGCCGGGCACACCGTCGTCGACCTGAGCCGCGCGCTGGCCGGTCCGCACGCGGGCATGATGCTCGCCGACCTCGGCGCCCGCGTCATCAAGGTGGAGAACCCCGGAACCGGCGATGACACCCGCGGCTGGGGCCCTCCCTTTGTGGGCCCCGAGGATGACCTGCAGTCCACCTACTTCATGTCCTGCAACCGGAACAAGGAATCCATCAGCCTGGACCTGAAGAGCAGTGACGGGCAGGCAGTGCTCCGCGGGCTGCTGGAACGGGCGGACGTGGTGATCGAGAACTTCCGGCCCGGCGTCATGGACCGGCTGGGCTTCTCCACTGCCGCCATGCACGGGCTCAACCCGCGGCTGGTGATCCTCTCCATCACCGGCTTCGGCCATGACGGCCCCGAATCCCAGCGCAGCGGTTACGACCAGATCCTCCAGGGCGAGGCCGGCCTGATGTCCCTCACAGGGTCCGGCCCGGACGATCCGCAGCGCGTGGGAGTGCCGATCGCCGACCTGCTGGCCGGTATGAACGGCGCCACCGGCGTGTTGGCCGCGCTGGTTGAACGCGAACGCACCGGCCAGGGCAAGGTGGTCCGCACTTCACTGCTCGCCTCCCTCATCGGGGTCCACGCCTTCCAGGGCACGCGCGCCACAGTGGCCGGCGAAGTCCCGCAGGCACAGGGCAACCACCACCCGTCCATCGCGCCCTACGGCCTGTTCAACTGCAAGGACGGCAGCGTCCAGATCAGCGTGGGCAGCGAGAAGCTGTGGGCGTCCTTCGCGGCTGCCTTTGGCTTGGACGCCGCCGCGCCCGGCTTTGCCAGCAACGCCGACAGGGTGCGGAACCGCCAGGAGGTGATTGCCGCCGTCGAACGCGCCTTCGCCCAGTTCGGCGCGGTGGAACTGCTGGAGAAGCTGAACGACGCCGGGATCCCGGCAGGGAAGGTCCGCTCGCTGGACGAGGTGTACGCCTGGGAGCAGGTGGCCTCGCAGGGCCTGGTGGTGGATGTGGAGCATCCCCTGCTCGGCACGGTCAGCCTGCCCGGCCCGCCGCTGCGGTTCTTCGCCCAGGGCGACGCCGCGGAGACGACCGTGACGGACCACGCTGCGCCGCCGCTCCTGGACGCCGACGGCGGATCCATCAGGGAGTGGCTGGGGCTGGTACCAGTCGCTGCCGCGGACGCGCCGGCCGGGGCGGAATAGCATGCCGACGTCGGAAAAGGTGCGCCACCTCAGCGCCGCCGAACTGCTGGACGCCGTGGTGGACGACGGTTCGTTCACGTCCTGGGACGCCGAACCGCAGCAGTCGCACTTAAGCGATGAATACGCGGCCGACCTCGCCAAGGCACGGGCCCGCAGCGGCACCGACGAATCCGTGCTGACCGGCGCCGGCCTGATCCGCGGCCGGCGGGTGGCGCTGATCGTCAGCGAATTTTCCTTCCTGGCGGGCTCGATCGGCCACGCCGCTGCCGAACGGATCGTGGCCGCGGTGGAACGCGCCACGGCGGAGGGCCTGCCGCTGCTGGCCGGTACCGCCTCGGGCGGGACCCGCATGCAGGAAGGCACCCTGGCGTTCCTGTCCATGGTCAAGATCACCGCGGCAGTCCGGGCCCACCGGCAGGCAGGCCTGCCGTACCTGGTCTACCTGCGCCACCCCACCACCGGCGGCGTCATGGCCTCCTGGGGATCCCTGGGGCACATCAACGTGGCCGAGCCGGGCTCCCTGCTGGGGTTCCTGGGCCCCCGGGTCTATGAGGCGCTGCACGGTGAAGCCTTCCCGGACAACGTCCAGGTGGCCGAGAACCTGTTCAGCAAGGGCCTGATCGACGGTGTGGTGGAACCCGGCAAGCTCGCCGAACTGGTGGGCAGGGCGCTGGACATCCTGATGCCCCGCCGGGCTTCCGGCTCGGCTGCCTGGCCTGATGCCCCCGCCACGCTGGCCGTCCGGCCCGCCGAGGTGGACGCCTGGACCTCCATCGAAATTTCCCGGCAGCCGCGCCGGCCCGACCTCCGCCAGCTCCTCAAATACGGTGCCAGCGACGCTCTTCCGCTCAACGGCACAGGCCAAGGCGAAAAGGACCCCGGGCTGCTGCTGGCCCTGGCCCGGTTCGGCACCCAGTCCTGCATCGTTCTGGGCCACGCCCGCCCGCTCCGGAAGGATGCCGCCGGGATGGGGCCGGGTTCGCTGCGCGAGGCGCGGCGCGGCGCCAAGCTGGCGGAGGAACTGCGGCTGCCGCTGCTCACCGTTATCGACACCGCCGGCGCGGCCCTCTCACAGGAAGCGGAGGAAGGCGGCCTGGCCGGGGAAATCGCCCGCTCGCTGCACGAACTGATCGGGCTCGAATCTCCCTCGGTCTCGGTCCTGCTGGGCCAGGGCGCCGGGGGAGGGGCGCTGGCCCTGCTGCCGGCGGACCGGACCATCGCGGCGCAGCACAGCTGGCTGTCACCGCTGCCGCCCGAGGGCGCCAGCGCGATTGTCCACCGCACCACGGAGTTCGCTCCGGTAATGGCTCAGGCGCAGGGCGTCAACGTGGCGTCGCTTTACGCCAACGGGCTGGTGGACCACATTGTGGATGAGCGCCACGACGCGTCCCTCGAACCACGTGAATTCTGCTCTCGGATGGCGCACGCCATCGAGTACGAGCTCGCGTCCGTTGCCGCGGTGCCCGTGTCCCAACTGGTGGCGTCGCGGGCCCGGAAATTCCGGAACCTCGGCAGTTAGGCCATGACGACGGCGGCGGGCACCTTATGGTGCCCGCCGCCACGGTTTCGGGACTGCTTGGGTTGCTGGCAGCCTTTTGCGGCCTGCCTCGCCGGGGCTGCTTATTACGTGCGGCGCGGTGCCGCCGCTGCCCTGCTGTCGCTGCTCTGCCGTTACTGCTTTAGCGGCGCTGCCGCACCCGTGCCCGGTGCGCACTGGCCCGGAGCTGCAGTATCCGGGCGCCGCCGGCTGCCGCCACCAGGACCCCGCCGGTCACGCTGGCGATGAACAGCGCCATCCCCAGCGGGACGGAGCCCTCCAGCCCCAGGAACTTCACTTGGGCCTGCTCCTGATTCTGCAGGATGAAGATAATCAGCAGGATCAGCAGCAGCAATGCGGCCACCACGGCCGCCCAGATGACACCGGTCCGGGTAACCTGGCGCTGGGCCGGGCCACTGGTGGACGCGGTGGTGGTGCCTGCAGCGGCTGGATCCGGGGAGTACGAGGGCACATTACTGCGTGGCGCGGTGCTGTCGGCACCGCCCGCGAGGTCGAAGGAGGGCGTTCCGGCCCCTGGCTGCTGCCGCCCGTTGGATTCTGGCGTGGTTTGTCCGGCGCTCATGTTCATCCCCTTCCTGATGCTAAGCATGCTTATCACTCAACCCTAGCCGCGTGGTTCGGCGCAGCACAACAGATATCGCTTCAGGTTCCGGCAAAGCGGTCAGAGTGGACGTAGGCGGAGCGCATACCGTGATTCTCCCCTGTGGAATCCATTCGCCGATTAAACGGGACGGGACGGGCCCGAGGGGCCCGTCCCGATGCTGCGGCGTCAGACCCGCTCCTCGCTCCGTTCTGCAGAGGGGGTGCGGAGTATTGGCGACCTCCGCCAACTCGGGAAAGCCCAGAACGTGTAGTCCTGTGCCTTGACCCGCGGTTCCGGAGTTCCTGCCGGGGTTTCCTGCGTGGCTTCAGGCTTGCGGCCGGCTTCCTTCTTGTCGCTCCGCCCGAAATCCTTGTTGTATCCGTAGCACATCACAGACCTCCTTCCAGTGACTGCGCTTTAATCGTCCTCCCGAAAAGCCCGGGAGTCGACACCCGGACGGAACGGATTTCGGCCCGGCGGCGTCACTGCGGAGGGGAGGCTACTGGCTGGCGGAGACCACGTCTGCAGCCTCGGCTGGCCCGTGGAAATCGCACGGCCCCGGGTGGCGGAGGGGCAGGAGGCAGGTCCGGCCGGAGGGCAGATGGACCAGGGCGCAGCGGCCGGTGAGCGCCAGGTCCTCACGGACGTTGGCGTTGCTCAGGTCGGGCCGGGTTTCGTCCACTTGCCCGGAAATGCCGGCGTCCGTGGTGGTGGGGTATTCGGCGTTCATAGTGGGCAACTCCCCGTCGAGCGGTGGCTGGATGGACGTGACGCCTTCCCAGTCTGCTCCCGCCGGGTTACGTGCGGGTTAAGGGAGCGTTAGGAGCACATCAACAGGGCGGCCACCGTCACAGGCCCAGCTGGTGCCCCACCTGCAGCAGCAGCTGTTCCGATCCCATGGGCCCTACCAGCTGGATTCCCATCGGCAACCCCTGGCCCGGCGCTCCGCCCGTCCAGTGGATCGGGAGGCTGATGGCCGGCAGTCCGCACACGTTGACCATGGAGGACCAGGGTGCGAATTCGCACTGTTTCCGGTAGTCGCCGTCGGCGTCTCCCGGCCACTGCGCCGACGGCCAGCGCTCGCCGCCGTGGGCCGTTCCGGTAAACCAGCCCACCGGGCGGGGCGTTTGCGCCAGGGCCGGCATCAGCATGAGGTCCCATTCGGCGTACTGCGCCACGGTGTCGTGCTGGAACTGCCGCAGGAAGGCCAGCGCCTCGGACAGCTTGGCGGGGCTCCGTTGCTGCGCCCGGCGGCGGAAGGTGCGGGTCAGCGGCGCGAGCAGCGCTTCGCGGTGCGGGCTGATGCGGGCGCTGCCTACCCCGGCGGTCCAGGCCGTGGTGAATGCGTCGGGGTACCTGTTGTCGTAGCGGATCGCCGCTTCGCCAACGGTATGCCCCGCGTGTTCCAGGAGCTGTTCGCCCGCTGCCAGGGCGTCCAGGGCCTCCTGGTCAGGCGTGAAGGGGAAGGTTGCCGACCACGGGCTGTCCAGCGTGACGCCGATGCGCAGCTTCCGCGGCTCCCGCGCCAGGGCGGCCAGGTAGCCGGCATCCGGAACCAGCGCGTCCATCATCAGGGCGGCGTCGGCGGCGGTCCTGGCCAGCGGTCCAGCGACCACCAGCCGGGCCGGATCGCCCTGGCTTTCCCCGCTGGGTACCACGCCGCGGCCCGGTTTCAGGCCCACCAGTCCGCATGCCGCCGCCGGGATCCGGACGGAACCGCCGCCGTCGGTCCCGGGAGCGAAGGGGACCAGGCCTGCGGCCACGGCGGCAGCGCTGCCGCCGGAGGAGCCGCCCGAGCTCCTGCTGGGGGCATGCGGATTGCGCGACGGCGGTGCAACGCGGTTTTCGGAGTAGGCCGTCAGGCCGAATTCGGGCACCTGTGTCTTGCCGAGGGAGATGACGCCGGCTTCCCTGAGGTGCGCCACGAGGGGCGCATCCGCGGGTGCGGACTTGTGTTCGAGGGCGGCGCTGCCGTGGGTGGTCACCACGCCGGCAACGTCGGTCAGGTCTTTGAAGGCCAGCGGCATCCCGTGCAGCAGCGGCAGTTCGCCGGTGCGGGAACGGGAGTGGCGGCCGTCCGCGGCACGGCCCTGTTCAATGGCCTGCTCCGCCGTCACGGTGATGAAGGCCCCCAGCAGCGGATTGCGCTGCCCAATCCGGGCCAGGAAATGCTCCGCAGCTTCCACTGCCGAGACCTGGCCGGCGCGCAGGGCGTCCCGCAACTCGACGGCGGAGAGGCTGTGGAGCTCTTCGGGCACTGGTCCTCCTGGGGTCTCCTAGAAGCGTAACGTGCCCGGCCGCAGGCCCTTCAGCCGGGTGTAAGCACTAGGCTTGAAGCTGACTTTCGATCTGCCACGAAGGGATTCCCCATGAGCGACTTCGATTCCGTACCCGTCAACGATGTTCCCGATGACGCCGTCATCCTGGACGTCCGGGAAGACTACGAATGGGTTGCGGGCCACGCAGAAGGTGCCCTCCACATCCCCCTGGACCAGATTCCGGCGCGGCTCGACGAGCTCGACCCGGACGCTGACGTCTACGTCATTTGCCGCACCGGCGGCCGCTCGTTCCGTGCTGCGCAGTGGCTGACCGGGCAGGGCTATACGGCCATCAACGTCTCGGGAGGCATGGACCAGTGGCTGGAGTCTGGCAAGCCCCTGGTCTCCGATAACGGACTTAAGCCGATGGTGCTTTAGTGCCAGGCGCTGTGCCCACCTACTCGTTCCTCGGACCCGAAGGAACCTTCACCGAAGCGGCGCTGATGCAGGTGCCGGGTGCCGGGGACGCCGTCCGGGTACCCGCCTCCAACGTAAACGCCGCTCTGGACGCGGTCCGGCAAGGCTCCGCCGATGCCGCGATGGTGCCCATCGAGAATTCCGTGGAGGGCGGAGTCACCGCCACCCTGGACGCGATCGCCGGTGGCCAGGAACTGCGGATCGTCCGGGAGGTGCTGGTGCCCATCAGCTTCGTTCTGGTGGCACGTCCCGGCACCCGCCTCGGCGACGTCCGCCGGATCTCCACGCATGGCCACGCATGGGCGCAGTGCAGGCTCTGGATGGATCAGCATATTCCAGGTGCGGAATACGTCCCCGGATCCTCGACAGCTGCAGCCGCAATGGGCCTGCTGGAACCTGATTGCCACTATGACGCCGCCATCTGCGCGCCGTTGGTTGCCCAGGAACAGCCCGGCCTCCCGGTCCTGGCCGAGAACATTGGTGACAACCCGGGCGCAGTCACCCGCTTCGTGCTGGTGAGCCGTCCCGGAAAGCTTCCGGAACGCACTGGCGCAGACAAGACCACTGTGGCGGTCCCGCTGCCCGAAGACCGTCCCGGCGCCCTGATGGAAATCCTGGACCAGTTCGCCAACCGCGGCGTGAACCTGAGCCGGATCGAATCCAGGCCCACGGGCCAGTACCTGGGGCACTACTTCTTCAGCATCGACGCCGACGGGCACGTGGGTGACGCCAGGGTGGCTGACGCTCTGGCCGGGCTCCACCGCATCAGCCCCGCCACCCGCTTCCTCGGCTCATACCCGCGGGCAGACCGGCAGCCCATCGAGGTTCAAACGCACACCTCGGACCGGGCCTTCGCGGCGTCCCGGAACTGGGTGGAATCCATACTGGACACGGAATCATTGCAGGTGGAAAGCGGTTCCGGGCCTTCGCCCACAGCGTAGGTAAATGCCGCCCGGGGTACTTCCCCGTGTTCTGCACTGTGCGTATGCTTGCCTGATCCACAGGAAGAGTGGCCCCTAGCGAAGGGAGCGGGTCATGTCAGCCGGCAGCAGCACCGAGAACGATGGCCAGGGGATGATCGTCAACCCCAAGCCCTCCGCCGACAACCAGGACTGGGACGGCGACGACGCCGACCGCGCCGACCGCCTGCGCTTCGAGGAGGAGCAGGCCATGATCCGCGAGCAGTCAGAGGAACGTGCCCACGCGAAGCACGCCGCCGAGGCTGCGAAAGAATCCAAACCGGACCACCACTGAGGCTGCCCCGCCCGGACCACCGATCCGCTAAACAGCAGTCCCGCCGTCGGGCCTGGAAAATCCCCTGACCCGCACCAGCAGGGACGCCGGCTGCACCTGAACCGTGAGCTTGGTTGCCTCACCTGACGTGTCGCCGTCCAGCTGCGTAGGCATCGGCTCCGGGCATTTGATGACGATCCTGCCGGACCGGTAAACGGTCATGATCGGCAGCTTTCCGCTGTGCTTGAACATGATCTTGCCGTACATCAGCAGCCAGCCGAGAGCGCTGCGGGGGCTCATCACCACCACATCCAGCATGCCGTCATCGATCATGGCCTGCGGAATGAAGTCGATGCCGCCGGGCACCAGGCCGCAGTTGGCGAAAAGGACGCTGCGGATGTTCCGGACCTGTTCGGGGCTGCCGTCCAGGGAGATGGACACCTTCTTGCGCCTGCCCGGAAGATGCCGCATGCCGGACTCGGTATAGGCGAGCCAGCCCACCGCCTTCTTCAGACCGTCATTGGTATCCGCGAGGACCTCGGCATCCATGCCGATGCCGGCAATCACCAGGAAGACGTGTTCCGAATAGGTTCCCGTGCGGGAATTCTCGATGGCCATCCGGGCTGTGTCGATGGAGCGCTGCCTGCCGAAGAGCGCGGTCTGGACGCACCCGTGCAGGTCCGTGACGTCCACGTCCACGTTCCGTGCCAGCAGGTTGCCCGTCCCCAGCGGGATCAGCCCCATGGCCACATCCGTGTGAGCCAGTGCCTCGGCCACCACCCGGACGGTGCCGTCGCCGCCGCCCACCAGGACGACGTCCGGTTTGGTGGCCAAAGCCGCCTGCATCTGGGTGAAACCGGGGTCCTCGGCCGTTGTCTCGTAAAAGACCGGCTCATCCCAGCCGGCGGTGAGGCAGGCCCGCTGGATGGACGCCCGGGCCTCGGCCGCGCGGGCCTTGATGGGGTTGATGATCACCGCAACCCGCTGCTTTTCCAGGCCGGGATCATAGGCTTCGCCGGCCACGGCGCTGCGCATATGGAGGGCCTTCAGCCGGCGGACGCCCCACCAGCTGGAGATGGCAAAGGCAAGGGCCACCGCTATCAGCAGGTAGAGAATCCAGTCGCTCATGGTGGTTCCACAGTAGCCCGGCGGAAGGCGCGCCGGACCCAGCCGCCCCGGCCGCCCGCCGTCGTGCGCTGTATTGGATACCCTTGTCTGGTGATCGACGTAAAAGACCTCAGCGAAAACCCGGACAAGTTCCGTGCCAGCCAGCGCGCCCGCGGCGCGGACGAATCAGTGGTGGACGCGATCATCTCCGCGGACTCCGCCCGCCGTGCCGCGCTGATCCGCTTCGAAAACCTCCGGGCCGAGCAAAACGCGTTCGGCAAGAAGGTGGCGAAGGCCAAGGGCGAGGAAAAGCAGGCACTCCTGGCCGAGGTCAAGGAGCTGGCCAACTCAGTCAAGGCCGCGTCCGCCGAGGCCGATGCCGCACAGACCAAGCAGGAAGAACTGCTGCGCACCGTCCCCAACCTCGTTGAGGACGGCGTTCCCGAAGGCGGCGAGGACGACTACGTGGTGGTCAAGACCGTCGGCACCCCGCGCGAATTCCCGGACTTCGAGCCAAAGGACCACCTCGAGATCGGCGAGCTGATCGGCGCCATTGACATGGAGCGCGGTGCCAAAGTTTCCGGTTCACGCTTCTACTTCCTCCGCGGCGTCGGTGCCCGGCTGGAGATGGCGCTGCTGCAGATGGCCATGGAACAGGCCATCGACGCCGGCTTCGTCCCCATGATCACGCCCACGTTGGTGCGCCCCGAAACCATGCAGGGCACGGGCTTCGACGTGAAGCACGACGCCGAAATCTACCGTCTCGCCGAAGACGACCTTTACCTGGTGGGCACCTCGGAGGTGGCCCTGGCCGGGTACCACGCCGACGAGATCCTGGACTTCTCCGCCGGCCCCATCCGTTACGCCGGGCAGAGCTCCTGCTACCGCCGCGAGGCCGGATCGCACGGCAAGGACACCCGCGGCATCATCCGCGTACACCAGTTCAACAAGGTGGAGATGTTCATCTACACCACTGTTGAAGAGGCCGCCGCCGAGCACCAGCGGCTGCTGGCGTGGGAAGAGGAGATGCTGGCCAAGTGCGAGCTGCCCTACCGGGTCATCGACACCGCGGCCGGCGACCTCGGCAATTCTGCAGCACGCAAGTACGACTGCGAAGCCTGGGTCCCCACCCAGGGCGCCTACCGCGAACTGACCTCCACCTCGAACTGCACCACGTTCCAGGCCCGCCGCCTGAACATCCGTGAGCGTGCGGTCAACGCCGAGGGCGTCGCCAAGGGAACCCGTGCCGTGGCCACGCTGAACGGTACCCTGGCCACCACGCGCTGGATCGTTGCGCTGCTGGAGCACCACCAGAACGCCGACGGCTCGGTCAACGTGCCGAAGGCGCTCCAGAAGTACCTGGGCGGCCTTGAGGTCCTTCCGGTCCTGTAGGTTGCGCTTGTCCCGGGTGCGTTTCCTGGGCTTGTTCGCGGATCCGAACCTTTACGGTCCTGATCCGCGAACAGGCTTAGGACTTCATGGAGGCGATCCGACGCTGTCCACATAAGGGCTTTGCTGCCTGCCGCATGAGCTGTTTGACCTGCATTCTGTGGGGATGGAGATCCCGCCCGGACTGATCGATAACGCTGCCATCCTGCGCACCGGTGCCACCACCGACGCCCTGCACCGGGCCTTCCGGGCGGGTCAGCTGGTCCGGATCCGGCGCGGTTTTTACGTGCCCACAGAGGACTGGCTGCGGGCACGTCCTTCCGAACGCTTCGCATGGACGACGACGGCGGTGGCCAGGTCCATCAAGGGTGCGGTTCTGTGCGGGCAAACGGCAGCCGTTGCCAGCGGGTTGCCGGCGCTGGGCACGCCGCCCTGCGTTGAGCTGGCAACGGCCCTTCCCGGCCGCAGCGGAATCCGGAAATCCACGCTCCTGGTCCTGGGTGATAGCGGCGCGGCGGAGGAAGTCCGGCGGACGCGTTCCTACCCACTCCGGTACCGGCTCGGAGCCGTGCCGGAGCCGGTCCGGTCTGGGGAATTCCTATGTTCGGGGTTGACCCGGACCACGGTGGATGTCCTGGCATCCGAGGAGCTGGACCAGGCCCTGGTGGTAGCCGACGGCGCGGCCCGCAGGCTGAGTGGGGCGGGCATCCTTGGTCCCGGGGCCGGCCTGCTGGCTGTGCCGGCCATTGCGGCCGGCATCGGAGAGCTTCCTTCGGCGGCTGGCCGGCGCCGCGCCGAGCGGGTGGCTGACCTTGCGAGCCCGCTGCCCGAGTCCGTCGGAGAGTCCTACAGCCGGGCCGTGTTTGAGTTCCTCGGGTTTGAGCAGCCCGTACTGCAGCATGTCTTCAGTGACGGTGCGGGCTTCATTGGGAGGAGCGACTTCTGGTGGCCGCGGCAGGGCGTGGTGGGGGAGTTCGACGGCAAGGGCAAATATGTCGAGGCCGCGCAGCGTGACGGGATCACTGCAGAGGAAGCCGTCTACCGGGAGAAGCTCCGCGAGGACCGGATCCGCGCCCTGGGCCACGGCTTCGTCCGCTGGCGCTGGGCCGACCTGGCAGATCCCAGCAAACTCCGGCGCAAGCTGTTGGCCGCCGGAATCCACCCGGGCGCGGGCACGCCTGACGTCACGAGTCAGAGGCTTGTTCGCGGGTCAGGGTCCTGAAGGCGCGGTTCTGCGAAGAAGCTTAGGAATGGGCTCGACGGCGCTCGGGTTCGAAGCGCGGCGTGCGCGGGCCGGCGGCCGGGCAGCCGGGGGTGGTTAGCTGGTTGCGAGGTCCAGGGTGAAGACGGCGAGCTGGACCTTGGGTGCGGGGCGTGGTTTCTCGCGGTCGGGGCGGCGCACGTATCCGTACCGCTCATAAAGGTTCTGGGACCCATGGTTGTCCACGCCGGTGTCGAGGACGATCCGCTCTGCACCCTGTGCCACGGCGAGTTCCGACGCCCGGTCCAGCAGCTGCCACCCGAGTCCCCGGCGCCGTGCTTCCGGCAGCACGGCCAGCAGCCGGACTTCCGCTTCACCCGGC
The DNA here is from genome assembly GCF_042731175.1 of Pseudarthrobacter sp. NPDC059871. Lineage (NCBI taxonomy): Bacteria > Bacillati > Actinomycetota > Actinomycetes > Micrococcales > Micrococcaceae > Pseudarthrobacter > Pseudarthrobacter sp. NPDC059871. The sequence continues at coordinate 209,390 of NZ_JBHWJV010000002.1, forward strand.
TCTGCCTGGCGCGCCAAGGCCGAACCGTGCTGCAGAACCGTCATGGTGCCCAGCAGTTCGCCCGTGGCGGTGTCCTCGGCCACCAGCAGCTCGCCGGCCGCCGCCCTGGCCCCGGCGTCCACCAGCAGGTCCAGCCGCTCGGCGTCGGGCTGCCGGGCTCCCGGAAGATGGTGCCCGAAACCACGGAAGGTCAGCTCACCGACGGCTTCGTATTCAGATTCCCGGGCCACGCGGATCACGGTGGTCTCCAATGCCTGTGTGGGGACTCTCAACGTTCCTGCCCTTCCGCCGTGGGGTCCGGCCTGCCTTGTTATTCGTTGCTTTCAGCCTGTGCTTTAGAGCGGCGCTGGACCGGCCCTTGAACCGACAGGCTATCCGTGGGGCAGGGCCGCATCCCAGCAGCGGGAAACAGGGCGTCTTGGGCAGTCACTTAGGGCAATACAGGGACATGTTTTGCCTTGCACGACGGCGCATTGCGGCCGGTGTTGTGATGCCCCCACCCCGGTGGTTGTGTGGTGGCACAGGCATCAACAGGGGGAAACAGATGGAAGCAAACCCGGGGCCGCCGGCCACGGCGGCAGGCAATGAGGTGGCCGGCGGAGCAACCGTCGGCGACGAACACCGCAAGGATGCGGTGTGGCCAGGTGCCGATGCGAACGCGCGGCAGGGATCGCGACGGCGGCGGGGTTCCTCCGCTAAGCCACGCCGATCCTCCGGGGCCAAGGCAGCCCAGGGCCACGAGGACGCCGCTGATCGGGGCCAGGACTGGAACGGCTTCGATGCGGGGCAGCTGGTTGACGTCCACCTGCCTGACGGGTTCTCATTCCACGGAACCGTGGACGCCAAGACCGCTGATTCCGGCGTGATCTGGATCAGGAGCGACGCCGGCATCCGCCGGATGTTCGGCCACCTAGAAGGAGTCCGCCTTGCTCGCCGGACGGCAGCAGCAGGCTCATCAAAAGCGCGCACTGCAACAGCCGTCTCTTCAAAAGCCGGCACCCAAGAACCACGCACCCCGGCACCTATGGCAGCAGCGCCCGGAACCCAGGCCGGCAGGGCCGCAGTGCCGTGACGCCACCTGTCCGGACCGCAAACAACAGCCTCAACACCAGCCACCACAGGAGACCGTGTGCCAGCCACCCTCACCCATAGGATCAACATGCTCTGCGGAGCAGACTTGGCCGCCTTCCGCGCCCGGCTCTGCTCCCTGGCGCAGCGGGACGTCTACGCTGACGGGCTCGAAAGCGCCGTGACAACGATGCCCCGGCACCCGTCGCTCCTCACCGAAGGCTCGTCGGTGGACATCCTGGGGTTCGGCACCTGCGCCGGCTACGGGCCACCGCAACTGACATTGTCGGTGGCCATGCTGCTGGACTATCCGCGCTGGCCCCAGGAAGTCTTTTGGGACGAAGCCCACGCCTGGGCCGAAGCCGTGGCCGGCCCATCGATGGCCGTCGCGGGCATCTCAGGGAGCCGCGAGAACGAGGACGGCATGGTGTTCCATTACCGGCTGAAGGTCACTGAGCCCGCCGCCGCGTCCGCATCCCGTAAACCGATCCTCCCGCCGGCAGGCACGGCTGCCGTGATCCGGCCATCGACCAGTACCGCCAGTACTTCATGGGATGAGGTACCTGCGTTGCCCGCAACGAGCGCATCCCGATTGGGCGCATCGCTTTCAGCCACATCGCCGTCAGCCACGTCTCCGTCAGCACCACCGTCTCCGCCTCCAGCGCCGGGCACCGGCGTTCCAGCCCCCACCGCACGGTAGGGCACTGCGGCGTGGAGGGCCGCCGCCGATGGCCCGGCCTGGGAATCCAACGCCTGTAGCGACTCGAGGGTCACGGCGGCCAGGACCTCCCTGGGGTGGACCGTCCCGTGCCGCGCCCCGCGGTCCAGGACAAGGAAGGCAGGATCGGCCGGCCCCAATCCCCGTGCGCGGAGGTGGGCGATGGACTCGCCCACAGCCTGCCCCGACGGCAGAAGCGGCACCCCGCCCGCCGGGCCGCCGGTGTCAACGGAAGGAAGCAGCGACCGCACGGTTCCGCGGGGACTGTCCGGTTCAAGGAAGCCCAGCGAGGCCAGCCAGCCGTCGTCGAAATACGTGGAAAGGTAGTTACGCCCTGAATCGGGAAGGACCACCACGATGGTGTGGGACTCGTCCAGCCCTTCCGCCAGGCTCAGCGCGGCAGCAAGGGCCGTTCCGCCGGTGGCCCCGGTTAGCAGCCCTTCCTCGCGGGCTGCCCGCCGGGCGGTAAAAATCGCATCACGGTCGCTGACCCGGATGTAGTGGTCCACAACGTTGGTGTCGAAGGCCTCCGGCCAAATGTCCTCCACGGATTCGGGGTGCAGGGCATGGCCGGCGCCTTCCACGTACTTCAGCGCCCCGTCACCACCGCCGTACCGGGAATGCTCCGGATCAGCCGCCACCACCTGCACCGAACCGCCGCTGGCGTCCTTCAGGAAACCGCCGGTGCCGGACAGTGTGCCGCCCGTTCCCACACTCGCCACCAGATGGGTGACGGACCCCTCGGTGTCATCCCAGATTTCAGGGCCCGTGGTGTGACGGTGGGCCGCGGGGTTGGCAGGGTTGTCGTACTGCTGGGCAAGCCACGCGCCGGGAGTAGCTGCCGTAAACGCGGCAGCCCGGGAAGCCAGATGGCCCGGATGGTCGCGCGGAACGAAATCGGCCACCAGGTGCACCTCGGCGCCGTAGGCCCGCAACAGCCGGATCTTCTCCGCGGCCGTTGCCGCCGGCGCGAAAATCACTGCCCGGTACCCCAGCTGCGCTGCCACCATGGCCAGCCCGATGCCGGTGTTGCCGCTGGTTCCTTCCACCACCGTTCCGCCGGGACGGAGCTGCCCCTGGCGTTCGGCGGCCCGGATCATGGACAGCGCCGCCCGGTCCTTGACGCTGCCGCCGATGTTCTGGAATTCCAGCTTGGCGTAGATCCGTGGACGCAGTCCCGCCCCGAGGCGGCGCAGGCGGACCAAGGGAGTGCCCCCGATGCCGTCCAGGACGGATTCGAAGACTGTCATGCTGTCACCTCCGCGTCCGGAACCGGGCGGGGATGGACTGCGGACGTGCGGGGGAGGGCTGTCATGCGGCCACGGTAGGACGGCGCAGCGGCGCGTCCCAAACTGTTTTGAGCCGCGTCTCCCAGCATTTCGCCCGATGTGCAAATGCGGCTCCGCCCACCCGCCCGGCGTCACGGGAACCGTCACAAAAGGACCCCTCACGGAAGCCTCAGGTAACCGGACTTCACCCGGATTAATGCTCCGACGCCGGATGCGGAGCGCCCTGCTGCCCGGGCTTAGGGTCCCGATATGGGCCGAATCGCTGGGACAAGCACACTACCGACAACGGGCACGCCGTCCCCGCGTGCCGCGCTGTGGCTGTGCCTCGGCGCCGGGTTCGTGACCCTGCTCGATCAATCGGTTTTCGTTCTTGCCGTCCCGGCCATGGCCGCCGGCCTGCATGCGGACAGCGGGCAGGTGCAGTGATCCTGGCCAGCTATTCCCTGGCTTTTGGCGTCGCGCTGGTTCCGGCCGGACGGTTGGGCGACCTGCTGGGCCGCCGGAAACTGTTCATCGCCGGGGTTGCAGTGTTCGGCGCCTTCAGCCTCCTCGGCGGGCTTGCGTCGGATCCCGCCGTCGTCATCGCCGCCCGCCTGCTGCAGGGACTGGGCGCCGGCACGCTGAACCCCCAGGTACTGGGCCTCCTCCAGGACATTTTTACCGGCTCCGGGCGGGCCAAGGCACTGGGCTACTACGCGGCCGCCGGTGGCACGGCTGCGGTCTGCGGCCCCCTTGTGGGCGGCATTATTCTCTCCGCCGGCGATCCTGCCCTTAGTTGGCGGCTCCTGTTCCTGGTCAACGTTCCGCTCGTGCTGGTCCTGGTGCCCCTGGCGCTGGTTTACCTTCCGCGCGCGGCGCCGCAGCCCGGCCCGGCCAGGTCAGGAAGCGCGCGCACCCCCGGAACGGATGCCGCCAGCTTAGCCAGCGCAGGCCGCATCCAGGACCCAAGCGATGCTGCACCGCGCCGTTCCTCCGTGGACGTCCCGGGGGCGGCCTTGCTGGGCGCGGTGGTGGTGGCATCGCTGGTTCCTACCATCTACGGCCCGGGCCCGGTGGCCGTCGTGTGGATGGGAGTGGGCGCCGCCGCAGTGCTGGCCTTCGCGGCATGGGAGTTTTCCTATCACCGGCGCGGCCGCACCCCGCTGCTCAGCCCGGCGCTGGTGAGGTCGCCCGGGTATCTCCTTGGCACGGTGGTGGCGCTGTGCCAGTTCGGCGTCGGAGCGGCCATGGCGGCAGTGACCTCGCTGTACTTCCTGTCCGGAACGGGCCTGCCTCCGCTGGCCGCCGCAGCGATCCTGGCACCGCAGGCCGCCGGAATGCTGCTGGCTTCAAGCCTCAGCTGGAGGTTCGTTGGCCGGTACGGCAGGACCGGAATAGTGGTTGCCATCGCCGCGGCGCTGGCCTGCCTCCCGGCAAAGGACTGGGCGGTCCAGGGGTTCGACGCCGGTGCTGCCGCAGCAATTGTCGCCGGGGTGGGGCTCCTGCAGGGCGCGGCCACAGGGCTTGTGGTGGCGCCCAACCAAACACTCACGCTGGCCCATGCGCCGCAAGGGGCGGCGGGGGTGGCTGCGGGGTTCTACCAGCTCAGCCAGCGCTTCTCCGCAGCACTCTGTTCCGCCGCGGCCGCGGGCATGTTCCTCGGCGAGGGTGCCTCCGGCGGGAATGCCCGGGAAGCCTTCCACCAGGGCATCGTGCTGTGCTGCGCGTTGCTGGCCGCCGCCCTGCTGGCCGGAGCGGCGGACGCCGTGCGGATCGCTGTTTCGGCACGGAAAGCCAGGGCCGCCGTCGCACGCTCCGGAAAGGAAAGTACGACGACGGCCCTCACCCCAGTGCCCGGCGCCCCGGTGCCTGCAGCGTCGGTTTCCGGCGAGCCAGGTGCCCGGCCGGCGGCGCCGGTGGGGGCAGGGGCCGGTGTCCGCCGGGCAGGTTCACCGGCCCCGGGAGCCGGGGAACGGACGGACGCTTAGTTGCCGGCGGCGTCGACGGGCCCGGTGGTGGGCACACCGGCGTCGCGCAGGGCGGGGAAACCGCCGTCAACGTGCACGGCGTTGGCGTAACCGAGCCGCTCAAGCTTCCGTGCAACCGGGCCGGAGCCGTTCACGGAGCCGCAGAACACTACGATCTTCTGGTCCGTGCCTTCAACCTGCGCCAGGCGTTCCTCCGACTCGGGGCCGAAATCCTCCTCCACGCGCCCGCGGTCCACCACCAGCGCTCCGGGGATTGCACCGGTGCTGTTGCGTCCGGCATCGCTGCGGACGTCAACCAGCAGTGCACCGCCGGCAATCAGTTGGGCGGCTTCTGCGGCCGTGACGAGTTGCGTGTCTGTTTCGGTTTCAGTGGTCATGATTCTTTCCTTCTCTTGTGCGGATGGTGATGGGACAAACTTCAGGACAGGCCCCACTCGGCGGCCAGCAGTTCGTAGGAGTGCACGCGGTGCCGGTGGCTGTGGGCGATGGTGGTGATCAGCAGTTCCTGGGCGCCCGTGGCGTGCTGCAGGGACCGCAGTTGGTCGGCCACCTGCGCCGGGCCGCCCACGAACCGCGTCTCCACCCGGTCCCGGATGAGGTCCGGAGCCCCCGTTTCGGGTGCGGCTGACAGCGCATCCAGGCGGCCGCCGTCACGGGGCGCAGGGTAGGGAATGGCGCCGTGGCCGGTGCGGATGCTGTGCACCCAGGCGGCGTAACCGGCGCCAAGGGTGCGGGCGGACTCCCCGCCGTCAGCCACCAGGACATCCGCGGAGACGGTGACGTATGGCTCCGCCAGCGCGGCCGACGGCTTGAAATGGGTCCGGTATTCTGCCACCGAATCCAGCACTGTGGCAGGGGAGACGTGGTAGTTCGCCCCAAACGGCAGGCCGAGTTTCCCTGCCAGCCGGGCGCTGGGACCGGCCGTTGAGCCATGGATCCAGAACTGGGGCGTGGTGCCCCGTGCCGGAGTTACCGTGATCTCCTCGCCGTGCCGGGTCCGGTAGCCGCCGGTGAAGAACCCGATCACGTCCTGGACGTCGCTTTCGAAGTTGTCCGCGTCGCCGGGTTCGCGGCCCAGGAGTTCGGCCTGGAGGCGGAATTTCCGCGGGAGGACGGAATTGAAGAGCCGCCGAGCCGCCGGGACCAGGAGCCCGTCCACCACCCGGGCTCCCTCGTCCGGCTGCGCCGCAGCGACCGCGCCCGCGGCGTGCGCGGGGCCGTCCGCATGCGTAGCACCCGCAGCGGAGCCGTGGGCGGCGGCGGGCTCCGGCGTCGTCCGTCCCGCATCCGTTGAATCCGCGGCCGGCGTGCTGGGCTGCCCCGACCGTCCGAACCCCAGGTCCAGCCGGTCCGGGTACAGGGCCGCGAGGGTGCCGATGTTCTCCGCCACCTGCAGCGGCCGGTAGTTGCCCAGGATGGTGGCGGCGGTGCCCACACGGATGGTCCGGGTGGCCGCCGCAACCAGGGCCGAGAGCACGTGCGGGGCGGAACCGGCGACGCCGGGGTTCAGGTGGTGCTCGGCCAGCCAGAAGCGGTGGTAGCCAAGGTCCTCTGCGGCTACAGCAAGGTCAATGCTGTTGCGCAGCGCGTCGCCGGCCGACTGCCCGGCAGGGACTGGACTGAGATCGAGTACTGACAGGGGGACGGGGGAAGCGGTAGGCATGGCATGACCCTACGAGCCGGCCCACCCTGTCCCAAGCGGCCCTGTCACCGGGCTCAACCGGGGGAAACAGGCCGTCACGGAGCCCGTTTCCGATGCTGGGCAAAAGTGCAAAGATGACGCCAAAAGCCGCTGTTTGACGCGGGATTTCCTGCGTTGACGCCGCGCGACAACCGCGTTTGTCAACGCATTGGGCCGGCTCCTACATTCAAGCCATAGGTCAAGAGTCAGCACGCCAAGGACCGGCTGGTGCTGCGGCAACCCTCAGGCATTTTGTGGCGGGGTGCTCCGGAAACAGACCTGGCCGCACCGCGGCAAGTGAATGTCGTCCCGGCCGCGCTGCGGCCCTGAAGAAGGAAACCATGGCTTCAACACCTGTCCCTGAACTGCGCTCCAAAATCGTTGCGCTCGAGCTCGACGGCGACGGCGCCCACCCGGCCGCGTGGCGCCGCGCGTCCCACCTTCCCGGCGCCCTCCTGGGCGGCGGCCGGATCCGGGAAACCGCCCAGGCCGCGGATATCGCAGGCTTCCACCTGGCCACCTTCCGCGATTCCCGCGTCCTGGATGCCGGCAGCACCGGCATCGCCGGCCGGATCGACGCCGTGCAGCGTGCGGCCTTCGCGGCCCCGCTGACCCGGTCCCTTGGACTGGTCCCCGAGGCGGGAACGCTGTTTACCGAGCCGTTCCATGTGGCCACGCAGCTGGCCAGCCTGGACTATTCCTCCCACGGCCGGGCCGGCTGGCTGGTCAGCGCCGCCAACGAACCCGCCGAGGCACGGTCCGTGGGCCGCCAGGCACTCGCCGAAGCCGATGTCCTGGCCGAGGCAGCAGACGTGGTGGAGGCCGGCCGCCGGCTCTGGGATTCCTGGGAGGACGGCGCTGTCATCCGGGACGCAGCCACCGGCCGTTACCTGGACCGGGACAAGCTCCACTACGCCGACTTCGACGGTGACAGATTCTCCGTGAAGGGCCCGTCCATCATTCCCCGGCCGCTGCAGGGGCAGCTGGTGGTCTTCGCACCGGCGGACCTGATCCCTGCCGTCGAAGCGGACGTGGCGCTCGCCGCCGCCGGTTCGGTGGACGGACTGGCAGCCGCGGCGGTGGCTGCAGCAGCGGCCGGAACCCCGCGCACCCTGGTGGAGCTCGACGTCGTCCTCGACTCCCGCGGCCAGTCCGCGGCGGAGCGCCTCGCGGAGCTTGATGCGTACGAACCCTGGCAGGGCGGCGCCCGGTACGCCGGCAATGCGGCAGGGCTCGTCGAGCTGCTGGTTGAACTCTTCCGCGCAGCAGACGGGGTCCGGCTCCACCCGGCCGTCCTGGACATCGACCTGCCCGAACTCGCCGCCCAGGTCCTGCCGGAACTGCACCGCGCCGGTGTGGCCGCGCCGCGCACCGGAACCACCCTGCGCGAAACCTTCGGCCTTCCCCGCCCCGCCAACCGCTACGCCGCGGCCTGAAAGAGAGCATCATGAGCACGCACCACCGCACCGCCGGCAACGGCCAGATCCAGTTTGGCGTCTTCTTCCAGGGCGTCAACCACACCACCGTCTGGAAGACCCCGGAGAGCGGTTCCCAAACCGACTTCGAATCCTTCCGCCGGGTGGCCCAGACGGCGGAGCGCGGCCTTTTCACCGCGTTCTTCCTCGGTGAGGGACTCCGCCTGCGCGAGCACCTGGGCCGGATCCACGACCTCGATGTCGCCGGCCGCCCCGATGCCCAGACGGCCCTCGCGGCCCTGGCCGCCGTCACCACCAACATCGGCCTGGTGGCCACCCAGAACACCACCTACAACGACCCCGCAGACCTGGCGCACCGCCTGGCCAGCCTGGACCTGCTCTCTGGCGGGCGGGCGGCCTGGAATATCGTCACCACGGACAACGCCTGGACCGGTGCCAACTTCCGGCGCGGCGGGTTCCTCAAGCACGAGGACCGCTATATCCGGGCCGAGGCCTTCGTCCAGACGGCCAAAGCGATCTGGGATTCCTGGGCCGACGGCGCAATCGCCGGGTCCCGGGATGCCGGGCGCTGGCTCGAGGAAGGCAGCATCACTCCGGTCCGGCGCACGGACGCAAGTTTCGACGTCGAGATCACCGGCCGCCTGCCGCGCTCCTCCCAGCACCACCCGGTTCTCTTCCAGGCCGGCGACTCGCCGGACGGGCGGGACTTCGCCGTCCGGAACGCCGACGTGATCTTCTCCCGGCATGCCGAGCTTGAGGATGCCAAGAGGTTCCGCGAGGACATCGTGGCGCGCACCCTTAAGGCCGGCCGCCCCGCGGACGACGTCAAGATCTTCCCCGGCCAGGAGTTCATCCTCGGCGCCACCGAGGCCGAGGCCGAGGAGAAGCACCAGTGGGTCCGCGAACAGCAGGTGGGCCCGGAGACCGCCATCGCGTACCTGGAGCAGTTCTGGGGCCGGACCCTCACCGGGTACGACCCCGACGGGCCGCTTCCCGAAACGGACCCCATTGTGGACGTCACCAACCCCACCCGCGGCAACGCCTTCCACGGCGCAAGCGCCAAGGAACTCGCAGCCCAGTGGCGCGCCGAGGCCAAGGACAAGGGCCAGTCCATCCGCCAGTTCGTCGCCGCGCGGTCCCGGCTCAACGGCCGTGGCCTGGTGGGATCCTACGACGGCATCGCCGACAAGCTCGCCGAATATGCCCACACCGGAGCCGTGGACGGCTTCAACATCACCCCCTGGATTGTTCCCGGTGGGCTGGACGACATCGTCAACGAACTGGTCCCGCGCCTGCAGGACCGCGGCGTGTACCGCACCGAATACGAAGGCACCAACCTCCGCGAAAACCTGGGCCTCCGCGCCCCACTGACCCGCCGCGCATCCCTGCACTCCGGCCGTAACGGCGCCGGCCTGACCGAAAGCGAAAACGTCGCATGACCCGCCCCAACCAGCCCCGCAGCAACCAGCCCCGCACCCTGCCCGCCGGTCCCTTTCGCCGGCCGACCGCCGTCGTCGGCCTTCTTGGAACCGCAGCGCTGCTGCTCTCGGCCTGCGGCGGCGGGGCCGACGCCGGCACGCAGCAAAGCGCCGACGCCACCCCGGTGTCCGGCGGGAACCTGAACTTTGCCCTGTCCGTGGACCGCGGCTGCATTGATCCGCAGCAGGTGGGCAACAACGATGCCATCGCGATCGCCCGGCAGACCGTGGCGTCACTGACCTCGCAGGACCCGAAGTCCGGCGAAATCGTGCCCTGGCTGGCAGAGAAATTCGAATCCAACGCCGATGCCACCAGCTTCACCTTTACGCTCCGGACCGGCGCCACCTTCGCGGACGGCACGGCCATTGACGCTGCATCCGTGAAGACCAACTTCGAAGCGATCAAGGCACTGGGGGCCAAGGCGAGCCTGGGTTCCACGTACCTTAGCGACGTCAGCGCCATCACCGTCAAGGACCCGCAGACCGTTGTGGTGGACTTCAGCAAGCCCAACGCCCAGTTCCTGCAGGCCACCTCCACCTTCACGCTGGGCCTGCTTTCGCCGTCGTCAGCGTCCCTGTCCGAGGCGGACCGCTGCGCCGGGAAGTTCTCCGGCTCCGGCCCGTTCAGCGTCAAGAGCTACACGGTGGACAAGGAAGCGGTGCTGGAACGCCGCGCCGGCTACAGCTGGCCGGCCGCTACCAACACCAACACGGGCGAGGCCTACCTGGATACGGTCACGTTCAAGATCATCCCCGAGGCCGGCAACCGCACCGGCAGCCTGCAGTCCGGCCAGATCGACGCGACGGCGGCCATCTCCGCGGCGGACATCACCCTCTTCAACGGCAATGGCTTCTGGAACGAAACCCGGGCCAACCCCGGCGTCGTCTACAACCTGTACCCGAACGAGTCCACGCCCAAGCTCAAGGAAACAGCTGTCCGCCAGGCGATCTCCAAGGCCATCAACCGCGAGGAAATCACCACCACGCTGCTGACCGAAAAGGACCAGCCCGCCAAGGGCGTGCTGTCCCACACCACCCCGTACTTCAAGGACTTCAGCGGGCTGCTGGGCCATGATCCCGACGGCGCGAAGAAGCTTCTGGAGGACGCCGGCTGGAAGGAAGGGGCGGACGGGGTCCGGGAAAAGAACGGCGAGAAGCTCGCCTTCAAGGTCACCTACTGGCAGTCGCCCAAGGAAGTCCTGGAACTGGTCCAGCAGCAGCTTAAGGCCGTGGGCGTGGACCTGCAGCTGAAGTTCACCACCATCGCCGACGTCACCGCCGCGCAGGCCACCAAGGATTACGACTTCTCCTACGGCAACCTGACCCGCAGCGACCCGGACGTGCTGCGCACCGTCTTCGCTTCCACCACTGCCCGCGGCGGCAGCAACCTGCGCGAGAAGCTTCCTGTGGACGACACCCTGGGCGAGCAGGCAGCCGCACTGGACAAGGACGCCCGCCAGAAACTGGTGGACCAGGGGCAGGAAACCCTGATCAAGGACGCCCACTCCATCCCCATCTATGAACTGTCCACCACCATTTCCGCCAACGAAAAGGTCCACGGCCTGGCGTTTGAAGCCTCCAGCCGCCTGGACTTCTACGACGCCTGGCTGTCCCAGTGATCCGCTACGTCGGACGGCGGCTGCTGCAGGGGGCGTTCGTCCTCTGGGCCGCGTACACCGTGTCCTTCCTGATCCTCTACCTCCTTCCCGGGGACGCCGTGAGCATCATGGCCAGCGGGGACGAACAGAACTCGGTGGACCCGGCGCTGGTAGCCAAGCTGCGCAGCGAGTACGGGCTGGACCGGCCGCTGCACGAGCAGTACGTGATAGCGCTGTTCAAGGCCCTGCAGCTGGACTTCGGGGTGTCCATCAAGAACGGTGTGGCCGCCACCCAGGCAGTGGGGGAAGTCCTGCCCGAAACCATCAAGCTCGCGGCGGCCGGGTTTGCGCTGGCCGTGCTGCTGGGCAGTGCACTGGCTATCGCGGCCTCGTTCAGCCGCAACCGCTGGGTCCGCCAGCTGGTGGCCTCGCTGCCGCCGCTGGGCATCGCGGTGCCGACGTTCTGGATCGGGCTGCTGCTCCTGCAGTTCTTTTCCTTCCGGCTCCGGCTGTTCCCTGCACTGGGGAACGACGGCGCCCAGAGCCTGGTGCTTCCCGCGCTGACCCTGGCGATCCCCACCTCGGCGGTGATTGCCCAGCTGCTGATCCGCAGCCTGCACCAGACCCTCGGTGAACCGTACATTGAGCAGATCCGGGCCAAGGGCGCCAGCGACGCGCTGATCCACTTCGGGCACGCCCTGCGCAACGCGGCCATTCCCACCCTGACCATGCTGGGCATCCTGGTCGGAAACCTGCTGGCCGGGGCCGTGGTCAGCGAAACGGTTTTCTCCCGCACGGGAATTGGCCGGCTCACCGTCACCGCCGTCAACAGCCGTGACATCCCGGTGGTCCAGACGCTCGTGGTGCTGGCCGCCGCCATCTTCGTGATCACCAGCCTGATCGTTGACCTGATCTACCCGCTTGTGGACCCCCGCATCAACACCGCGGCCAGGGCCACCGCCTAGGAGGCATCATGTCGCAGCAACTTCTCCGGGACAGCCCGGGACCGGCAGCGGACGCACCAGACCCCGGAAGGGATGAGGTGCGGGACCCGCTGCCCGCCGCCGGGCGGACAACCGCACCCGCCGCCGTCGGACGCGGGACTGCAGGACCCCCTGCGGTTGTGCGGCTTGCCCGCACGGGGAGGGTCCTGCTCAAGAGCCCGGGACTGGTCCTGGCCGTCCTGGTCATCGCCGTGGTGATCCTGTGGGCCGTGATTCCGGGGGCGTTCACGCACTGGCCGCCGGACACCGGCGTTCCGTCGGCCCGGCTAAAACCGCCGTCCGCCGAACACTGGTTCGGGACGGACAGCCTGGGCCGGGACCTGTTCTCCCGGGTGGTGCACGGCTCAGCGACATCGCTGGCGGCCACAGCCGTTGCGGTGGCAGTGGGGCTGGTGGCAGGTTCGCTGCTCGGCCTGCTCGCAGGGTTCCTGCGCGGATGGGTGGACGACGCCATCATGCGCGTCATGGACGTCCTGCTCGCCATCCCCAGCCTGCTGCTGTCGCTGGCGCTCATCACGGTGTTGGGCTTCGGCACGGTGAACATCGCCATCGCGGTGGGCATCGCCAGCGTGGCCAACTTCGCCCGTATCATGCGCGCCGAATCCCTCCGCGTGGGATCGGCGGTCTACGTTGAGGCGGCCCGGTCCTCCGGCGTCCGCTGGCACGGCATCCTGCTCCGGCATGTCCTGCCGAACGCCGCCGGGCCGGTGCTGGCGCTGTCCGCCCTGGAATTCGGGATGGCAGTGCTGTCCATCTCCTCGCTGAGCTTCCTCGGCTTCGGCGCCCCGCCGCCGGCCGCCGAATGGGGTTCACTGGTGGCCGGCGGACGCGACTACCTGGTGGCCGCATGGTGGCTGGTGACGCTGCCCGGCCTGGTGATCGCCGCCGTGGTCCTCTCCACCAACCGCATCTCGCACGCTTTCCAGGACCCCGAAAGGAACAGGACATGACGGCTACTCCAGCGCAGGACAGCCCGCCCACAGGAGCCGCCGAACCGCTCCTGAAAGTCGAGGGGCTGCGCGTCAGCTACCTGGTGGACGGCACGCCCAGGGAAGCCGTGCACGGCGTAAGTTTCGAGGTCAACGCCGGGGAAGTGGTGGCGATCGTGGGCGAATCCGGCTCCGGTAAAACCACCACCGCGCACGCCATCATCAACCTGCTGCCGGGGAACGCGCGGACGGATTCCGGGTCCGTGGTCTTTGCCGGTGCGGACCTCTCCCGGCTCACCCGCAAGGAGTGGCAGGGCGTCCGGGGCCGGGACATCGGCCTGATCCCGCAGGACCCCACGGCGTCGCTGGATCCGCTGCAGAAAGTGGGGGCGCAGGTGGCCGAGGCCCTCACCATCCACCGGTTGCAGCCGAAGAAGGAGGCCCGCCGGGATGCCGTCCGGCTGCTGGCCGAGAGCGGCATCCGGGACGCCGAATCCCGGGCACGGCAGTACCCGCACCAGTTCTCCGGCGGGATGCGCCAGCGGGTGCTGATTGCCTCCGCGCTCGCCGCGCGGCCCCGGCTGGTGATCGCCGACGAACCCACCAGTGCCTTGGATGTCACCGTGCAGCGGCAGATCCTGGACAACATTGCGGCGCTCACCGCGGAGCTGGGGACCGCCGTCCTGCTGATCACGCACGATCTTGGCGTGGCAGCAGACCGTGCCGACCGGATCATCGTGATGCGCCAGGGCGAGATCGTGGAAGCAGGGTCAGCTGCCCAGGTCCTGGGCAGTCCCCGGCACGCCTACACCCGGCAGCTGATCGCCGCTGCACCCGGGCTGAGCCCCAAACGGCTCCGGCCCGCCGTGGCCGGCGTCACCCGGCCGGATGGCACCGCCGCCGCGGCTGCCCCGGGGCCTACTGGTTCCGAGGGTCCCTTGGTGGAGGCGCGGAACCTGCGGAAGGTCTTCCACCTGCCGCGGACGGCCAAGGGGCCGCGCACCCTCACCGCGGTCAACAACGTCTCGCTCGAGATCCTGCGCGGCGAAACCCTGGCGCTGGTGGGGGAGAGCGGATCGGGCAAAAGTACAGTGGCCCGGCTGCTGCTGCGGCTGGACAAGCCAACCAGCGGTTCCGTGACGTTCGACGGCGAGGACCTCACCGCCGCGCGGGGTGAGCGGCTGCGACAGCTCCGGCGCCGCTTCCAGGTGGTTTTCCAGAGCCCTTACGCCTCGCTGGATCCCCGCTTCACCGTGGCGGACAGCGTGGCCGAACCGCTGCGCGCCTTCGGTGAGGGGACGCCGTCGGACCGCCGGGCGAGGGTGGCCGGGCTGCTGGACGCGGTGCACCTGCCGGCCGACTACGGGCGGCGGCATCCCGCAGAACTGTCCGGCGGGCAGCGCCAACGGGTGGCCATTGCCCGCGCCCTGGCCCTGCGTCCGGAACTGGTGGTGCTGGATGAAGCAGTGTCCGCGCTGGATGTGTCAGTGCAGGCCCAGATCCTGGCCCTTCTTGCCGAGCTCCAGGTGCAGGACAGGTTGAGCTACCTCTTCATCTCGCACGACCTCGCGGTGGTGCAGCAGGTCTCGGACCGCGTGGCCGTGATGCGCGGCGGGGAACTGCTGGAAGCCGGATCTACGGAATCGGTGCTGGAGCGGCCCGAACACGGGTATACACAGGAGCTGATCTCGGCTGTACCGGGGCGGCGGACGCTGGCGGTGTAGGGCCGGGACCTGACGCGCGCCGGGTGCCGACGCAGGGCCTGGACTGCCGGCCGGGGTAAACATTCACAGCGTGGACAACCTGTGAGTATTTACCGGGTGTTCAACAAACCTGTGGCGCGCGTCCTAGCGGCGTTTGGGGGCGTCTGTTTCACTGGAACAATGACAACCCTGACTGAAACCTCAGTCGCCGGCAACGATGACCGGCGAGACACAGAACCCAACAACAGCGCACTCAATGGCCGGCAACTGATGGTTGCCCTGGACGTGGACGGCACCCTGGTGGACCACGACGGCCACATGTCTCCGGCCGTCCGGGAATCCGCACAGGCCGTGGTGGAAGCCGGCCACGAGGTGATGATCGCCACCGGGCGGTCCCTGAACGCCACGCTGCCCATTATCGAAAAGATCGGCGTGGAACGCGGCTACGCGGTGTGCTGCAACGGCGGCGTGACGCTGCGGCTGCACCCCGAACTCGACGGCGGCTACGAGATTATCCACAAGGCCACCTTCGATCCCGCACCCGCGCTCCGGGCACTCCGCGAGCGGCTCCCGTCGGCCAAGTACGCGCTTGAGGACGCCGACGGCAATTTCCTCTCCACTGAGCGGTTCCAGGACGCGAGCTTTGGCGTCGAGGCCATCGGCGTCGACTTCCAGACCATGCTGGACGCCACGGCCGTGCGCGTGGTGGTGTTCAGCACCGAAAACACCCCCGAGGAGTTCAACGAGGCCATCGACCACATCGGCCTCGCCGGCGTTACCTACTCGGTGGGCTGGACGGCGTGGCTGGACATCGCCGCCGCCGGAGTGACCAAGGCCAGCGCCCTGGAAAACCTCCGCCTCCAGCTCGGCATTGATCCGAGCCGCACGGTGGCTGTGGGCGATGGCAGGAACGATATCGAGATGCTCGGCTGGGCCGGCCGGGGAGTGGCCATGGGCCAGGCCCCGGAAGAGGTCATCGCCATCGCGGACGAAGTCACCCATTCCGTGTACGACGACGGCGCCGCGCACGTGCTGCGCAGCCTCCTCTAGGCTTCGGGCCACCACAGCCCGCGGCTGCGGCCACGCGGTCTCCCTCGCCTCGGCGCGGTTCCGTAACCCAGGTGCGTACAAGGCAGAATGGAAGGCATGACCCTTACGACGTTTGCCCTCGTCCGCCACGGCCAGACCGACTGGAATGCCGAGCGCCGGCTCCAGGGGTCCACCGACATTCCGCTGAACGAGGTGGGCCGGGGACAGGCGCGTGACGCCGCCGCCGTCCTTTCGCCGTACGAATGGGATGCGATCGTCTCCTCTCCGCTGAGCCGTGCCGCGGAAACCGCCGACCTCATCGCCGAAGGGCTGGGCCTTACGGTGTCCCGGCGCGTTCCGGAGTTGACTGAGCGCAGCTTCGGGCCCGCCGAGGGGATGCAGGCCGGTCCCGAATTGGAGGCGCTGCGTATTCCGGGCGGCTTCAAGGGTGCCGAGAGCGAGGACGAAGCTGCCAGCCGCGGCCTCACAGCCCTGGAAGCGCTCGCCGGGGAGTTCAGCGGCCAGCGGCTCCTGGTGGTCACCCACGGCACGCTCCTGCGCGTCAGCCTCAGCCGGGCCATCGGCGAAACCCTTCCCAGCGTGGACAACGCCGCGCTGAACCTGGCGCACCACCACGCCATCGACGGGTGGCAGCTCGAATACTTCAACGGCGAGCCCGTCATGGCCGCAACAGCAAAGTAGCGCTGCTACCGCACCTCAAGGATCAGGGCCAGCAGCCGGGCAACTGCCGGCCTGGCCGCGTGTTCCTCGTTCCACTGCGCCCTGGCTACGGCTTTGCTGACCGCCTGGGTGGTGATGCCCAGCTCCTGGGCTACCGCCTTCTGCTGGCCGCGGACACCCGGAGTCAGCAGGTCGAGCACCCGCCATTCCGCGCCTGACCGGTCCCGCACAATGTGGCCCAGCAGGCGGAGGACCGCCTCGGCGTCGTGGGCAATGTCCGCAAGGGGCCCTTCGACGGCCACCGGAACGCGCTCCTTGCTGTTCCGCAGCCGGTCCACTGCCCGGCGGGCGTACACCAGGCCGTGGCCGGAAGCGTCTTTGATCTGGTTCGGCAGCGGCTCGTTGACCGGCCCTACGCCGATCCCCACGTACCACTGGCCGCTGCGCAGGGCGACCAGTGCCGCCTCCACCGCCTGTTCCGGGCAGTCAACAATGCCCTGGACTTCGTCCTCGACCGATCGGTCAAAGTCCAGGCGCGCGGGAATGTGCCGCAGGTCTTTGAGTAACTGCGGCACCCGGTCACCGTCGCGCCGGCTGTCCGTCTGGTTGATTGTCAGCGTGAACATTCTGGCTACACACTACCGGTAAGTAGGAAATGTGCGAGGGCAAGTATTACGGCTGGTCAAGCGGCCGTGGGCTGGTCGTAGGGCGGGACTTCGGGTGCTCCCGCCGGAAGTTTCGGGAACCTCCGGTCGATGGTGAGGTGCCGTCCCTTCGGCTCGGCGCCGGAGGGAGAAGAGCCCTCCGCGGTGCTGATGATCAGCACCAGGATCATCACGGTGAACAGGACGGTCCGGGCGAACATGAGCCAGCCGGCCCGCCAGAACCCCGGTGCTTCGCCCGTGCTGATCCGGACCACTTCCGTCTGCGAGGCCAGCGAACCCAGGGACCGGCCGCCCGCGCAGCAGAACCCGTACAGCCAGGGTGCGATGAGCCAGGTGGCGGCAGCAGCGCCGGCGGCCTTGCCCGCGGTCCCGGGCAGGGAGGTACCCACCAGCACGGCGGCGGTGATGGCCAGGACAGCCACGATGCCGAAATCCACGGCCCAGGCTTTGACGGACTGCCAGATGGTGGAATCCACCACCCGGGTCCCGTTCCTCAGAGTCTTGACCCGCTGGCGGGCGCTTTTCCACAGGGCTGCTTCCGCGCGTGACTGCGTTGCTGCCGTGCCGTATACGTCGGTCACGTCCGTTCCCCCACTATTCGAACTGTCCAAAACACCTTCAATCTACCCTGCTCCGTACCGGCAACGAGGGGGACATCTGCCCATGTGGACAGCACCTGGTGGTTGTGCCTGCGCCGCTGAGATGTTGCGATGGAGGAACGGCCGGGCACGGCATGAACCCCAAGGTGAGGATGGTTATGACCGGCAGCACTGGGAATGAAGTCAAGGGAAACGGCAACGCAGGGCAGGCAACCGAAAGGCAAACAACCGCAGCGCAGGGCGCCATGGGCCGCCGGGAACTCGAGCTCGTGGACCGCTGGTGGTGCGCCGCCAACTACCTCTCCGTCGGCCAGATCTACCTGCGTTCCAACCCGCTGCTGCGCCGGCCACTGAGCCCGGAAGACACCAAGTCCCGCCTGCTGGGCCACTGGGGCACCACCCCTGGGCTCAATTTCGTGTACGCCCACCTGAACCGCGTCATCCGCCGCGACGCTGCCGAGATGCTCTTCATCGCCGGTCCCGGCCATGGCGGCCCCGCCGTCGTGGCCAATGCCTGGTTGGAGGGAACGTATTCGGAGATCTACGGCCACGTGGGCAACGACGAAGCCGGCCTCGCGGAACTCTTCCGCCAGTTCTCCTACCCGGGCGGCATCCCCAGCCACGCGGCACCGGAGAGCCCGGGGTCCATCAGCGAGGGCGGCGAACTCGGTTATTCCCTGGCCCACGCCTACGGCTCGGTGCTGGACAACCCCCAGCTGGTGACAGCGGTTGTGATCGGCGACGGAGAGGCCGAAACCGGTCCGCTGGCAGCCAGCTGGCACTCGCACAACTTCCTGGACCCGGCGTCGGACGGCGCCGTCCTGCCCATCCTGCACCTCAACGGCTATAAGATCGCCAACCCCACGGTGCTCGCCCGCATGCCCCAGGACCAGCTGGAGCAGCTGCTGCGCGGCTACGGGCACGAACCGTACTTCGTCACGGTGCAGGACCCGGGCAACACCGGGCAGGCACACCAGGACTTCGCCGGGGTCCTGGACCAATGCCTCGCGGACATCCGCGCCATCCAGTCTGAGCACCGCAACGCCGGAAACGCCCACAACGGCGCCGGGGACGGTACCTCCGGGGAACACCCGGGGCACCGCTGGCCCATGATCGTGCTGCGCTCGCCGAAGGGCTGGACCGGTCCGCGGACGGTGGACGGGCTGCAGGTGGAAGGAACTTGGCGGGCACACCAGGTGCCGCTGTCCGAGGTGCGCACCAACGGCGAACACCTCAAGCAGCTGGAGGAGTGGCTGCAGTCCTACCGTCCGGGAGAGCTGTTCGACGGCGATGGGCGGCTCCGTGCGGACGTCGCCGAGGCGGCCCCCGCCGGGGACTTCCGGATGAGCGCCACACCACATGCCAACGGCGGAGTGCTGCGGCGTGCCCTGAAGCTGCCCGCCTACCGGGACCACGCCGTGGACGTTGAAGCAGCGGGAACGGACCGCGTGAGCCCCATGATCACGCTGGGCTCGTGGATGCGGGACGTGATTGCGCAGAACATGGAGAACTTCCGCCTGTTCGGCCCGGACGAAACCGCGTCGAACCGGCTGCAGAACGTCTATGAGGTCACCGATAAGGTGTGGCAGTACCGGATCGACGACACCGACGAGCACCTCGCGCGGTCGGGCCGCGTGATGGAGGTCCTCAGCGAGCACCTGTGCCAGGGGTGGCTGGAGGGCTACCTCCTCACCGGCAGGCACGGCGTCTTCAACTGCTACGAGGCCTTCATCCACATTGTCGATTCGATGTTCAACCAGCACGCCAAGTGGCTGAAGGTGCACCGCCGGCTGCCGTGGCGCCAGCCTGTGCCGTCGCTCAACTACCTGCTGTCCTCGCATGTCTGGCAGCAGGACCATAACGGTTTTTCGCACCAGGACCCGGGGTTTATCGACCATGCGGTGAACAAGAAGGCGGAGGTTATCCGGGTGTACCTGCCGCCGGACACCAACACCCTGCTCTCCGTCATGGAGCACTGCCTGGCGTCCACGGACTGCGTGAACGTGGTGGTGAGCGGAAAGCAGCCTTCACCCACCTGGCTGGGTCCGGAGGACGCCGCCAACCACTGCCGCCGCGGCTTGGGAATCTGGACGTTCGCCGGTTCCGAGGTGGCCGGCGAGGAGCCCGACGTCGTGCTGGCCTGCGCGGGCGACGTTCCCACCGTGGAGACCGTGGCCGCCGCGGAACTGCTGCGCAACGGGGTCCCGGGGCTGAAGGTCCGGGTGGTCAACGTGGTGGACCTGATGCGCCTGCAGGATGAGAGCGAGCACCCGCACGGGTTGCCGGGCAGGGACTTCGACGGCATCTTCACCGCGGACAAGCCCATCATTTTCGCGTATCACGGCTACCCCACCCTGATCCACCGCCTGGCGTACAAGCGCACCAACCAGGAGGGCCTGCACGTGCACGGCTACCAGGAGGAGGGCACCACCACCACCCCGTTCGACATGGCCATGCTCAACGGGATCGACCGCTTCACGCTGGCCATCGACGCCATGGACCGGGTTCCCGGCCTGGCCGAGAAGTACTCACTCCTGCGGCAGGAGCTGCAGGACCGCCGCGACAGCGCCCGCGCGCACACCCGCACCCACGGCGAGGACCCGGAGGAGATCCGGAACTGGAAGTTGGGCGGCTGAGCCCAGTCTCCTTCTTGGGACGTCAGTCCGGGAGGCCGCTGAGCCCGCAGGAGGGCAGATGGATCCAGCCTTCGCTGCGGGCGGCCTGCGCGTGCGCCTCATCGGGGAGGAGCGTACGACGGCGGGCCACGGCCCGGGCGGTCAGCGAGGCGACGACGGCGTCGAACAGGTCGTCCGAGGCCGCCAGTTGGGACTCGTGCCCGGCCAGGTCCAGCCACGGCGCCTGCGTCCGGAGGGCTTCGAGGAGCACGCCGAGCCGTTCGGTTTCCGTGGCGCCGCGGCCCTTGTAGCCGCGGCCGTTGAGGCCCCAGATCTTGAGCGAGGCCGCCGGATACACCTCGGCCAGCCGTCCGGAGCCGTCCCGGGACTGGGGGCCGTGCAGGGCAGCGATCTTCGCCTGGATCACCGCGCAGCGCATGGCAGGGTGGGCCAGCCGGTCCGCCGAAACGCTCAGCGGAATCAGCCCTGTCCGGGCAGTGCAGAAACGGTCCGTGTCCCGGTAGGCCAGGAGCCGCCGGCCGGCGATGCCGTCGTGTTCGAGCACCGGCGCCGCAACGTTGTCCAGGTGCCCGGTGAGGAACGGGATAAGCGCGTCCGGCCAGCCGACAGGGCAGTCGACGCCGGTCATGTCGCTGGTGCCGAACAGGTCCACAATCGTCTGGTCGTCCACGTCCAGGGCCAGGTGGGCGAGCGTGGCTCGGCCCTGGCCACGGGAATCCAGGTCCCATTCGATGACGGCGGCGGCGGTTTTCTTGGTGGCCGCCGCCAGGTCCACGCCGAGGGTCCTCATCCGGCCTCAGACCCTCCGGTAGTGCAGCGCATCGTCAACAGCGCCGGCCTCGCCCAGGTCATCCCCTCGGGCGAAGCCGGCCCACAAAGCCCGGACCAGCCGGCCGGTCATGTCCACCTTCTCCCACGGAGCGCCGGCGATCAGCCCCACGCCGTCCCAGGTTCCCCGGTTGCCCAGGAGCAGCGGCAGGTCGATGGTGTGGGCTGCGCCGAAGAGGTTGTCCGGCGCATGCCAGGTCAGCAGGTAGCGGTGGGCCCGTCCTCCTGCGCGCTTGTGGCGGCGTGCGAACTTCCGGGACGCCCAGCCGTAGACGGTTTCGGTGACCACCCAGTCGACGGCGCGCACCGCGGCGGCCCCCACTCCGGGTACCTTGAGCAGGCGCATCAGGAAGGGACTCCGGGGGAGGAAAAGCCGCGCTTCCTCCGAGGTGTGGCCGATCAGGATGTCGATGCCCGGCGCAGACCGGTCCCAAGCGGCGGCAATGTCCTTCTCCTCAGGCAGCGGGGCGTGGCCGTATTGGGTGCCGAACGGCATGGCGGCCAGCATCCCGAACTTCCGCGACACCTGCGCCACCTGTGCCTCCCGGTCCACCACGTCCATGGCCGGGGTCTCCTCCGTCACCGATTCCGCCGCGATCCCCATGGCGTGGTTCATCCGTGCCCGGCCGCGGGCAATCCCCAGCGGCGCGCTCTGGATGATGGCGCGCCGGAACAGCGACGGCGCTTCGGGGGTGGCCATCAGGTGGGCGATGGCATCACCGCCGGCAGACTGCCCGAACGCCGTGACGCAGCCGGGATCGCCGCCGAATGCCGCGATGTTCCGCTGCACCCAGCGGAACGCCTCCAGCTGGTCCAGCAGGCCCAGGTTCGCCGGCCTGCCGGTGCGGGTGGCGAGGAAGCCGAACAAACCCAGCCGGTAGGTTACCGACACCACGATCACCCGGTTCTCGGCCACAATCCGGGCGGGGTCGAAGATGGCGAGGTCCCCGGACCCGGTGGTGTAGGAGCCGCCATGGATCCAGACCATCACGGGCAGCGTCTCGCCGGGACTGAGGTCTCCGGGCATGGTGATGGACAGGTTCTGGCAGTCTTCGCTGCCGGGAAGTTCGCCGTACCGGGTGCCCAGGACGTCATCGAGGAACGGGACGGGTCCCTGCGGGCAGGCCGGCGCCAACGAGGTGGCGGCGAAGGTTTCGGTCCAGTCCGCCGCCGCAGCAGGAGGCTGGAAGCGGGCCGCCGTGGCGTAGGGGATGCCCGTGGCGCGGAGTACCGCGCCGTCCCGCCAGCCGCTGACGGGCCCGCACGGTGGATGGAACAGAAGCTCGGACGTCACGGCTGGCTCGGAATTCACAGCCCCACCTTGCCACAACATCCTGGGACAACGACGGCGGGTGGCGGGCTTCGAAAAGCCGGCCACCCGCCGTCGGTCGTATGACTGGGACCACGCCGTCAGGCTTCCCTGGCCAAGCGGAGCGAGGCTAGGGGGACGGCGGGGATCAGTGTCCGGTGGGGACGTAACGCTTGATGGACGCTTCCAGCTCGGCTTCGGCGGCGGCGCGGTCGCCCCAGCCCTCGGCCTTGACCCACTTGCCCGGCTCCAGGTCCTTGTAACGGGTGAAGAAGTGCTCGATTTCCTTGATCAGGAATTCGCTGACGTCGCTGACTTCCTGGATGTGGTCGAAGCGCGCATCAACAGGAACGCAGAGGACCTTTGCGTCTCCGCCGCCGTCGTCGGTCATGTTGAAGACGCCGATGGGGCGGGATTCAACGATGACGCCGGGGTGCAGGTCGAAGTCCTGCAGGAGCACCAGTGCGTCCAGCGGATCGCCGTCTTCGCCCAGGGTGTTCTCGAAGAAACCGTAGTGCGTGGGGTACTGCATGGAGGTGAAGAGGACGCGGTCCAGGCGGACGCGGCCGGTCTCGTGGTCGACTTCGTACTTGACGCGCGATCCCTTGGGGATCTCGATGGTCACGTCGTGCTTCATGGGAACGCTCCTCAGCGATTACAGGGGGTGCGCGGCACACTTGACGGCCCACAAAAAGGAGTGTCCGTGCCGCCGACTATTATTGAGGATATAGCGAGAGGCCCTGGAATCAGGAACTTGTGGGGAAATTTCAGGACTTGAGGACCGGCACCGGCATGACCAAAACCACCAGCGCGGAAGCGTGGCACCGCCGTGCGCTGAAGGCCGCGGCGCTGGGCCTTCCGGGGAGGTCCGCCGGCCCCGGAAAACCGTGGCACCTCCTTCTGCTCGCGGCGCTCCTGCTGGTTCTTGCCCTCCCGGCGGCGGCACTCGTCGCCCCCGGGTTCCTCGGCCCCGAGCCTCCCGCCCCTGCGCCCGAGGCCCCGCCCTGGCAGCGCGAACCGACTGCCTTGGCGTCCCCGCAAGGACTGGATCCGCTGCAATCCACCGCCCCGGTCCCGAACCCCGCCGTTCTGTCGGCCCAGGTGGACCCGCTGCTGAAGGCCGACGGCGACGGTACTTTTACGGGCATCGTGCAGGATGCGCTGACAGGCCAGGTCCTCTTCGACCGGGGCGGCGCCGACAGCCGGGTGCCGGCCTCGAACATGAAGCTGCTGACCTCCGTGGCCGCCCTGCGCGCACTGGGCCCGGACCATACATTCGCCACGCGGGTGGTGGAGGGGCCGGCCGCCAACCAGGTGGTGCTGGTGGGCGGCGGCGACGTCCTGCTCGGACCCGGTGAATCGAAGCCGGGCCAGGTAATGGGAAGGGCAGGCCTCACCACCCTCGCGGAACAGACTGTGGCATCCCTGCAGGCCAATGGAGCATCGGGCGAAATCAAGGTCCTGCTGGACGATTCCCTGTTTACCGGGCCGGCACTGAACCCTGCCTGGCAGGAGGGCGACGTGGCGGCCGGCGAAGTGGCGCCGCTGTATCCGCTGGCCATGAACTCTGCTCGCTACGACCCCGCCGTGACCACGGGGCCGCGCCCGCAGGACGCGGCGCAGTCCGCCGCGGAGGAATTCGCGGCCCGGCTCCGCGCCGCAGGTGCCGCCGCGGGGCTGACCGTAGCGGCCGGCGTCGACCGTTCACCGGGAGCGGGCTCGGCTGCCCAGGCTGCCGGAACCGAACGGCCCGGCGTCCTGGCCGAGGTGCAGTCAGCCACGGTGGCGGACCAGGTGGACCTGCTGCTGCAGGAATCAGACAACTACCTGGCCGAGGTCATGGGCCGGATGGCGTCCCTTGCGGACGGTGGTCCGGGCAGCAACGACGGCGCCACGGCGGCCGTCAGCAGCCAGCTGGCCCAGGCAGGAATCGCGCCAGGCCCCCTGACGCTGGTGGACGTTTGCGGCCTGGCGATGGGCAACCAGGTCTCGGCCGGCCAATTCGCCGAGGTGGTCCGGGCCATCACCACCGGCACCGACGCCAGGCTCAGGGCGGCCTTGGACGGCTTCCCGGTGGCCGGCCTCACCGGAACCCTTGATTCCCGCTACGGCGACGAGTCCACCGTCCAGGGTGCGGGGCTGGTCCGGGCCAAGACCGGAACACTCAACACTGTCCTGGCGCTCAGCGGCTACGTCGTTGACGCGGACGGCCGGCTCCTGGTGTTCTCCTTCATCGGCAACGGGCTGACGCCCGGCGCCGCGGGCAACAAGGTGGCGCTGGACCGG
Organism: Pseudarthrobacter sp. NPDC059871; assembly: GCF_042731175.1. NCBI lineage: Bacteria > Bacillati > Actinomycetota > Actinomycetes > Micrococcales > Micrococcaceae > Pseudarthrobacter > Pseudarthrobacter sp. NPDC059871. The sequence goes on from NZ_JBHWJV010000002.1 coordinate 234,294, forward strand.
GCGGCAACGGCGCTCGCAGGGTGCGGCTGCCGGTAGGTCAGCGCGCTTCCCTGGTATCTGTAACGCCATAGGCAGGGCCGGCCACGGCGACCGGTTCCGCGGCCACCGCCATGGGGGCAGTGGTCCCCAGGAGTGCTGCCACCAGGACGGCGGCAACCACGGCCTTCCAGCCCTTCTTCGGGCCGGCGGTCAGGGGAGCGATGGGACGGTACGGGATCATGGTGTCCTCCTGAGGGGTTTGGGCGGCCCTGGCCCGCACGCACGGTGCTGGCCAGGGCCGCTTCTGCGGTGTAGCCACCACGATGCCGCCGCAGTTTAGGCCTGGCCTATTGCCCTCCTGTGCTCCGGCTGTGAGAGTGGCGGCCCGCCGGTACCTTCGCTTCGCCGGTGAGCGAACTTAAGGACGATCCCCGGCCCGCTGTGTTCTGATGGGACCTATGGAGTCCACTGCAGCCCAGTCCGCCCCCATCTCATCTGCTGATGCCGCTTCCCTGATCAACTGGGACCTTGCGGCTTCCACTGCGGCACGGCTGGCTCCTGCCGGGCCGGACCTGAAGCCGGCAGCCATCAACGAAGCCGTGGACAGCCTCCGCAGGCTCGCCGACGCCTCCGTTCCGCACGTTCACGAGATCACCGGCCTGGAAGCTGCCCGGGATCTCCGGGATTCCTCGGTGCTGGTGGTGGACCGGGCCTCGTGGGCCAAGGCAAACACGCAGTCCTTCGCCGTAATGCTGAAGCCGGCCATGCAGAAGATGCTGGACAGCCGGCGCGGTTCGCTGAGCCCTTCCGCGGCCAGTGTCAGCGGCGCCATTACCGGCAGCCAGCTGGGCGCAGTCCTGGCGTTCCTGTCCAGCAAGGTCCTGGGCCAGTACGATCCGTTCGCGGCGCTGGCCGAAAACTCTTCCGCCCCGGCTGCCGGGCGGCTCCTGCTGGTGGCCCCCAACATCGTTTCCGTGGAGCGCGAACTCAACGTGGCGCCCGAGGACTTCCGGCTGTGGGTCTGCCTGCACGAACAGACCCACAGGGTCCAGTTCGCCGCCGCCCCCTGGCTGCGCCACCACATGCTGGACCAGATCGACAACCTCAGCGGGCACCTGCTGGGCAATGTCGATTCGCTGATGGACCGGGCCTCGGCCGCTGCGCGTTCACTGAAGGACCGCTCCGCTACCGGCAACACGCCGGGCCGCGGCGCCATCCTGGACCTGCTGCAGGATCCGGAGGAGAAAGCCGCCATCTCGCACCTCACGGCCGTGATGAGTCTGCTCGAAGGCCACGCCAACGTGGTGATGGACGCTGTGGACGCCAGCATCGTTCCCTCAGTCAAGACCATCCGGCAGCGGTTCAACGACCGCGGCAAGGACCGTGGCGTGGTGGAGAAGTTCATCCGCAGCCTGCTGGGCCTGGATGCCAAGATGCGGCAGTACTCCGACGGCGCCCGCTTTGTCCGCGCCGTGGTTGGCGTGGCCGGAATGGAGGGCTTCAACCGGGTCTGGGAATCGGCCGACCACCTGCCCACCGAGCCCGAGATCCACGACGCCAAGCTGTGGCTTGAGCGGATGGGCCTGTAATTGCCTGACCTTCCCCCCACGCAGTCCGAACCACAGCCTTCCGGCCCCGCCCAGTCTTCCAGTCCCGCGTCACCGGATTCCGCGCCGCAGCGCAGCGGACGACGCCGGCCCGGCCGGTTGGCGCCCGTCGTCGGCACAGCGCGCAAAATGCTGGGTGACGCCCTGGCGCAGGCAGGCTATCCGGCGCACGTCCTGGTGGCCTGCAGCGGCGGGCCGGACTCCATGGCGCTGGCCGCCGTCGCCGCCTACTTCGCCCGCCGCGGCAGCATTGACGGCCATCCCGTCACGGTCGGGGCGGTGGTGGTGAACCACCAGCTGCAGGAAGGCTCCGGCCGCATCGCAGCTGACACCGCCAGTGCCCTTCGGGAACTGGGTCTCGCCCCGGTCGATGTCCACACCGTGACAGTGGCAGGCGCCGGCATGGGCCCCGAGGCCGCCGCCCGCGAGGCCCGGCACGCGGCGCTCGAAGCGGCAGCAGCGGACCAGGGTGCCGGTGCCATCCTGCTGGGGCACACCCTGGATGACCAGGCCGAGCAGGTGCTGCTGGGCCTGGCCCGCGGCTCCGGGACACGGTCACTCGCCGGCATGCGGCCCACCCGTGCAGGGGCCGGAAGCGCCGTGCTGCTCCGTCCCTTCCTGGGGCTCCGCCGGGCCGACACGGAGGAGATCTGCGAGGTGGAGGAGCTGGACCCCTGGCACGATCCCACCAACACGGATCCCGCGTTCGCCCGTTCCCGGACCCGGGTGGAGGTCCTCCCGCACCTGGAGGAGAAGCTGGGCCCCGGCGTGGCTGAATCACTGGCGCGCACGGCCTCGATCCTGCAACTGGACGCCGACTACCTCGAGGATGTGGCGGAAAGCACCTACGCGTCCCTGGTGGAGTGGAACGGCCCCGAAGCAAGCCTTCCGGAGGACGCAGTGCGCGCCCTGGCCCCGGCCATCCGGTTCCGCGTGATCGCCAAGGCCGCGGCCGGCGTCGGCGGCCAGCAGCCCAGCTATCGGCGCCTTGTGGCGGCGGAAGCGCTGCTGCGGCGGCAGGGGTCGGCGGGCCCGGTGCAGCTGCCCGGCGGGGTTGCCGCCTACCGGTTGTCGTTGGCCGAACTCGAAGGGCCCGGGACCGCAGACCGGCCCGGGGCCGGTCCCCGCGAACCCGCGCGCTGTGGGAAGCTAGTATTCCGGCCGCTAAAACCGGCCACACATTAGTCGCACCCCGCATCTACACAGGAGCCTTTGGTGGATTCAAACGACGTCCAGGCAGACCTCAAGCACGTTCTCTACTCCAAGGAACAGATCCAGCAGCGCATCACCGAACTCGCTGCCCAGATCGACAAGGACTACGAAGGCCGCGAACTGCTTATCGTGGGCGTGCTCAAGGGCGCGGTCATGGTCATGGCGGACCTGGCCCGTGCGCTGCACAGCCACGTCTCGATGGACTGGATGGCTGTGTCCTCCTACGGCTCCGGCACCCAGTCCTCCGGCGTGGTGCGCATCCTGAAGGACCTTGACACGGACCTGATGGGCAAGGACGTGCTGATCGTCGAGGACATCATCGATTCCGGCCTCACCCTTTCCTGGCTGAAGACCAACCTGGAATCCCGCGGCACAGCGTCGGTGGAAATCTGCACCGCCTTCCGCAAGCCCACCGCCGCCAAGGTCCAGATCGACGTCAAGTACGTGGGCTACGACATCCCCAACGAGTTCGTGGTGGGCTACGGCCTGGACTACGCGGAGAAGTACCGCAACCTGGACTTCGTGGGCACCCTGGCCCCGCACGTCTACGAGTAGGCCACCATGCAGCTCGGCGGTTTCTCGGTAGGCCTCGCCGTGCAGGACCTCGCAGCTTCCATGGAGTTCTACCGGAAGCTCGGGTTCACGCAGTACGCCGGTGACCCGGACCAGAACTGGGTCATCATGAAGAACGGGGACACGAACATCGGGCTGTTCAAGGGCATGCTCGAGAAGAACGTGCTGATCTTCAACCCGGGCTGGGACCAGGACGCCAAGCCGACGGAACCCTTCACGGACGTGCGGGAGCTCCAGAAGCAGCTGCAGGCGCAGGGCGTCCCGTTTGCCGCCGAGGCCGACGTGCAGACCACCGGGCCCGCGAGTGCCATCCTGATTGACCCCGACGGCAACCCCGTCTACCTGGACCAGCACGTCTGATTTTGGCAAGGTCGAATATTGGCATCAAGGATGTCGCGGTGGCCGCAGGGGTGTCGGCAACCACGGTGTCGCACGTCCTGAACGACGTCACGTATGCCCGGATCAGCCCCGAAACCCGCAAAAAGGTGAAAGCGGCCGCGGAGCAGCTGGGCTATGAACCCAACCGCGTGGCGCAGGCTCTCCGCAACCGCCGCACAGGCGTGTTGGGGCTGGTCAGCGAGGACGTGGCCACCACACCGCATTCCGGCCGGATCATCCTGGGCGCCGATGACGCGGCCCGCGCCCGCGGCTACACCCTCATGCTCATCAACACCGCCGCCACCGCCGGTCCCGCATCGCGGGAAGGCGATGTGGAGGCCGTGCTGGAACGGCAGGTGGACGGCATCCTCTACGCCACCATGTACCACCGGGTCCTGGACGCGCCGGCCAACCTCGGCAAGGTGCCCGCCGTCCTGGTGGATGCCGTCACCGCCGACGGGCGCTTTCCTTCAGTGGTCCCGGACGAATACGGCGGCGCCCGCACCGCCGTCCGCGCACTGCTGGACGCCGGGCACACCCGCATCGGCTTCATCAACAACGTCCAGGACGTGCCATCCACCTCTGAACGACTCCGCGGCTTCCGCGACACGCTCACCGCGGCAGGGCTCGACGGCGGCCTGGCGCCGGTGGAGGCGTCGTCGTCGGACGCTGCGGGCGGGTACGAGGCAGCGGCGAGGATCCTGCGGACCGAACACCCGCCGTCGGGCCTGTTCTGCTACAACGACCAGATGGCCATGGGGGCCTACCGGGCAGCCGCGGAACTGGGCCTCAGCATCCCCGGCGAACTCTCCGTCGTCGGCTTCGACGACCAGGAACTGGTGGCCGGCAGCCTCTTTCCCGGACTGACCACCGTGGCGCTGCCCCATTACGGAATGGGTGCCTGGGCCGCCAACCACCTTATCGATGCGCTCGAAGGAGCAGGGGACGGTTCTTCCGCGGGCGCCGGGACCACCGTGCTGGAGTGTCCGCTGGTCACCCGCGCGTCCGTCGCCGCACCCCGGAACCCCTAGCCCGCCTGCAACGATGTCCGCTACGCCCACAGGGAACTTTTGCTTTTCATCATGCGTGATGTACTCCGGACGGTGTATAGCTAGAAGCTGACGCAGCACCATCACGCGCGCAAAGTACACGCCGTGCAGCACTACCGGAAGGGACGGGGCCAGCCCCCGAACAGATGAAAGCTAAGAATTTCTTCAAGGGCCCGGGCATCTGGATCGTCGTTGTTGTCGGTCTGCTCCTGGTGGCCTTTGCAACGCTGGCCCCCGGCGGTGCGTCGCGGATCGACACCGATAAGGGCCTGGAACTGCTTGCCGGCAGCAACGTGGAGCAGGCCAAAATCTTCGACGGGGAGAACCGCGTTGACCTCACGCTGAAGGATGACCTGGAGGTGGACGGCCAGAACAAGGGCAAGAGCGTCCAGTTCTTCTTCGTCGATGCCCGCGCCACGGACGTGGTCAAGGCTGTCACCGATTCCAAGCCGGCGCAGGGCTACACGGACCAGCCCATCGAGAGCAACTGGTTCTCCGGCCTGCTGTCCCTCCTTATTCCGGTCATCCTGCTGGGCGCCCTCTTCTGGTTCCTCATGACCCGCATGCAGGGTGGCGGCTCCAAGATCATGCAGTTCGGCAAGTCCAAGGCCAAGATGGTCAGCAAGGACATGCCGCAGGTGACTTTCGCGGACGTCGCCGGTTCGGATGAAGCGGTCGAAGAGCTCCAGGAGATCAAGGAATTCCTGCAGGAACCGGCCAAGTTCCAGGCTGTTGGCGCCAAGATCCCCAAGGGCGTGCTGCTGTACGGCCCTCCAGGTACCGGTAAGACCCTGCTGGCACGCGCCGTTGCCGGTGAAGCAGGCGTCCCCTTCTTCTCGATCTCCGGCTCGGACTTTGTGGAAATGTTCGTGGGTGTGGGTGCGTCCCGTGTCCGCGACCTCTTCGAACAGGCCAAGGCCAACTCCCCGGCGATCATCTTCGTGGACGAGATCGACGCCGTCGGCCGCCACCGCGGTGCCGGCATTGGCGGCGGCAACGACGAACGCGAGCAGACCCTCAACCAGCTGCTGGTAGAGATGGACGGCTTCGACGTCAAGACAAACGTCATCCTGATCGCCGCCACCAACCGGCCGGACGTCCTGGACCCCGCACTGCTGCGGCCGGGCCGTTTCGACCGGCAGATCGGCGTCGAGGCGCCGGACATGATCGGCCGTGACCAGATCCTGCAGGTGCACGCCAAGGGCAAGCCCATGGCTCCCGGCGTCGACCTCAAGGCTGTTGCCAAGAAGACCCCCGGTTACACCGGTGCGGACCTGGCCAACGTGCTTAACGAGGCCGCCCTGCTGACGGCGCGCTCCAACGCCAACCTCATCGACGACCGCGCCCTGGACGAGGCAATCGACCGCGTGATGGCCGGACCGCAGAAGCGCAGCCGGGTCATGAAGGAACACGAACGCAAGATCACCGCCTACCACGAAGGCGGTCACGCCCTGGTGGCGGCTGCCCTGCGGAACTCGGCCCCGGTCACCAAGATCACCATCCTTCCCCGCGGCCGTGCCCTGGGCTACACCATGGTGGTGCCGGACAACGACAAGTACTCCGTCACCCGCAACGAGCTCCTGGACCAGATGGCGTACGCCATGGGCGGCCGCGTGGCCGAGGAAATCGTGTTCCACGATCCGTCCACCGGCGCCTCGAACGACATCGAGAAGGCCACCGGCACCGCCCGCAAGATGGTCACCGAGTACGGCATGAGCGAACGCGTGGGTGCCGTGCGCCTGGGCCAGGGCGGCGGCGAGCCGTTCCTGGGCCGCGACGCCGGGCACGAGCGCAACTACTCCGACCAGATCGCCTACGTGGTGGACGAGGAAGTGCGCCGCCTCATCGACCAGGCACACGACGAGGCGTACGCCATCCTCACCGAGAACCGTGACGTCCTGGACAGCCTCGCCCTGGAGTTGCTGGAACGGGAAACCCTTAACCAGTCCGAGATCGCCGAAATATTCCGTGACATCCGCAAGCGCGATTTCCGCGAGGTGTGGCTGTCCAAGGAATCCCGTCCGGTCCAGGCCGCCGGCCCTGTGGAGTCCCACCAGGAGCGGGCAGAACGCGAGGCCCAGGAGGAAGCCAAGCAGGCCCGCCTGGATGAGCCGCTGGACGCCCAGCCGCCGCATCCGCAGGGCGTTCCGGAAGACGCACCGTTCCAGGGAGGCGTCCCCGAATCGGGGCCGGACACCCTTCGCGGCTAAGCTTTCCCTGTGACTTCCTTCGACGACGACGCCGTTTCCGCCTCCGCCGCTAACCCGGCGGGGGACGGTTCCACCCATGCCCCGCACCACAAGGTGGACCGGCCAAGGATTGAAGCGGCTGTCCGTGAAATCCTCCTGGCCATCGGCGAGGACCCGGACCGGGGCGGACTCATCGACACCCCCAAGCGGGTGGCGAAGGCGTACGCCGAGGTTTTTGCGGGACTGCACCACGACCCCGCCGACGTCCTGTCCACCACGTTCGAACTGGACCATGAAGAACTGGTCCTGGTGAAGGACATCCCCTTCTACTCCACCTGCGAGCACCACCTGGTGCCGTTCCACGGTGTGGCCCATGTGGGCTACATTCCCTCCCACGACGGGAAGGTCACCGGACTGAGCAAGCTGGCCCGGCTCGTGGACATCTACGCCCGCCGCCCCCAGGTTCAGGAGCGGCTCACCACGGAGATTGTCGAAGCGCTGGTCCTCCACCTCAAGCCGCGTGGGGCCATCGTCGTTGTCGAATGCGAGCACATGTGCATGTCAATGCGCGGTATCCGCAAGCCCGGAGCAAAGACCGTCACCAGTGCGGTCCGCGGGCAGCTTCATGACCCGGCCACCCGTGCCGAGGCCATGAGCCTCATCCTCGGAAGGTAACCACACAAGACCATGGACTCACTAGCTGCAGCCCCGGGAACCGGGCCCGCAACCTCGCCGCTCCCCATCCTGCGCAAACCGCGCCCGGCCGCGCGCTTCGAGGACCTGCCCACAGACCGCACCCTGGTCATGGGCATCCTCAACGTCACCCCTGATTCGTTCAGTGACGGCGGCAAGCACGCCACGGCGGACACCGCCATCGCCGCGGGCCTGCGCATGTTTTACGCCGGCGCGGACATCATCGACGTCGGCGGGGAATCGACCCGTCCCGGCGCTGAGGACGTCTCCCCGGACGAGGAGCAGAAGCGCGTCCTCCCTGTCATCGAAGCGCTGGTCAAGGCTGGCGCCCTGGTCAGCATCGACACCACCCACGCCGCTACCGCAGCCGCTGCGCTGAAGGCCGGCGCCGCCATCATCAACGACGTTTCCGGGCTGACCATCGAACCCGAAATGGCTGAGCTCGTGGCCTCGTCCAAGGCGCCGTACATCCTTACGCACCGCCGCGGCGATGCCCGCACCATGAACTCCCTTGCGGAATACACGGACGTGGCCGGCGAAGTGGTGGCAGAACTGGCCGGTGTGCGGGACAAGCTGTATGCCGCCGGCGTCAGCGCTGAGCAGATCATCGTCGATCCCGGCCTGGGTTTTGCGAAGAACGACGCCCAGAACTGGGAACTGCTGCAGAACCTGGAGCAGCTGGAGGCCTTGGGCCACCGTGTCCTGGTTGCGGCCTCCCGCAAGCGGTTCCTCGGCACCCTCCTGACGGTGGCCGGAAAGTCCGCAGCCCCGGAAGAGCGTGACGGAGCCACGGCAGCCATTACGGCAATCAGCGCCGCCCGCGGCGCCTGGGCCGTCCGCGTGCACGACGTCGGATCCAGCCTTGACGCCGTCAAGGTCGCCGCGCGCATGGCGGCAGTACCCAAAGCACCGTAAGCGCCGGGGGAACCATGGACAGGATTACGCTGACCGGTGTGACGGCCGTCGGCCATCATGGTGTGTTTGATTTTGAGCGCCGCGAGGGCCAGCCATTTGTGGTGGACGCCGTCCTGTATCTTGACTTCGCCGCCGCTGCGGAGTCCGACGACGTCAGCGACACCGCCCACTACGGTGAGGTGGCGCAGCGTATTACCGACTGGATTTCCGGGGAGCCGCTGAACCTCATTGAGGCGCTGGCGGTCCGGATCGCTGACGGCCTGCTGTCCGAGTTTGGTCTCCAGGCCGTGGACATCACCGTGCACAAACCCCAGGCGCCCATCGAGGTGCCCTTCGGGGACGTGGCAGTGTCCGTGCACCGGAGACGGCCCGCCGTTGCTTCGGGCCGCCCGGTGGAACCCGCTTCCGGAGGCACACCGTGAACGCGGTGTACACCAAGGCGGTCCTGGCCCTGGGAAGCAACCTCGGCGAACGCAACGACACCCTGTCCAGCGCGGTGGCTGACCTCGTTGACCCGCCGGAGGTCCGCCTCCTTGCGGTGTCCCCGATCATCCAGACCAAAGCCGTGGGCGGCCCGCCGGGGCAACCCGACTTCCTGAACATGGTCCTCACTGTTGAAACCAGCCTGACTCCCCATGAGCTGCTGGAACATTGCCAGGCGGTGGAGAACAAGCACCACCGGGTCCGCGAGGTTCGCTGGGGGCCGCGGACGCTCGACGTCGACATCATCACCTACGGCGACGTGCGCAGCGACGATCCCGTGCTGACCCTGCCGCACCCGCGCGCCGCCAGCCGGGCGTTCGTGCTGTACCCGTGGTCGCTGATCGACCCCGCCGCCACCCTTGAGGGGGAGCGCATCAGTGCCCTCGCGGCCCGGGCGGAAGACTACGGCGACCTTGCCCCGTTCGATGGCTTCGGCGACTTTGACGGGATGCCGACCGCCGGGGCGGTGACGGACCGTTGAAGCCCATTAACCCGCTGCGGCTGCTGTTGATCGGCGTCATCCTGACCGTGGCCGGCTGGGCCGGAACGGTGATCACGAGCCGCTACGGCATGGCCACTCCGGTGCTGCCGGCCACCGCGCTGGCCACCATGGGCGTGATCGTGGCCATCACCCTGGTGCTGGGTATCCGCATCCTGCGCTGGCGTAACAGCATCAAGCCCAACAGCACGGCAAAGAAAACAGCACTGGATCCGCTGCTCGCCGCCCGCACGCTCATCCTGGCCCAGGCCTGCGCCTACGCCGGAACGGTGCTTCTCGGCTGGCATGTGGGAATCTTCCTGGACCAGCTGCGGATCTGGAGCTTCCGCAGCCACCAGGACATCGCCTGGCTGGCGCTCGGCATGGCCGGCGGCGGCCTGGTGATGATCATCGTTGGCCTGGTGGTGGAGCGGTTCTGCAAGATTCCGCCGGAGGACGGCGATACGAAGGGCGTGGACGGCAAGCCGGGCCGCGCACCACGGGGAGAAGCCGCCGGGGAAGGCGAATATGCGTACCGAGGCGATTGACCCGCCCGGCATCGACTGGCACCGGGTGTCACCGAAGTTCGTGACCGTACGGCTGGTGCAGTGGGCACTTGGCAACCTGGCCGCCGTCGTAATCCTCAGCCTTCCGCTCGTGTTTGTCCTGCTCGGGTGGTGGCGGTGGCCGCCGCTGTGGCTGGCCATCACCGTTCCGGCCGTGACGCTGGTGGTGGCCCTCTGGCGGCTGGTGCTGATCCCGCGCCAGGTCAGGGCCATCGGCTATGCCGAGCGCGACGACGACCTCCTGGTCCGCAGCGGCATCTTCTTCCAGCGGACCATGGCTGTGCCCTACGGCCGGATGCAGTACGTGGACGTCGCCGTGGGCCCCGTTGAGCGCAGCCTCGGCCTCTGCACGGTCAAGCTGCACACCGCATCGCCCGGCACCAACGCGCACATCCCCGGGCTTCCGGAGGCAGAGGGAGCGCGGCTCCGCGAGCAGCTCGCGGCCCGCGGCGAGGCCAGGCTGGCGGGACTGTGACCGCTGACGGGCGGTTCCCCCGTCACGGGGTGCGGGAAGACAGTGCATCCGCTGACCCAACGGCTGCCAGCTCACAGCCCGCCGGCCCAACGTCCGCCAGCTCTGTTTCAGGCGGTTCCGTGCCCGCCGGCCGGGTGCCCGCCGCATCAACTGCTACTGCTCCGGACGCTGCGGGTCCCGGGATCGCAACGCCCGACGACGGATGGTTGCGTGTCCACCCGGCGTCACCCTTTGTACGCGGCTGGGTCGCGCTGGCCGCCATCGGCTTCTTCTTCGGCCGCGACATCTTTGAACGGATCCTGCAGGGCAGGCCCATGTTCGAAGACGGATTTGCCGGCCGGGTGCCTTGGTTGGTGGCCGGCGGCGGAGCCGTCCTGCTGGTAGCGGTCCTCAGCTTTGTCCTCACCTGGTACTTCACCAAGTACCAGGTGTCTGGCGGCTACGTCCGCGTCAACACAGGCTTCCTGTTCCGGCAGCAGCGCCAGGCCCGGCTTGACCGGGTGCAGGCCATCGATATCGTGCAGCCGCTGCTGGCCCGCATCTTCGGGCTGGCCGAACTCAAGTTCGAGGTGGCCGACGCCGGCGAATCGGCAGTGCGGCTGGCTTACCTGAAGATCGATGACGCCCAGCAGTTGCGGGCCACCATCCTGGCCCGTGCCGCCGGTATCGACGAAGATGCCGAAAACCCTGGCGCCCCCGCGCCCGAGGCGCCGGAGTATCCGGTACTGTCCGTGCCGCCGTCGCGCCTTTTCGGTTCGCTGCTGCTGAGCGAGCAGAGCCTGTTCGTGGTGGTGGGCGGTGTGGCGTCGGTGCTGCTCTCGGCCGTTACGGACAACCGGGCGTTCTACTTCTACCTGATTCCCGCGGCGCTTGGCCTCGCGGCGAGCTACTGGAACCTGTTCAACAAGGGGTACAACTTCACGGCGGCCATCTCGCCGGACGGCATCCGGCTCCGTTACGGACTGCTGGATACCCAGGCGCAGACGCTGCCGCCGGGGCGGATCCAGGCGCTGAAGATCAGCCAGCCGCCGCTGTGGCGGCCGTTCGGCTGGTACCGAATGCAGGTCAATGTGGCCGGTTATGGGCTGGTGGAGAACGCGGGGGAAGCGTCATCCCGGACCACCCTCCTGCCCGTCGGCAAGCTCGACGATGCGATGAACATGCTCGCTTTGGTGCTGCCCGACCCCGGCACGTCCCGCCCTGCCGAGGTTTTCGGCGCGGGCCTCACCGGGCTGGATTCCGACGGCGGCTTCGTCACCACCCCGCGCCGCGCCCGGCTGTTGGCCCCGCTGGGGTGGCGGCGCAACGGCTTCGCCGCCACGGATACTGCTCTGCTCATACGCTCGGGGCGTTGGTGGCGGAACCTGGTGCTCGTGCCGCACCAGCGGACCCAGTCCATGGCGCTGCACCAGGGCCCGCTGGCCCGGCGGTTCCGGGTGGCCGACCTGGTCCTGCACACCACCGCCGGTCCGGTGGTTCCGCGCCTGACGCAGGCCGGGCTGGACGAGGCGCGGGCGCTTTTCGATGAGCAGTCGGCCCGTGCCCGGCTGGCCCGGAAACGGCAAACCACCGAACAGTGGCTCCGGCAGGTGGCGCCTTCGGGTGCTGCCCCTGAGGCGCCGGCGGCTGAAACCGGGCCATTCGGAATTGAAGCCCACCAGCAACAGGAAGGTCCCCACCATGGCTAAGCCCGGACGCCTCGGCGTCGGAATCATTGGAGCGGGCAAGGTGGGCGCCGTCCTGGGTGCGGCCCTGCGCGCCGCCGAGCACGCCGTTGTGGGTGTTTCCGCGGTGTCCGAGGCCAGCCGTGAACGGGCCGAAACCCTGCTTCCCGGGGTTCCCGTCCTGGAAGTGCAGGACATCGTGGAGCGCGCCGAGCTGGTGCTCCTCGCTGTGCCCGACGACGCGCTCCCCGGCCTGGTGGACGGGCTGGCGAAGCTCGGTGCGTGGCAGCCGGGACAGCTGGTGGCCCACACGTCAGGCCGGTTTGGGGTTGGCGTGCTGCATCCCGTGCGCGCTGCCGGGGCCGTTCCGCTGGCGCTGCACCCGGCCATGACCTTCACCGGAATGAGCCTGGACCTGACGCGCCTGCTCGACTGCACGTTCGGCGTCACGGCCGATGCCGCCATGCTGCCCATTGCGCAGGCGCTGGTGGTGGAGATGGGCTCCGAACCGGTAGCCATCGCAGAAGCTGACCGAACGCTCTATCACGCTGCCCTGGCGCACGGGTCCAACCATCTGGTCACCCTGGTGGCCCAGTCGTCCCAGTTGCTGCGAGAGGTGGGGGTGGAGCAGCCCGAACGCATGCTTGGCCCCCTGTTGCGCGCAACCCTGGAAAACGCACTGGCGTCTGGAGAATCTGCGCTGACCGGACCGGTTGCCCGCGGTGATGTGGGCACGGTGGAGGCGCATGCACAGGCCTTGCGGGAGTACGACGGCGGCGGGCATGGCGATGTCCTCGCGGCGTACCTTGCCATGGCACGCGCCACCGCCCGGCGGGCCGAAGCGCGCGGGTTGCTGAAGGCGGACCAGCTTGAAGGGCTGAACCAGGCCCTCGGATCCAAGGAGGACTGACCGTGGCCATCAAACTTGTCACCAGCGTGGCCGGGCTGCATGCCGAGAGTGCGCGGCTCCTGTCCGAAAAGCGGGGAGCCTCGCAAGGGTTGGTCCCCACCATGGGCGCGCTCCATGAGGGGCATGCGGCCTTGGCGAGGACCGCCGTCGAACAGAACGATGTGGTGGTTGCCAGCATCTTCGTGAACCCGCTGCAGTTCGGCGATGCCGTGGACCTTGACCGGTACCCGAGGACACTGGACGCCGACCTTGCTCTGCTCGACGCCCAAGGTGTCGATATCGCGTTCGCTCCTTCTGTCGAAGAGGTCTACCCGGGTGGCGAGCCGCTGGTGCGCATCACGTCGGGACGGCTGGGGGAGAAGTGGGAAGGCGCATCCCGCCCGGGTCACTTCGATGGTGCACTCACGGTTGTGGCCAAGCTGCTGCACTATGGCATCCCGGCGGCCGGCCGGGTTGGTGACGGGCCGTCGGCGTCGTCGGTGAATGGACTGCCCGCCTACCGCGCCTACTTTGGCCAGAAGGACGCCCAGCAGCTGGCGCTGGTGCGGCGCATGGTGGCAGACCTCAACTTCCCCGTCGACATTGTGGGCGTCCCCACCGTCCGCTCCACCGAGGGCCTTGCGCTGTCCAGCCGTAACCGGTTCCTGTCAGACGAGGAACGGGATGCGGCACTGGTCCTTTCCCGTGCCCTGCGGCTGTTGGAGGAGCGTGCCAGCGCCCATGAGCCGCTGGACCTCGGGTCCGCGCTGGCGATGGTGGAGTCGCAGCCGCTGGTGAAGCTGGACTACTTCGACGTCGTGGATCCGGCCACGTTGGAGCCCGTGGCTGAAAACTGCCGCGAGACCCCTTTCCGGGGTGAAGCCCTTGCCCTCATAGCCGCCAAAGTTGGACCAGTGCGGCTGATCGACAATTTGCCCCTGAGCTCCTAGGCGCTCCCGGGTTCCCGGGTTCCCGCGCGAGTTCACGCGCGCCTGAGTTCACACGCGCCTGAGTCCACACGCCTCTGTCGTCACACACCCCTGACTTCACATGCGACTGCCTTCACATGCGACCGCCTGAATTCAGGCGGCGAGGTAGGCCTTGAGTGCGCGTTCGAGTGGGCTTAGTTCGTCCGGTTGGTTGATTGCCGTCACGCCCAATTCGCTGGTTGCACCAGACTCGCCCGCGGCGCCAACGTCTCCGGCCGCGCCAATGTCTCCGGTCAGGGCCTGGTTCTGATCGGGGAGTCGGGGTGGCCAGTGGGGTGGTTGGGGGTCGGGGTGTTGGCCCGGGTAGTGGCGGCCGGTGGGTGAGGTCCAGCCGGGTGGTTCGGTTGTGGTGGCTGGTGTGGGGGTCCAGCCGCTGTGGTGTTTGAGACGGTGATGTTTGGGGCAGAGTTGTGCCAGGTTACTGACTCCTGTTGTGCCGTGGTGTTGCCAGGCGGTGAGGTGGTCGGTGTCGTTGTCTGTGCTGGGGTTGGTGCAGCCGGGAAACGTGCAGTGTCCATCGCGCATCCTGATCCAGCGTTTCATCGCCTCCGACAACCGGTAACCGGTCCTGCCAATCTCGAGCGGCGCACCGGTACGCGGGTCGACGAGGACCCGGTAAAACGAGGCCGCCCCGTCAGCAACGAGCTTCCGGGCCATGGCTGCCGGGATGGGCCCGTATCCGTCGAGGGCTGCCGGTTCGTCGGTGCGTCCCAGCAGGGTGAACAGCGGCACGGTGACCAGCACGTCGGCCTTGAGTGCGGGGACCTTGCTGAGGTCAACCGCGTAAGGGTCGCTCCCGGTGCCACTGTCAGCATCGTTGCCGCCGGGAACTCCGTGGACGCCAGCCATACCACCGGCTTGTCGGCCATCGTCAGAGCGGCCTGTGCCAGTGGTTCCGGTGTGGGCGCGCAATAGGAGCGCGGCGGCGACGTCCGGCCGCAACTGGGTGAGGGTGCGTGTTTCGCCGGGGCCTTGGAGGCCGCGGGCGATTGCTGTGGTCTTGTTCCAGATGGCGCAGGCGGTGTCCCCGGGCAGGACCAGGGTAATCGTTGCCATCCCGTCGGCCTCGGGGCGGTATTCCATCCGCCGGTCCGCCACGCACCTGGTGTGCCGTTCCTGGACGGATGCGGGGTAGGTGCGTTCGCGCCAGGTCCTGACTTTCCGGCGGAACAGGTGCGCCACGAGGTCACCGGGCGCGGACCCCCGGGCCGGGTTGGGGGCGTCGGGGTCGAAGAAATGCGCGACCAGCGCGGCAGCGCTCTCGGGGGCGAGGCAGTCGGTTTCGTCGGCCACGATCACCGCGTGCCGCCACGACAATGACCCCGCAGCCAGCGCACCCGCCACCGCCGGCATCGCGCAGACCTTCCGGGACTGGCTGACGAACGCTGCCGCCGCGCCCGGGCTGAGCGTCAGCACCCCGGCGACCTCCGCCGTCGTGGACATCTCCACGAACGCCCGCTCCGACCCCGTGGCATCCGGCGGCGTCACCGCCTCCTGGAACTCGGCGAACTCCGCGGCGTCCCGGGCTTTGCCCGCCGCCACCTGGGCCTCCAACTGCTTCCAGAGCGTTAGCCGCTGCAGCCGAAGCTCCGACTTCCGCCCCAACACATCAACTGCTTCACGGGCCACCGCTTCAGGGTCGGTCCGGTCCAGCTCGAAATCACTCAGGAACAGCGCGTCGAGGCCCGCGACAGAGGCCCGAAGACCCTCCATCACCGCTGTCTCCTCGACCCGAGCAGCCGCCGCGTTTCCCATAAAAGAATTCTCGCGCGAGGGTCTGACATTTCAGGAGAGCCCTAACCCATCGCCCCGCGATGCAACGCGCGGAAGCCTCCGCCCGCCGTCGTACGTTCCATAAAACGAGCGTGGCTTCCGGAGATGGCGCCGCAACGGGCCGCACCCCACCCGAACACAGATAAAGGATAGTCAGCTTGCTTATTACCTTCGGTTTTCCTAGGCTGGAATCTGTCAGGCAAGCAACTCTCGAAGCAGTGCACTGGGCCCTCATAACTGGGCGCAGCGGCCGGCTTCAAGCGAGGAGGAACCATGTCAGAACACAACATCGCAGGCAAGAAGGTTGCATTCCTGCTCACGGACGGCGTGGAGCAGATTGAGCTGACCAGCCCGTGGCAGGCAGTGAAGGACGCCGGTGGCGAGCCCACCCTCGTAGCCCCCAGCAGCGGCAAGCTGCAGGGCTTCAACGGCACGGACAAGGGCGATACGTTCGACGTGGACCTCACCGTCGCCGAAGCCAACGCCTCGGACTTTGACGCGCTGGTCATTCCCGGTGGCGTGGTCAACGCAGACCACCTGAGGGCGGACAAGGACGCGCAGAGCTTCACGCGAAGCTTCTTCGAGCAGCACAAGCCGGTGGCATCCATCTGCCACGGACCGTGGGTGCTCATTGACGCCGGCGTGATCCGCGGCCGGAACGTCACGTCCTACTTCACGTTGGAAACCGACCTCAAGAACGCCGGAGCCAGCTGGACAGACGAGGAAGTGGTGGTGGACCAGGGCCTGGTGACCAGCCGAAACCCCGATGACCTGCCTGCTTTCAACAGCAAGCTCGTCGAAGAAATCGCCGAAGGGCAGCACGCGGGCCAGACCGCCTGACACCTGATGTTCCCTCAGGGTTTGGGAAAAGATTCCGTGCGGAGGAATTACTCCAGCCGGTAGAGTGTTGGCATCTGCAGCGGCCAGGTTCGCGCATCACCCACCACTCTCCCTGAGGGAACACTCATGTCTACCGAAGTATCTCCGAACGCCAACGGCCAGCCGGCCCAGGCGGCAGGAACCAAGCCCGCCGCGCCGGAGAAAATGTCCCGCGAATCGGTGACGATCATCAGCACCCTGCTGGTGGCCACCTTCGTGGTGATCCTCAACGAAACCATCATGAACGTCGCGCTGCAGCGCCTCATGGTGGACCTCCAGGTGGATGCCCCCACCGTGCAGTGGCTCTCCACCGGCTTCATGCTCACCATGGCCGTGGTTATCCCCACCACAGGCTTCATCCTGCAGAGCCTCTCCACCCGAGCCGTGTTCATGCTGGCCATGGGACTGTTTGCCGGCGGTACCGCGCTGGCCGCCGTCGCGCCCGGATTCGAGATCCTCCTGCTGGCCCGCATCGTCCAGGCCGGCGGCACGGCGATCATGCTCCCGCTGCTGATGACCACCATCCTCACCCTGGTTCCGCTGGCCAAGCGCGGTGCGGTGATGGGCAACGTCAGCATCGCCATCTCCGTGGCTCCGGCCATGGGCCCCACGGTGTCCGGTTTGATCCTTGAGCACTTCACCTGGCGATTCATGTTCGTGTTCGTCCTGCCGGTGGCGCTGGCCGCCCTGGCGATCGGTGCGAAGTACCTGACGAACATCGGCGAAACCGAAAAGACGAAGCTCGATCTCCTGTCCGTCTTCCTGACCGTTCCGGCCTTCGGCGGCCTAGTTTACGGCCTCAGCCAGATCGGCGGCGGCCACGGCGGCCAGGCCGGTCCCAGTGCAGGTGCCATCGCCGCGTTGGTCATCGGCGTCGCGGCGCTGGCGGTCTTCGTGATGCGCCAGGTCCGCCTGCAGAAGGCCTCGGCGCCGCTGCTGGACCTCGGCGCGTTCAACTTCCGCATGTTCACCGTCTCCGTCCTGCTGATGGTGGTGGCCATGATGGCGCTGTTCGGCGGCGTGATCCTGCTGCCGCTGTACCTGCAGGAAGTCCGCGGACTTGGCTCGTTGGAAACCGGCCTGGCACTGCTGCCCGGCGGCCTGGCCATGGGCCTCCTCGGCCCCGTCATTGGCCGCCTGTTCGACAAAGTGGGGCCGCTGCCGCTGACCGTCACCGGGTCCATCCTGATGGTGGTGACGCTGTGGCAGTTCTCCATGCTCGACGCCGGCACGGCGGTTGCGTGGATCGTCACCTTGCACGTGGGGTTGAGTTTCGGGCTCGCGCTGCTGTTCACGCCTGCGTTCACCACGGGCCTGAACCCGCTGCCGCCGCACCTGTACTCGCACGGCTCTGCCATCATGAGCACCACGCAGCAGGTTGCCGGTGCCGCCGGCACGGCACTGCTGGTGTCCATCTTCTCCGTGGTCAGCGCGACGTCGGGACTCGTCGCCGGGATGAGCGCCGCCTTCATGACGGCAACCGTCATAGCCCTCGCCGCCGTCGTACTTTCCGCGATGATGCGCAAGACCGAAGGTGCGGTACCGGGCCACGGCCCGGCGCACTAACCGGTAACAGGCTCAACAAAAAAGGCCGTTGCTCCCAGTGGGGCAACGGCTTTTTGTGCCGGTCAGCCGGCGTAGAAGTCGCTCAGTTCCTTGACCAGCTTGTCCGGGGCCTTGATGACGCCGTCGTGCCCGAAGCCGGGGAGGATGGTGTAGCTGGAGCCGGACAGGACGTCGTGGATCTGGCCGCAGGCCACGCCAAAGTAGGCGGGGCTCTTCTCGCCCACAACGATCAGCGTTTCAAGGGGCAGTTCCAGGAACGGCTCGGCAGGCATGTCCGCGGCGATGATTGCCTTGATTTCGCGGACACCGGTGCGCATCAGTTCCCGCTGCTGCTTGCCCTCTGAAGTGCCTGCGGTCAGCTTGTTGGCGAGAGTCATCATGGAGAGCGGCATGCGGGACGACAACGGTCCCGGCGCCTCCAAGCCACGCTGGATGACGGCCAGGGCGCGGTCGTCGTCCCCGGCAGCAATGGCGGTCTCGTATTCGCCGATCCAGTCGGCCTTGACCGACTGGTTGACGGACACGGCGGGATCGTAAACGGCCAGGCGTTCCACCGGCAGGGTCCGGGCCGCGTGCAGGGCCACTGCTCCGCCGAAGCTGTGGCCGAAAATGTCAGTGCTGGAGGTGTGTTTCATGACCACGTCGAGGTCGCGGATGTCCACGTCCAGCGTGTAATCCTCCGGCTGCGGCGAGGACGAACCCCGGCCGCGGCGGTTGAACGTGTGCACCGGCCGGCCCAGGGCCGCACTGAGTTTCTGGGCGAACTTGGTGTAGTCCGCCGCCGTGACCATGGAGGGCGGCACGATCACCACCCCTGAGCCGCCGGAAGCAAGGTCGGCGCCGGTGGTAAAGAGCTCCAGAGTGCCGCCGTCGGGGGTCCTGATGTTCTCACGCGTCATGATCTGAGCCTATCTGAGCAACCTGACCGCGGACACAACGCCGCAGTTAACGGGTGCTGGCCGGAAGGCACCTTTCCTGCACGATGCTGCGGGTGAATGCCTCAGGCCGTGAAGTACTCCGAGATGTCCGCCACCAGTTCCTTGACGGCGGCCGGGATGGAGCCGTGGAAGCACTTGGGCGAAACCTCGAAGGTGCTGCCGGGGACCGCTGCGTGCAGGCGCTGCGCCGTCACCTTGTAATAGCTAGGGCTCTTGCCTCCCGCCATGAAGTGCGTACCGGCGGGAAGCACGCTGAAGTCCCTGGCATGGTCCTTTTCGTTGTATGCCGCACGCAGTTCTCCCACGCCGCTGGGCATGACCTGGCGGAAGACCTTGTTGACCTTGGTCCGCGACAGTACCGCCATCAGCCCGGCCAGCACCGGCTCCGGGATTCTCGCCATGGCCGATCCCGGGCTGGTGGCCTTCTTCATGTGGGCCAGGGCATGCCCGACTTTGCCGTCGTTGACGGCCTTCTCGAAGCCGTCCAGCCACTTGGTGTCGATACTGCCGTCGATGTTCACCGCGGCGTCGTAAACGGCCAGCTTGTCGGGAACGTATCCGGTTCCGGTGAATTCCTGCACAGCGTTCAGTGCCACCGAACCGCCCAGGCTGTGGCCCAGGATGTTGCGGGCACCGGTGGCATCCATCACGGTGCGGACATCCTCGATCTCCGTGGCCATCGAGTAGCCGGGCGGCTGCGGTGAAGAACTGCCGCGGCCCCTGCGGTCATAGACGTCAACTGCCCATCCCTCACCCAGGCCCTTTGCCAGCGCGATCGAGAACGGACGGTAGATCAGGGCGGTAAGGAAAGCCCCGCCGATTAGCACCACCCTCTTCTCCCCGGGCGCGTCCTCGGTGCCGTAGCTGTACAAGGCCAAGTGGCCGCCGTCGTGCGTGGGAAGGACCTGTTCTTTCACCAGCCCATCGTAGGGTGCGTGCCTGCGGGGCAGCTGAAAGCCCGGTTTTGCAATGCCCGGTAAACTTGATGATTGTGACTTCCCAAAACACCCCCGCTCCCAAGAACGCCCCCGAGCCGCTCGACGCCAGCGAGCAGATGCGCATCCGTATGGAAAAGCGCGCCAAACTCCTCGAGCGCGGCGCCGAAGCGTACCCCGTGGGTGTGGAGCGCACGCACTCCCTGGCGGAGATCCGCGAGAAGTACGCGCACCTGGAAGCCGACGAAACCACGGGGGACGTCGTAGGCGTCACCGGGCGCGTGGTGTTCATCCGCAACACCGGCAAGCTCTGCTTCGCCACACTCCAGGAAGGCGGCACGGACGGCAAGGGAACCCGTCTGCAGGCCATGCTGAGCCTCGCCAACGTGGGTGAAGAAGCGCTGGCCGACTGGAAGGCCCTCGTTGACCTCGGCGACCACGTGTTCATCAAGGGTGAGGTCATCTCCTCCCGCCGCGGCGAACTCTCCGTCATGGCCGAATCGTGGGGCATGGCTTCCAAGGCCCTGCGCCCGCTGCCCGTGCTGCACGCGGAGCTGAACGAGGAAACCCGTGTCCGCCAGCGCTACGTGGACCTGATGGTCCGCGACGAAGCCCGCGAAATGGTCTACACGCGTGCCGCGATCACGCGTTCCATCCGTGAATCGCTGTTCCGCCACCAGTACGTCGAGGTGGAGACGCCCATCCTCCAACTGGTCCACGGCGGCGCACTGGCGCGGCCCTTCGAGACGCACATGAACGCCTTCGACCAGAAGATGACCCTGCGGATCGCCACCGAGCTCTACCTCAAGCGCGCCGTGGTGGGCGGCATCGACCGCGTCTACGACATGGGCCGCGTCTTCCGCAACGAGGGCGTTGACTCCACGCACAGCCCCGAGTTCACCACCCTCGAATGCTACGAGGCCTGGGCCGACCAGTTCGTCATGGCGGATCGCATCAAGGAGATCATCCTCGACGCCGCCGACGCCGTTGGTGCCGGCCGCACCGTCCAGACCGAAGCGGGGGAGATCAACCTCGACGGTGACTGGGCCTGGCTGGCCGTCTACCCGGGATTGTCCGACGCCGTTGGCCAGGAAATCACGCCGGACACTTCGCTTGAGGTGCTTCGCGAGATTGCCGCCAAGCATGAGGTGAAGGTGGACCCCAAGTGGGACGCCGAGAAGACGGTGGTGGAACTGTTCGGCGAGATTGTCGAGCCCACGCTGCTGAACCCCACCTTCGTCTACGACTACCCGCCCTCCGCCCAGCCGCTGGCCCGCCCGCACCGCGAGGACGGACGCCTCATCGAAGCGTGGGACCTCATCATCGGCGGCATGGAGCGCGGTACCGCGTTCTCGGAGCTGATCGACCCCGTGATCCAGCGCGAGCGTCTAACGGAGCAGTCACGCCACGCCGCTGCCGGTGACGACGAAGCCATGCAGCTGGACGAGGACTTCCTCCGCGCCCTCGAATACGGTGCCCCGCCCATGGGCGGCATCGGCCTGGGTATCGACCGGCTGGTGATGCTGTTTACCGGCGCCGGAATCCGGGAAACCATACTTTTCCCCCTCCTCAAGCCTGAAGGGCACTGACCATGGAGTACGTTGCAGTCCTGCTTCCATCCCTTGTTGTAGGCCTGTTGTTCTGGTTTGCCATGAAGGCTGTATTTAATGCCGATAAATCAGAGCGCCAGGCTGAAGCCCGGGCGCAGGCCGAAGCCGATGCCCGGTCGGGTCTCGGCAACGGCCCGGATACCGGCCGAAAATAGATAAAATCCCCTATCTGCCCCCTGTTATCCCCAGAGGCCATTTGTCGCTTTGACGCGTCGGCATAAAAAGAGCGATAATTTTCTTTGGGAAACATCCTGCTTTTCTGAACACCGAAACTTTCCAGCAAAAGGAAGACTCTAAATGGCACAGAAAGTAAACATCATCCTCGTTGATGATCTGGATGGGGGATCCGCAGACGAGAATGTAAAGTTTGGCCTCGATGGGGTCAACTACGAGATTGACCTTTCGGCGGCCAACGCCACCGAACTCCGGTCTTCGCTGGAGCGCTATGTTGGCGCTGCGCGCAAGTCCTCCGGTGGCCGTGCGGCTGCCAAGGCCAAGGCTCCTGCAGGGAGCGGCCGCAGCCACGATTCGGCACAGATCCGCCAGTGGGCGCGGGATAACGGCTACACCGTTAACAGCCGCGGCCGAATTCAGGCGGAAATCCAGGAAGCCTACCAAAAGGCCAATTCCTAGCTGCCGCAGGACCCTGGTTTAAGCCCTGTTCCCCGTCGCCGGGGAGCAGGGCTTTGTTTATTGGCGACGGTGCTCGGTTGGGATGGTCCACCTGTCATTCAGGGCAGCCGGCCGTCCCTTTTAGCCTCATCTGGCTTCCCCCGTCAGGTCTGCGCCATCAAAGGCGCCGGCCTTCAACTGCGCCGCCGTTCGGGAATAGAGTCCGGAAGCCCTGGTGCCGGGAATGGCTTTTCGCAGCCCAGGGCAAACACCCAAAGCAGGGGCAATCAGTGAACTGGGGCCAACGCCGGGCTTTTCCCCTTTATAGTCAGCGGCACTGATGATCGTTTCAATAATCCAGGGAGTGGAAGTGGCCGCTATCCGGGCCGCAGCCGAACACCTAATGCAAAGCCCGCAACGTCCGCGGCCCGGCCATCACCAATGCTGCGCATCCAACCTTGGGTCAACCCCTGAAAAGGGTGTGGGTTTCCCCTGTGGCGAACACGCTCCACAAGATTGGGTCGGCCACGTAGCATCAAAGTACGTCGTAGCTAGGAGTGTGGCGAAATGTTTGAGCGATTTACGGACCGTGCCCGTCG
This sequence comes from Pseudarthrobacter sp. NPDC059871, assembly GCF_042731175.1. NCBI lineage: Bacteria > Bacillati > Actinomycetota > Actinomycetes > Micrococcales > Micrococcaceae > Pseudarthrobacter > Pseudarthrobacter sp. NPDC059871. The sequence continues at coordinate 257,345 of NZ_JBHWJV010000002.1, forward strand.
CGTAGTTGTGCTTGCCCAAGAAGAGGCACGCATGCTGAACCACAATTACATCGGTACCGAACACATCCTTCTGGGTCTAATCCATGAAGGTGAAGGCGTTGCCGCCAAAGCTCTTGAGTCTTTGAGCATTTCGCTCGACGGCGTTCGCGAGCAGGTGCAGGAGATCATCGGCCAGGGCCAGCAGGCTCCCTCCGGTCACATCCCCTTCACCCCCCGCGCCAAGAAGGTACTGGAGCTCTCGCTGCGCGAGGCCCTCCAGTTGGGCCACAACTACATCGGCACCGAGCACATCCTGCTCGGCCTGATCCGCGAGGGTGAGGGCGTAGCCGCCCAGGTCCTGGTGAAGCTGGGCGCCGATCTCAACCGTGTCCGCCAGCAGGTCATCCAGCTCCTCTCCGGCTACCAGGGCAAGGAAACCACCGGCGCAGGCGTCGGCGGCGGCCAGCCCGAAGGCGCCCCTGCGGGGTCGGTAGTCCTCGACCAGTTCGGCCGCAACCTCACCCAGGCTGCGCGCGAGAACAAGCTGGACCCAGTCATCGGGCGCGAGCAGGAGATGGAACGCGTCATGCAGGTCCTCTCCCGCCGTACCAAGAACAACCCGGTCCTTATCGGCGAACCCGGTGTGGGTAAGACGGCCGTCGTCGAGGGCCTTGCCCAGGCGATCGTCCGCGGCGACGTCCCGGAGACCATCAAGGACAAGCAGCTCTACACCTTGGACCTCGGGTCCCTGGTGGCAGGCTCCCGCTACCGCGGTGACTTCGAAGAGCGCCTGAAGAAGGTCCTCAAGGAGATCCGCACCCGTGGCGACATCATCCTGTTCATCGATGAGATCCACACCCTGGTGGGTGCCGGTGCCGCCGAAGGCGCCATCGATGCAGCCTCGATCCTGAAGCCCATGCTGGCCCGCGGCGAGTTGCAGACCATCGGTGCCACCACCCTGGACGAATACCGCAAGCACATCGAGAAGGACGCCGCCCTGGAGCGCCGCTTCCAGCCGATCCAGGTCAAGGAACCCTCCGTGGCGCACGCCATTGAGATCCTCAAGGGCCTGCGTGACCGCTACGAGGCACACCACCGCGTCACCATCACCGACGGCGCCCTGGCCTCCGCGGCCAGCCTCGCCGAGCGCTACATTTCGGACCGCTTCCTGCCGGACAAGGCTATCGACCTGATCGACGAGGCCGGCGCCCGACTGCGCATCCGCCGCATGACCGCTCCGCCAGAGCTCAAGGCCATGGACGAGCGCATTGCCAAGCTGAAGATGGAGAAGGAATCCGCCATCGACGCACAGGACTTCGAAGGCGCCGCAGCGCTCCGCGACAAGGAGCAGAAGATGATCTCCGAGCGGTCGGAGAAGGAGCGCCACTGGAAGTCCGGCGGCATGGACGACATCTCCGAGGTGGATGAGGATCTCATCGCCGAGGTGCTGGCGAACTCCACCGGCATCCCCGTCTTCAAGCTGACCGAGGAAGAGTCCTCGCGCCTGCTCAAGATGGAAGACGAACTGCACAAGCGCGTCGTGGGCCAGGACGAGGCCATCAAGGCACTGTCCCAGGCCATCCGCCGCACCCGTGCAGGGCTCAAGGACCCCAAGCGTCCCGGCGGCTCGTTCATCTTCGCTGGCCCCACCGGCGTCGGCAAGACCGAACTGGCCAAGGCACTCGCGGAGTTCCTGTTCGGTGAAGAGGACGCCCTCATCACCCTGGACATGTCCGAGTACTCCGAGAAGCACACCGTCTCGCGGCTCTTCGGTGCCCCTCCGGGCTACGTGGGCTACGAAGAGGGTGGCCAGCTGACCGAGAAGGTCCGGCGCCGTCCGTTCTCCGTGGTGCTGTTCGACGAAGTGGAAAAGGCCCACGCGGACCTCTTCAACTCGCTGCTGCAGATCCTGGAAGACGGCCGCCTGACCGACTCCCAGGGCCGCGTGGTGGACTTCAAGAACACCGTGATCATCATGACCACGAACCTCGGTACCCGGGACATCTCCAAGAGCGTCGCCACCGGCTTCCAGTCCGGCACCGACACGCAGACCGGCTACAACCGGATGCGTGCCCGCGTCACGGAGGAACTCAAGCAGCACTTCCGCCCCGAGTTCCTGAACCGTGTCGACGACGTCGTGGTGTTCCCGCAGCTGACGCAGGACGAGATCATCGAGATCGTGGATCTGTTCGTGAACCGCCTCGAGAAGCGGCTCAAGGACAAGGACATGGGCATCGAGCTGACCGCGGCCGCCAAGGTACTCCTGGCCACCCGCGGTTACGACCCCGCGATGGGTGCCCGGCCGCTGCGCCGCACCATCCAGCGCGAGATCGAGGACCAGCTGTCCGAGAAGATCCTGTTCGGCGAGATCCACCCCGGCGACATCGTCGTAGTGGACGTCGAAGGCGAAGGCGACGACGCGAAGTTCACCTTCGCCGGCAACGCCAAGCCGCGCATCCCGGAAATCGCCCCGAGCGTCTAACCGGTCAGAAGTACACCAGCGGAAGCCCCGCCACTCCGCAAAGGAGCGGCGGGGCTTTCGCTTTTCCTCCATCCTTCCAGTGGCTGAGTCCGCGAAGCGCCCGGCATGCGGCGGGCGCCGTGTGGCGGCTGTGATCGGCGGCACAAAACGTGTTGAATCGGAAGCATGGCTAATCAGAATCCGGTGATCCCGGACGAGCAACCACTGACCCCCTTCCACAACCTTGACCACTATCTGTCCATCCCGCGCGTGGGTGGCCTGGCCCTGAGCCCCGACGGAACCCGCCTGGTGACCACGGTCAGCACCCTGAACGGCAAGGGCACCGAGTTCGCCACAGCGCTGTGGGAACTGGACCCGAAAGGCCAGAAGCATGCCCGGCGCATCACCCGAAGCGCGAAGGGTGAGGCGGGAGCAGCCTTCGCGGCCAACGGGGACGTCTATTTCACGTCCGCACGCCCAGATCCTGACAGCCCCGAGGAAGACCCCGTCAATGCACTGTGGCTCCTTCCGGCCGATGGCGGCGAGGCCCGCGTGGTGCTCAGCAGGCCGGGCGGCGTCAGCCGGGTGATGACGGCCCGGAATGCGGACGCAACCTTCGTGGCCGCGGAGGTGCTCGCCGGCTCCGCCGATGAGGAAGACGACGCTGAACGCCGCAAGTCCCGCAAGGACAAAAAAGTATCAGCCATCCTGCACAGCGAGTACCCGGTGCGCTACTGGGATGCCGATCTGGGGCCCGGCCAGCCACGGATCTTCGCCGTGGAGCCGGGAAAGGACCAGGCCGTGGGCAAACCCGGAACCGTGGACGCCACGTCACCGCTGGCCCTCCGCAACCTCACGCCGGAGGCCGGGCCGCGCCTCCGGGAGGCTGACCCGGTGGTCAGCCCCGACGGCCGGACGGTCTACACCAGTTACACCAAGCCGCTGGCCAAGGCGGACAGCCGCTCGGTGCTGGTGGCGGTGGATGTCGCCTCCGGCAGCCTGAAAGTGCTGCTCGACACCGAAGGCATGAGCTACTTCCCGGGACCGGTCAGCCCGGACGGCAAGACCTTGGCGGTGGTCAGCGAGAGCGATTCCACCCCGCAGCAGGCCCCTGAAATCAAGCTGCACCTGCTGGACGTTTCGGGCAGTGCGGAAAGTGCTGCCGAACCCAATGCAGACGGGGCAGGCCTGCAGCCGCTCGCCCACGATTGGGACCGCTGGCCCAAGCCTGCCGCCTGGCTGCCGGACGGTTCCGCGCTCCTGGCCACCGCGGACGACGACGGCGCGTCGCCGGTTTTCCGGATCAGCGTCCCGGCTGCTGCGGCTGAAGTGGGCGTCGCCCGGGTGACCCAGGACGCCGCGGCCTACTCCGACGTCGTTGTTTCTCCCGAAGGCCGGTACGCCTACGCCCTGCGGAGCTCCTACGAATTTCCCGCCGAAGCCGTTCGGATCGACCTTGCGACGGGGGAGACCACGCGGCTGCCGGCGCCGGCTGAACGGCCGTCATACCCGGGCAGGTTGGAGCGGATAGCCGCCACCGCGCCGGATGGGTCGCGGGTCCCGGCCTACCTGGCCCTGCCGGAAGGTGCGTCGGCAGACAACCCGGCGCCGCTGCTGCTGTGGATCCACGGCGGGCCCCTGGGCTCGTGGAACGCCTGGACGTGGCGGTGGAACCCCTGGCTCCTGACAGCCAAGGGCTACGCGGTGCTGCTGCCGGACCCGGCACTGTCCACGGGCTACGGCCAGACCTACATCCAGCGCGGCTGGGGTGCGTGGGGCAAGGCGCCTTTCACGGACCTGATGGCTGTTACGGACGCTGCAGTGGACAGGCCGGACATTGACGAGATGCGGACGGCCGCCATGGGCGGATCGTTCGGCGGTTACATGGCCAACTGGGTTGCGGGAAACACGGACCGGTTCAAAGCGGTGGTTACCCACGCCAGCCTGTGGGCCCTGGACCAGTTCGGTCCCACCACGGATGCCTCGCAGTACTGGCTGAAGGAAATGACCGAGGAAATGGCGCTGGAAAACTCGCCGCACCTGCACGTCGAGAAGATCAGTTCGCCCGTGCTGGTGATCCACGGGGACAAGGATTACCGCGTCCCCATCGGCGAGGGCCTGCGGCTCTGGTACGAGCTGCTGTCCAAGTCAAAGCTCGCTGCGGACCAGGACGGCCAGACCGCCCACCGGTTCCTGTACTTCCCGGATGAGAACCACTGGATCCTGCAGCCGCAGCACGCCAAGATCTGGTACGGCGTCGTCGAAAGCTTCCTCGCCAAGAACGTGCTGGGCCAGGACCTGGACCTGCCGCCCGAGCTGGGTCTCTAGGCTGGTTGGCTTCGCGCCGTCGGCCGAGGCATTTGCCGGCGCCTGCTCCTCCGTCGCTCTGACGGCGCCTACACAAATGCCTGACCGCCGCCACGTGTGGGTGGCGCACCTTTAGCGAAGTGAAGGTGCCGGGGCTATTTGTGTAGCTTGCGTCAGAGCGACGGAGGAGCAGCAAGCGGCAAATGGCTCCGACACCGGAACGCCCAACCTGCAGCGCAGCCGCCTCCCCTCGTAGGATTGAACCTGTGACTGACTCCTTCCACATCCGCCCTGCCCGCACCAGCGACGTTTCCGCCATCAAGAAACTGGTGGCGCCGCTGGCCGAGGAGCGCATCCTGATGGCGAAGGAGACGGTGGCGTATTACGAGAGCCTCCAGGAATTCAAGATCGCCGAGTCCGACGACGGCGAGGTGATCGGCTGCGGGGCGCTCCACGTCATGTGGGAGGACCTGGCCGAAGTCCGCACGCTCGCGGCGTCGGGGGACTGGCGCGGCAGGGGCGTTGGGCACGTCCTGGTGGAACGGCTGTTGGAGGAGGCCCGCGCGCTTGGGGTGGCCCGGGTTTTCTGTCTCACGTTCGAGGTGGACTTCTTCAAGCGCCACGGCTTCGAGGTCATGGCTGACCAGTCGGCCGTGGATCCTGTGGTCTACTCGGAGCTTCTGCGCTCCCATGACGAAGGCGTGGCGGAATTCCTTGACTTGGCCCGCGTGAAGCCGAACACCCTGGGCAACACACGGATGATCCGGGTCCTCTAACAGAACCGCCGGGTCCCCGGGTTCTCTTGGCCCGAAAAACAGGCCCACCCAAAGCAAAAAACATTGCATTTCATTCTGACCTGCACTTCCTTTTACTCGAATTGATGGATAAACTGTTGGCGGCCGGGTTTGGGGGCCCACGAAAAGGGACAGTCATTGGGGGCTGTCCCTTTTCTGCGTCTGCAGCGGATGGAGCCCTACCGCACCCCCTCCGGCCGGTAGTAGGGTCGGGATTGTCAATCTCCATGTGCGCAGCAAGCACAAGCACAGCCAGGAGCACCGCCATGAAGAAACTCATCAACGATCCCAAGTCCGTCGTCGCGGAATCCGTCCAGGGCTTCGGCCTTGCCCACGCAGACCTCGTGGCCATCACCGAAGATCCCACGTACATCACCCGCAAAGACGCGCCCGTCAACGGCAAGGTAGGCCTGGTTTCAGGCGGGGGCAGCGGGCACGAACCGCTGCACGCCGGTTACGTGGGCAAGGGAATGCTCGACGCCGCCGTGCCGGGGGCGGTGTTCACCTCACCTACGCCGGACCAGATCCTTCCGGCAACCCTCGCCGTCAACTCGGGCGCCGGCGTGGTCCATATCGTCAAGAACTACACCGGCGACGTGCTCAACTTCGAGACCGCGGCCGAGCTGGCCGAAGCCGAGGGCGTCAGCATCCGCACCGTCCTGGTCAACGACGACGTTGCCGTGGAGGACTCCCTGTACACGGCGGGCCGGCGGGGTGTGGGAGGCACTGTGCTGGTGGAGAAGATCGCCGGTGCGGCCGCGGAGCGCGGTGACGACCTCGACGGCGTGGCCTCCATCGGTGAACGGGTCAACGCCAATGTCCGGACCATGGGCGTGGCACTGTCCGCCTGTACCGTGCCGCACGCGGGCCAGCCGAGCTTCGACCTCGCAGACGATGAAATCGAAATCGGCATCGGCATCCACGGCGAGCCGGGCCGGCACCGCATTCCGCTCGAGAACGCGGACGGCATCACGGACCGGCTGCTGGAGCCCGTCTTGGCGGACCTGAACATCGGCTCGGGGGACAAAGTACTCCTGTTCGTCAACGGCATGGGTGGAACGCCGCAGAGCGAGCTCTACATCGTGTACCGCCGCGCCGTCCAGATCCTGCAGGAAAAGGGCGCCACCGTTGAGCGCTCCCTCGTGGGCAACTACATCACCGCACTCGAGATGCAGGGCTGCTCCATTTCCGTGCTCCGCCTGGACGACGAGCTGACCGAACTGTGGGATGCCCCCGTCCACACCGCCGCCCTCCGGTGGGGCGCCTGACCATGGCGCTGGATGCCGCATGGGCGGTGAAGTGGCTGAACCTGTGCGCCGAGGCCATGGCTGAACACCGCGTGGAGCTGATCGAACTGGACCGGGCCATCGGGGATTCCGATCATGGCGAGAATATGGACCGCGGGTTCCAAGCGGTGGTGGCCAAGCTGGGTGAGGGAACACCGGAGACGCCCGGAGCAGCCATGAAGCTCACGGCCATGACGCTGATGTCCAAGGTGGGCGGCGCCGCTGGCCCCCTCTACGGCACGGCCTTCCTCCGGGCGTCCACGTCCCTCGGCGACTCTGCCGAGATCGGTCCCGGGGCCTGGGCAGAAGCGCTTGCTGCCGCGCGTGACGGCATCGTGGCCCGCGGCAAGGCCGAACCCGGGGACAAGACCATGGTTGATGCCTGGACCCCGGCTGTTGACGCTGCCCGGGCCGCTGCCGACGGTGGCAGCGCCGATATCCTGGCGGTCCTGGTGGCCGCCGCAGAGGCTGCCGAGGCCGGGGCGGTGGCCACCGATCCGCTCGTGGCACGGAAGGGCCGGGCGAGTTACCTCGGCGAACGCAGCGCCGGGCACCGCGACCCCGGCGCGGTATCCAGCGCGCTGATCCTGCGGGCCGCCGTGGGGGCTGCCGCGTGACAGTCAGCATTGTGGTGGTGTCCCATAGCGAGAAGATTGCCGACGGCGCCGTGGAACTTGCCGCCCAAATGGCACCCAACGTAATGATCCTGGCAGCCGGCGGCACCGGTGACGGCAGGATCGGCACCAGCCTGGAGAAGGTCATGGCCGCCCTGGACAAAGCCGCCGGAGGTGACGGAGCGGTGATCCTCGCAGATCTCGGTTCCGCGGTGATGACCGCGGAGTCAGCGCTGGAGTTCGTCGACGATCCGGAGAAGTTCCTGCTGGCCGACGCCCCATTGGTGGAAGGACTGGTGGCGGCGTCCGTCGCTGCCCAGGGCGGCGCAGACGTGGAGGGCGTCAAGCGTGCCGCTGAGGCGGTACGCGGACCTGCCCACGCTAACGACACCGGGCGGCAGATGGTGGAGGAAGGCTCCGTCACGGGCCGGGGTCCCGATTTCACGGGTGACTTTGAGCTGATCAACCAGGCAGGCATGCATGCCCGTCCCGCCGCCAAGATCGCTGGCGGCCTGTCCTCCCTTGCGGCGGATGTCACGGTCAACGGAGCGGACGGGGCTTCCATGACGGCGCTGATGACGCTGGCCGCCGGGAAAGGATCGGTGCTGCACGTGGAGGCCTGGGGCGCCGACGCGGAACGGGCCGTGAATTACGTCGGCGGCCTGGTCCAGGCTGGTTTCGGCGAACCCTGAGCCCGCAAACCGCGTGCGGCTGGCCACAATCGGCGTAGCCCGGTGTGTCCGCAACTGCCCGCCTTATCCTGCCAATAAGCTCAATGCCATGGAACAGCTCCACCCCGAAGACAACTCCCCGGCAATCGAAGTGCTGGACGGGCAGACCACGGTGGAAGAGCTGCTGGCGGACCTCGGATTCGAATGGCGTCCCCAGTATGTGGGCGACCTTGGCCAGCCGGCAGACGGGCAGTTCAGCCAGCCCGCACTGTTCTAGCCTGGGGCATTCCGGGCGGCGCTATCAGCGCAGTGCATCGCTGAGCCCGGCCGCATCCAGGGTCACCGATGCCGAGATGAACTTGCCGCACTGTTCGCCAAACGGATAGTCCGCCCGGGGCAGGAACTCGAGCGTGCGGACCGGAAGGTCGGAGCCGTCCGCGCCGGTCCCGGAGGCTGTGACGGTCATGGCCGATTCGGTGAGCGTGTCCAGCATCAGCATCCCCACCTTGGTTCCGTCCGGCGAGGCCGTTGCGGAGCAGACGCCGTCGGGGGTGCAGCCCTGGTCAATGCTGGCACTGCCGGGTGCCAGCTCAACGGGACCCTCCTTGCAGGTGCCGTCCTGGCACGCCTTCACGTGGAGCGTGCCGATGAGGGGTGCGTAGTCCGCCGCGACGGTCACGGACACAGCCGTGGCCTGGGCGATGGCCGGGCAGGCAACCGGCCCGGACCCGCAGCCTGTGGCGAGTCCCGTCGTCGTTATCAGCGCCAAGAGCAGCCCCCGTGTACGCATGTTTTCAGCGTAGGACCGGTGGGCCTGTGGGGCTCCTCCGCCGGGGAAATGATGCCGGCATTGTTATGGCCGGGGACGTTCTGACGGCCGAAAGGAAACTTGTGGTCAGCCCAGCGGGAAGACGCTGATGAACCAGAACAGGGCGACGGCGAACACGGCAAAGAACGGCGCCAGGCAGCCCAGGGTGGTCCGGGGCGCGGAGGAAACCTGGAGGGAATTGTTGGGGTCGGCCGGATTGTAGGCAACCTCGATCAGGGACCCGGGGGCCGGTACCGCCGCTGTGGAGATCTCGGACTTGCCCATGAACAGGGTGCCGCGCGGGTCCGTGAACTGGTAGGTGGGAAAGAACCGGCGGCTGCGGCTGGAGCCTCCACCGCCGCTTGTCCACCCGGCTACACTGCCGGTGACGGTGGCCTGCACCTTCGGCCAGCTGGCCATCAGCTGCTCCTGGCGCCTGGTCTTGCGGATGGCGTGGACCATGGCGAAGGCGGCAGCCACAACGAACAGCGCCCACACGATGTAAAGAATGATTCTCAAGGTTCCCCCGGTTCCAGTCTCCAAAAGTATGCCACCCCGGCGGCGGACCCTACGCGGGAAGCCGGTAGCCGCCGTCGTGGATCTCCGCCAGGCCGTCCGCGAGCAGCCCTGACATGGCACGCTCCAGTTGCTCCGGCGCGGAATTGAGGCGGTGCAGCGCCGCGAGCGGGACACCGATTCCGTCCGGGGCAAAGCCCAGGTCCGCCGGCGGTTGCAGGAACATTTCCGCGGGCACCGGAGCATCGGCCAGCCTCAGGACGGCCATCACGGCTCCGCGGACCTGCCGGTCGGTGCCGTGCCAGGCCTGGCCCTTGGGGACGTACGACGGCGGCGGCTCACCGGCAGCGCGCCACGCACAGGAAGCCATCACCGGGCAATCGGCGCATTTCGGCGCACGCGCAGTGCAGACCAAGGCGCCCAGCTCCATGACCGCAGCGTTCCAGCGCACGGAGGCGGCGTCGTCGTCCGGCAACAGCGAGGCGGCAAGGCGCATCTCCGCAGCGGTCAGGGCAGGCGCGGGAAGCGCGGCGCCGGCCACCAGCCGGGCGTGTACCCGGCGGATATTGGTGTCGACGACCGTTTCCCGCCGGCCGTACGCGAAGGCGGCCACAGCTGCTGCCGTGTAGCTGCCCACCCCGGGCAGTGCCAGCAGCTCTGTGTACGTGTCCGGGACCCTGCCGTTGTGGTTTTCAACGATGGCCGTTGCTGCGGCGTGCAGCCGAAGGGCCCGCCGCGGATAGCCCAGCCTGCCCCAGTTCCGGACTGCCTCGCCGGCTGGTTCGCCCGCCAGTCCTGCTGGGGTGGGCCAGCGTTTCAGCCATTCCTCCCAGACGGGGAGCACCCGCACCACCGGGGTCTGCTGCAGCATGATCTCGCTGACCAGCACACCCCAGGCGCCGCAGCCGGGGTCCCGCCAGGGCAGGTCGCGGGCGGTTTCGGCAAACCAGCCGGTGATCCTTCGGTGCAGGAATTCCACGTGGTTGGGGTCGCCCGGGGTTGGCGGGGTTCCGCCGGGAACGGTTAAGGAAGGGGCTTGAGTATCGATGCCAACACTGTAATGGATGCCCTTCCCGGGCCGGAAAACCGCGCCTGGCCCGGGTTGTGACCAGAGCGATGGCCTGCCGGCGGCGTGGTGGTGCCGCAGAACGGGGGACTTTCCCTAGCCTAGGAGGATGGTCAGGCAAGGCAGTTCACCAGCACGCGGCAAGGCATCGGCACCGGGCTCCGGCGGTGCCCCGAAGGCCAGCGCTGCCGTGTACCGGCGCCGCAGGCTGTTCGTTGGTGGCGCGCTGCTGATGGTCATCGCTTTGGTGATCACCGGTTTTGCCATCTCCGGGGTGCTCGGGGGAGCTTCCCAGCAGGCCTCGTCCACCATTCCCACCACCGCAGCGCCGGCCGCTTCCCCCGAAGCTTCGGCCCCGCCGTCGGCCGCTCCTTCCGCTTCGGCGACGCCCTCGCCGTCCGCCACGCCAGGCTGCAACCAGAACCTCGTGACCATCTCGGCGTCCACGGACAAGGCGGCCTATGGCGACGGCGAGAACCCGCGGCTCACCCTGAAGGTGACCAACGGCGGCACCGTGGCATGCGAGGTGAACCTGGGGACCTCGCAGATGGAGTTCCTCGTGACCAGCGGCGCTGACCGCGTCTTTTCCTCCAAGGACTGCCAGGCTGCCAGCGAGGACCTGGAAAAGACCCTGGCGCCCGGTGCCAGCGAAACAGCCAACTTCACGTGGCAGCGGAACCGGACCGTGGAGGGATGCCAGGCGGTGGCGGCCAAACCCGGAACCGGCGGGGCGTACTACATCTTCACTGCGAAGCTCGGCTCCAAAGCCAGCCCGAAGGCGGTATTCCAGCTGAACTAGGCCCTCTGCGGACCTTCCCTCAGGTCGGCTTGAGGCTGGCCTTCGGGGCGGTACCGGAGGGGCGCGTGGACTAGAGGAAACGGTCCAGCAGGCTGGCTTCGGCCATCCGGCTGAGGCCTTCACGGACAGTCCGTGCGCGCTGGTCGCCGATGCCGTCAACGGTCATCAGGTCATCGATGGTGGCGGCCATCAGGAACTGCAGCCCACCGAAGTGGTCCACCAGCCGGTCCGCTACGGCCTTGGGGACGGCCTTCAGCCCGGAAAGCAGGCGGTAGCCGCGGGGCTGGACGATGGCGTCGAGCGTATCCACGCCGCCGGCGAAGCCGATGATCCCGGAAATCTTGCCAAGGTCGATCAGCTCGGTGGGGCCCAGGTTCAGGAGGGCACTGACTGCCTTCTCGATGTCCTCGGGCGAGGCGTCCGGGCCTGCGTAGTCGCGGATGATGACGTCGCTGCCCGGCCCGCGGCCCACGGTCAGTTCGTCGAGCTGGAGTGAGAGGAGCCGGCCGTCCTCGCCCAGTTCCAGCACGTACTGCGAGATTTCCTCCGAGATCCTGCGGACCATCTCCTGCCGCTGCAGCGTCACGGCCACATCCCGGACGGTGACCATTGCCTCGATCTCCAGGGCCGACAGGGAGCTGGTGACCTGGTCCAGCCGGGCACGGTAGCGTTCCAGCGTGGCCAGGGCCTGGTTGGCGCGGGCCAGGACCTTTTCGGAACCCTCCAGCACGTGCCGCAGGCCGTTGACGTACAGGGCGATGATCTGCATCGACTGGCTGACGGACACTACGGGAACGCCGGTCTGGATGGCGACGCGTTCGGCGGTGCGGTGGCGGGTTCCGGATTCCTGGGTTTCGATGCTGGAATCGGGGACCAGCTGGACTGCCGCGCGCAGGATGTTGCCGGCGTCCTTGTCGCAGATGATGGCGCCGTCCATTTTGGCCAGTTCACGCAGGCGCGTGGGTGAAAATTCGATGCCGATGTCAAAGCCGCCGGAACAGATCGAATCGACGGTGCGGTCGGAGCCCAGCACGATCAGTGCGCCGGTGCGGCCGCGGAGGATGCGTTCGAGGCCGTCGCGGAGGGGAGTTCCCGGGGCCACCCTGCCCAGAGTCGCCCTGAGTGATTCTTCGGGGCTCCGCGCCATAAGTTTTCCCTTCAAAGGTGCGGGCAGACGCCCCGCAAGTATGCCGGCATCCCTGTTGCACCGGCCGGATCAAAAGTACTCATTTTCCCGCAAGCACAATGATAGGGGCAACCACCCTCAAATTCCGCATGGGCAAGCCCCAAAGTGCACCGTTGGGGGTGTCCCGGAAATGCCCGGGCCGGCCCTGCGCCGCAGCGTGCGCAGCATGCACTTTGGCCGCGGGCTGCAGGCCGAAGGAGCCCGGCTGCGTCCGGCGACGGAAATCAGAGCCCGGTGACCGACTTTGTGCTGCTGTCCCACAGCCGTGCAGCCGCAATGCGCCCGCCGAGCCGGAGATCCAGGAGATCCATGGCCTGGCCCAGCTGTTCACCAGTAACCCGCCGGGCCAGGGTGACATGCGGCGTCCAGGCCCCGGGAAGGGTCTGCGGGACGGCGCCGCCGATCTCCCGGTGCAGGCGGTGGTGCACTTTGCGGAGCGGGGTTGTCAGCACCACGGACCGGGCCAGAACGTACCTGTCCCGCCCGGCGGCAAAAACCTGCACGCCGGAGAAAGCGGCCTCCATGGGAAACGCCCCGTCGAACGCGTGAAGGGGCGGCACCAGGAGTTCCGCCCCGGCCGCGAGCGTGAGGTGGGGCCGGTTGCTGGCTCCGGTATGGCTGGCAAGGCTCGGAAGTCCGGCGTCGGCGAGCCGCGCCCAGTCGGACCGGATGGCGGACTCGGTATCGTCGTCGAACACCAGCTCTATGCTGCGCATGCACCCATCATGCCTTTTCAGGCGGTAACCCGTGTGCCCCCGCAGGGGACCGCTGGAGCGGAATGCCGGACAGTAAGGCTTGCCGGGGGCGGAGGCGAAGGAAACCCGCTTCAGCGAGCCCTGACCCGGAGCATCCGCTCAAGGTCCTTGCTGACCCTGGCGAGCGATGCTGCCCGGAGCGCCTTCAGCTCGGCCGCCGATTGGATGCCCTTTGGGTGCGGCCCGGCGTCACCCTGGCCTGTAGTGTGCTCCTGCAGCCTGGCAGGACCAATGCTGGAGGCGAAGGGATCGTGGAAGGGGTTGCCCGGCGTCGTCATGCCGCCACGGTAGCGGGCCCTCGTTTCGCTGCTTTGAACTGCCGGTTTCGCGGGCGTTAAGCGGGCCAGCGCCGGTTTGCGGGCCTGCGATAAAATTGGACTTTGGCTTCATCCAGCCGCAACCGCAGCGAAAGTAGCACCGTGTCCCAAGATGTCCTGACCCCCGCCCGGATCAATGAGATTCACAAGGAAGCGGGCCGCCGCAGGACCTTCGCCGTCATCTCCCACCCCGACGCCGGCAAGTCCACCCTCACGGAAGCCCTCGCCCTGCACGCCAAGGTGATCGGCACCGCCGGCGCCTCCAGCGGCAAGGCCAACCGTAAGGAAACGGTCTCGGACTGGATGCAGATGGAGAAGGACCGCGGCATCTCCATCAGCTCCGCTGCCCTGCAGTTCTCCTACCGGGACACGGTCATCAACCTCCTGGACACCCCCGGCCACGCCGACTTCTCCGAGGACACCTACCGCGTGCTGGCCGCCGTCGACTGCGCCGTGATGCTGGTGGACGCCGCCAAGGGCCTGGAAACCCAGACCATGAAGCTCTTCGAGGTCTGCAAGCAGCGGAACCTGCCCATCATCACCGTCATCAACAAGTGGGACCGGCCGGGCCTGGACGCACTGGCGCTGATGGACGAGATCACCGAACGCACAGGCCTGCAGCCCATGCCGCTGACCTGGGCCGTGGGTATCTCCGGAGACTTCCGCGGTGTCTGGGACCTGCGCAACGACCGGTTCGCCCGGTTCCAGCGCAACAACGCCGGCGCCCAGATCGCGCTTACCGAGTACTTCACCCCGGAGGAAGCCGCCGAAAGCCAGGGCAGCAACTGGTCCGACGCCGTGGATGAGGCCGGCCTGGTGGTCGAGTCCAACCTCGAGTTCGACGTCGACGCCTTCCACGCCGGCAAGGCCACCCCCATCCTGTTCAGCTCCGCCGCGCTCAACTTTGGCGTCAAGGAGCTGCTGGACGCGCTGGTGGACTTCGCCCCGCCGGCGGCGCCCCGCCCCGACGTGGACGGCAGCCCCCGCCCCGTCGAATCCCCGTTCTCAGGCTTCGTGTTCAAGGTCCAGGCCGGCATGAACAAGGCCCACCGCGACCATGTGGCCTTCATCCGCGTCTGCTCCGGCGTCTTCGAACGCGGCATGGTGGTCACCCAGACCCGCACGGGCAAGTCCTTCGCCACCAAGTACGCCCAGCAGGTGTTTGGCCGCGAACGCGAAGTCATCGACGAGGCGTACCCCGGCGACGTGGTGGGACTGGTCAACGCCTCTTCCCTGCGGGTGGGAGACAGCCTCTTCCTCGAAGGCTCCGTGGAATACCCGGCCATTCCGCTCTTCGCCCCGGAACACTTCCAGGTGGCCCGCTCCAAGGACCCCAGCAAGTTCAAGCAGTTCCGCCGCGGCATCGAACAGCTCGAGCACGAGGGCGTCATCCAGGTGCTCCGCTCCGACGTCCGCGGTGACCAGGCTCCGGTGCTCGCCGCCGTCGGCCCCATGCAGTTCGAAGTGGTGGAGGACCGGATGGCGCACGACTTCAGCGCCCCCATGCGGCTGGAGCGCCTGCCGTACTCCCTCGCCAGGATTTCGACGGCGGACGCCATGCCCGCGCTGGCCAACGTTCCCGGCGCGGAGGTGCTCCTGCGGTCCGACGGCGAATACCTCGCCCTGTTCAACGACGTCTGGGCCCTGCGCCGGATCGAGAAGAACCACCCGGACCTGACCCTGGTGCCCATCGGCACGCACAACCCCGCAAAGTAAGGGCACCATGACGGATCCCACCACGGCCCAGCCGCGCGCCCTCGTTACCGGCGCCGGCACCATCAACCCGCTGGGCGCCTCCGTGGCGGAGACCTGGCAGGCGCTGCTAGCCGGGGAATCCGGCATCACCGCGCTGACCGAGGACTGGGCCGGGCAGCTGCCCGTCAAGATCGCCGGCCAGGTGTCCGCGGACCTCTCCCAGCACCTCAGCACCCGGGAACTGAAGCGCATGGACCGGTGCGGCCAGCTGGCGCTCATCGCCGCCCGCGAAGCCTGGACCCAGGCAGGCGCGCCTGAGGTGGACCCGGAACGGTTCGCCGTGGTGATCGGCTCCGCATACGGCGGGCTGGGATCCACCATCGAGCAGGACCGGGTGCTGGCGGCATCCGGCCCCCGCAAGGTTTCGCCGCACACCCTGACCCGGCTGATGGTCAACGGCCCCGCCGCCTGGGTGTCCATCGACCTCGGTGCCCGCGGCGGCGCGCGTACTCCCGTGAGCGCCTGCGCCTCCGGGGCTGAGGCGATTGTCCAAGCAGCCGAGATGATCCGCTCCGGTGCTGCCGACGTCGTCATTGCCGGCGGCGTGGACGCTTCCGTCAACGACCTCGTGATCAGCGGCTTTTCCCAGATCCGCGCGCTGTCCACGCGCCCGGGCGACCCGGCGGAAGCGTCAAGGCCGTTCGACGGCGGCCGGGACGGCTTCGTGCTGTCCGAAGGGGCCGGGATGGTGGTGCTGGAGAGCGAAGACCACGCCCGTGCCCGGGGCGCCGCAGTCCTCGGAGAAGTTGCCGGGGGTGCGGTGACCTCCGACGCGAACGACATCGTGGCCGCGGACCCGGCCATGCAGCGCCGCGTCATGCAAAAGGCGCTGGCCTCGGCCGGGATGGAACCTGCGGACATCGGCTTCGTCCACGCCCACGCCACCTCCACCCCCGTGGGCGACCGGCTCGAGGGCCAGGCCATCAGCGCCATCTTCGGCACCGGGGTGCCCGTGACCTCCACCAAGGGGCACACCGGCCACCTGCTGGGCGGCGCCGGTGCCCTTGCCGCCGTCGTGGTCCTTGAAGCGCTGCGCACCGGGCAACTTCCCGGGACGCTGAACGTGGAGGCGCTGGATCCCGAGGTGGAACTGAACGTTATTACCGACGCGTCACACAGGCTGGCTGCCGGCTCTCCCCGGGCAGGGCTGGTCAACGCGTTCGGCTTCGGCGGCCACAGCGTGGCGCTGGTGATCGCGGGCAACTAAGCCGCCTGCCGCCGTCGTACGCCGTTCCCGCACCGTTCCGGCGATTTGGACGGTGCTAAGCGTCAGGCGCGGGATGGGACGGGTGCCGCGGCTGCCTCCGCTGCCTTTGCTGAAGGGTTCGCGGAATCCACGACGGCGTCCCCTCCGCTGCGGCGCTCCTTCAGGAAGTAGACCAGGCCGGCGGCAACGGTGGACGCGGCGGCCAGCGCGAACAGGCCGGGAACCACGCTGCCGGTCTGCTCCTTGATGATGCCGAAACCGAAGGGCGCCACGAAGCCGCCCAGGTTGCCCAGCGAGTTGATGATGGCGATGGCCGGCGCCAGGACCAGCGGGTGCAACCCGGACTGCGGGATGGTCCAGAAGAGCGGCGAGGCGCTCTTGAAGCCCATGGCGGCGACGGCCAGGAAAACCAATGCCAGCACCGGTGAGGCGATGGCGGCCGCGAAGGTACCCACTGCGGCCACCAGCAGTGCCACTACCAGCAGCGGCTTCTTGGACTTTGCCTTGTCCTGCATCTTGGCGGCGAAATACATCGCGAACACGGCGCAGACCCACGGGATGGAAGACAGGAAGCCGACGGTCAGGTCCGTGGTGCCGGGGATCTGCTTGATGATGCTGGGCAGCCAGAACGTGTTGGCGTAGATGGAGAGCTGCACGGAGAAGTAGATGCCGCACAGCAGCAGGATCTGCGGGTTCAGCAGCATCTTCCAACGGTTGAGCTTGCCGCCGGCCCCGTCGCCGCTGGCGGAGGCGTGCTGGGCGTCCTCGTCACTGATGGCCTGCGTCAGCGCGGCCTTCTCGGCGGGGGAGAGCCACTTGGCATCCTTGATGCCGGCGTCCAGGACGAAGAACACGGCCATGCCCACAACGACGGACAACGCACCTTCGAAACCGAACAGCCACTGCCAGCCGCGCAGGCCAAGGACACCCTGCAGGCTCAGGAGGGCGCCGGCCACGGGGCCGGAGATCGCCGCGGCCACGGAGGAACCGGCGATGAAGATGGCGGTGGCCTTGCCGCGCTGCCCCGCAGGGACCCAGCGGGCAAAGTAGAAGATGACAGCGGGGAAGAACCCGGCCTCCGCAGCTCCCAGCAGGAACCGGAGGACGTAGAACATGGTCTCGTTCTGCACGAACGCCATCAGGAAGGAGACGATGCCCCAGCTGATCATGATCCTGGTCAGCCAGATCTTGGCGCCGTACTTCTCCATCATCACGTTGCTGGGAAGTTCGAAGATGGCGTAGGCGATAAAGAACAGGCCCGCGCCGAACCCGTAGGCCGCAGCGCCGATGCCCACGTCGGCCTGCAGGTGGTCCTGCGCGTACCCGATGTTGGAGCGGTTCAGCTGGTTGCAGACCAGCATCACCAGCATGATGGGCAGTACGCGCTTGAAGAATTTCTTCGTGGCCGAAGCCACGTCCGTGACGGCATTGTCCACAGACACCATTGAGTATTTCCTTTGGGATAGATCTAGCTGCCGGCTGCGGGGCTGGGGAATGTGGGGCGCGCCACAGCGACTCATTTACTTTAGGGGACAGGCATGGGGAGGGCCCCTTTTGTGTCCGCCGAGCAGAACAAAAGGGGCCCCCAAATTTGTGGCAGCTGCGCTCCCGGTCCGGGGCTGCTGCCGCAGTCCTACCTGACCAGGCAGGGCCGCTTCGGATCGAAGGACCAGCCGTCGATGTAGTACTGCATGCCGATGCTGTCGTCACGGGCGTCCAGTCCGTGCTCCAGGTACAGCTGGTGCGCCCTGTCCAGCGCTTCACGGTCCAGTTCAATACCCAGGCCGGGCGCGGCCGGGACCTCGATGGCCCCGCCCTTGATCTGGAGCGGGCTCTTGGTCAGGCCCTGGCCGTCCTGCCAGATCCAGTGGGTGTCCAGGGCGGTGATTTCACCCGGCGCCGCGGCACCGGTGTGCGTGAACATGGCCAGCGAGATATCGAAGTGGTTGTTGGAGTGCGAGCCCCACGTGAGGCCGAACTCGTTGCACAGCTGCGCTACCCGGACCGAGCCGTGCATGGTCCAGAAGTGCGGGTCCGCCAGCGGGATGTCCACGGCGTTGCTGCGGATGGCGTGGGACATCTCGCGCCAGTCCGTGGCGATCATGTTGGTGGCCGTCTTCAGTCCGGTGGCGCGGCGGAATTCCGCCATGACCTCGCGGCCGGAGAAACGTCCTTCGGCGCCGCATGGATCCTCGGCGTACGCCACCACGCCCTGCATCCTTTTGCCCAGCCGGATGGCGTCGTCAAGGAGCCATCCGCCGTTGGGATCCAGCGTGACCCGGGCGTCCGGGAAGCGTTTGGCCAGGGCCGTCACCACGTCCACTTCGTCGTCGCCGGACAGGACGCCGCCCTTGAGCTTGAAGTCGCTGAAACCGTAACGCTCCTGCGCGGCTTCGGCCAGTGCGACGACGGCTTCCGGAGTCATGGCCTCCTGCCGGCGGAGTTCTTCCCAGCGGTCCGACGGCGATTCCTCCACGAGGTACGGCAGGTCCGTGCGCTTATGGTCGCCCACGAAGAAGAGGTAGCCAAGCATGGGCACCGAGGTGCGCTGCTGCCCGTCGCCGAGCAGTTCCGCCACGGGAACGCCGAGGAACTGCCCGTGCAGGTCCAGCAGGGCCGATTCGACGGCCGTGACGGCGTGGACCGTGGTGCGCAGGTCGAAGGTCTGCAGGCCGCGGCCGCCGGCGTCCCGGTCGGCGAACTCCGCCGCGACGTCCCGCAGCAGCGAGCGGTAGCGGGCCACCGGCTTGCCCTTGAGCAGTGCCCCGGCTTCCTCGATGGTGGTGCGGATCTTTTCGCCGCCGGGTACCTCGCCCAGGCCGGTGCGCCCGTCGGAGTCGGTCAGGATGACCACGTTGCGGGTGAAGAACGGGCCGTGGGCGCCGCTGAGGTTCATCAGCATGCTGTCGTGCCCGGCGACAGGTACTACCTCAACGCCGGCGATGGTGGGCTGGCCGCTCATGCGCCCACCTCTGCCTTCTCGGGTGCTGCCACGACATCGCCGTCGATGCGGCGGTTGAGGTGCCAGGGGTTGGCGTCCTGCAGGGGCACCGGAAGCAGTTCCTGGGGGATGTTCTGGTAGGCCACCGGGCGGAGGAAGCGGTTGATGGCGAGGGTTCCCACCGAGGTGGTGCGGGTGTCCGAGGTGGCGGGGAAGGGGCCGCCGTGGACCATGGCGTGGCCTACTTCGACGCCGGTGGGCCAGCCGTTGACGATGATGCGGCCCACTTTCTGTTCGAGGACGGGGATCAGGGGTGCCGCCGTCGCGTAGTCTGCCTCGGTGAGGTGCAGGGACGCGGTGAGCTGGCCCTCGATCCGGGCGGCTGCCTGGAGCAGGTCCTCGGTGCCGGTGTACCGGATCACCAGGGATGCGGCGCCGAAGATTTCCTGGTGCAGGACGTGGTTGGTGGTGAACTGGTCAACACCGGTGCCGAAGATCGCCGGTGCGGGGGCGTTTTCGGTGGGCCCCGGGGTGCCCTGGCCGATGAGTTCGACGCCGTCGGCTGCGCCGAGTGCCTCGGTGCCGGTGTTCCAGGACCCGGCGATGCCCGCGGTGAGCATGGTCTGCCCGGCACTGGCGGCTACGGCGCGTCCGACGGCGGCAGCGAGTTTGTCGCCAGCCTCGCCTGCGGGGGCGAAGAGCAGGCCGGGGGAAGTGCAGAGCTGGCCGGAGCTGCCGGTGACGGCGGTGACGTAGGCCGCTGCGAGGGCGTCGATGCTTTCGGGGCTGCCGGCGAGGGCGCCGTCGAAAACGAAGACGGGGTTGAGGGAGGACATTTCGGCGTAGACCGGGATGGGTTCCGGACGCGCGGCAGCGGTCTTCATGAGGGCGATTCCGGCGGACTGGGATCCGGTGAACCCGACGGCCTTGATGGCGGGGTCTGCCACGAGGGCCTGGCCGATGCTGGAGCCGGGGCCGTAGATCAGCGAGAAGACGCCGGGGTGCAGGCCATTGTCCTGGACGGCTTTGCTGATGGCCTGGCCTACCAGTTCGCTGGTGCCGGGGTGGGCGTTGTGGGCCTTGAAGACCACGGGGCAGCCGGCGGCGAGGGCCGAGGCGGTGTCGCCGCCCGCCGTCGAGAAGGCCAGCGGGAAGTTGCTGGCACCGAACACCGCCACCGGGCCCAGCGGGATCTGCCGCTGGCGGATGTCTGCGCGGGGCAGCGGTGCGCGGTCCGGGATGGCGGGGTCGATGCGGACACCGCGGAAGTCGCCCTGGCGGACCACAGCGGCGAAGAGGCGCAACTGGCCGGTGGTGCGGGCACGCTCACCGGTGAGCCGTGCGGCGGGCAGGCCGGTTTCCTGGCCGGCGCGGACCAGCAGCTCATCGCCGATGGCTTCGATGTTGTCCGCGATGGACTCCAGGAAGGCGGCGTGGGTTTCCGGGTCCAAAGTGCTGAACGAGGGGAAGGCTTCCTTCGCCGCCGTGGTGGCCGTCGCGAGCTGTTCTTCGGTGAGCAGCGTGTAGGCGGGTTCGAGGGCCTCGTTGGTGGCGGGATTGAACCCGAAGGTGGTCTTGCCTTCGCCGGCAACCGTCCGGCCTGCGATGAGTGAATGTCCGGTGAGGGTCATGGATTGCTCCTGTGTCTTCGGTGACGGCTAGGAAACGGTGGCGATGAGGGCTTTGAGGTCCGCGAGGTCCTGCGGCGCCAGGTTCTGCAGCGGCGTGCGCACCGGGCCCGCGGAACGGCCGATGGCGTCCAGGCCGCCCTTGACGATGGAGACAGAGTAGCCCTTCACGCGGTCGCGGATGTCCAGGTAGGGGATGACGAAGTCGTTCAGCTTCTTGTTCACGGCGGCGCGGTCCTGGTTGCGGACGTCCTGGTAGAAATCCAGGGCGAACTGCGGAACGAAGTTGTACATGGCGCTGGAGTAGGTGCTCATGCCCAGCTGCAGCAGCGGCAGCGCGAAGGTTTCGGCGGTGGGGAGGCCGCCGAGGTAGAAGAGCCGGTCGCCGAGCTTGGCGTAGACGCGGGCATCGTGCTCAAGGTCGCCAACGCCGTCCTTGAAGCCAATGAGGTTCTCATGGCGGTCCGCCAGGGTGGCCACAGTGGTGTCCTTGTAGATGGCGTTCGCCCGGTTGTAGATGATCACGCCGAGGGACGTGGCGCGGCAGACGGCGCTGACGTGTTCCACCAGGCCGGCCTGGTCGGCTTCGGTCAGGTACGGCGGCAGGAGCAGGATGCCATCGGCGCCGGCAGCTTCCGCAGCCCGGGCATTTTCGATGGCCTGGGCGGTGGATCCGCCGGCGGAGGCCAGGACCGGAACGCGGCTGCCCACTTCGTCGACGGCGGTGCGGACCACACGCTCGGACTCCGCGGGGGTCAGGGAGAAACCTTCGCCGGTGCCGCCGGCGGCGAAGAGGCCGGCCACGGGGAAGCTCGCCTGCCAGGACAGGTGCTTGCGGTAGTTCTCCTCATCGAACTGGAGGTTGGCGTCGAACGACGTCACGGGGAAGGACAGCAGGCCTTCCTTAAGTGTG
Organism: Pseudarthrobacter sp. NPDC059871; assembly: GCF_042731175.1. Lineage (NCBI taxonomy): Bacteria > Bacillati > Actinomycetota > Actinomycetes > Micrococcales > Micrococcaceae > Pseudarthrobacter > Pseudarthrobacter sp. NPDC059871. Next base: position 279,348 of record NZ_JBHWJV010000002.1, read on the forward strand.
TCCGCCAGTTCCTGGGGGGTGTACTTTGCCACGGTGTGGTCCTCCGGGTGTGTGCGCCGCGAAGGCGGCAGGCTGATGATTCCTTCCCAGCGTAGGAGTGCCGCCGATGCCTGTCTAAGTGTATTTTTATATGTATTGATACCTTTGTTGCATCATGTTGCCGCAGGCGCCGGAGCGGCAAGTTGTGTTGGGTGGCCTGCCCCGGCGGGTCACTCCATCGCGAATTCGAGGTCGCGCAGCAGCCTGGCCAAAGCGGGGTTGGTGATCCTGCGGTTCCACAGCGCATGCAGTTCCACTTCCTCCCCCCGCCCGGCCTCGAGTGGCAGGAACTCCACGTCCTTGATGCCCAGCAAGGTGGCGGAGTGGGGCACGAAGGCAAGGCCGCGGCCAGCGGCCACCAGTGACACCATGGTGAGGATCTGGCTCACGGTGTGCACCACGTTGGCATGGCGGATGGGCAGCATCCGCACCACCAGGTCGTAGAAATACCGGGCCTGGGTGGGGGAGTGCATGATCAGGGGTTCGTCCTTGAAGTCCTCGGCCGTGATGTCCCGTGCCAATAGCGTCAGCGGGTGCCCGGCCGGCACCGCTATCACCATGGACTCGCGGTAGAGCAGGTGTGAATCGAAAGTCTCACTGTCGAACGGCGGCCTGGCCAGCCCTAGGTCGAGTTCTCCGGTGAGGAGGCCGCTGAGCTGCTCACCGGTCACCAGTTCCTGCAGGTCGATGTCCACGTCCGGGATGATGGCCGCCAGTTCTCCCAGGAGGGGGCCCAGGATGCTGAAGCCGCTGGCAGCGGTAAACCCCACCCGCAGGACGCCCGACCGCCCGGAGGCGATCCGCCGGGCCGTGACAGGTGCCCGCTCGGCAAGCGCCATCAGCCGCCGGGCCTCGTCCAGGAAGGCTTCGCCGGCCGAGGTCAGGGTGACTTTCCTGTTGTCCCGTTCCAGCAGTTCGGCGCCGACGATCTTTTCCAGCTTCTGGATCTGCCGGCTCAGCGGCGGCTGCGTCATGTTCAGCCGTTCGGCCGCGCGCCCGAAGTGGAGCTCCTCGGCCACGGCGATGAAGCCGGCCAGCTGGTCGAAAGTAAACATGATGCCTTCCGGGTATCAAATGATGCAGATATGGGCTTAGACAGGCATCATAACCGCTCCCTACACTCGACAAAGCGAACGGGGTGACCCGATTCACAGATTGTTCCGGGCCCCACCCGGAGACTTAATGAGGAGTTCCAATGAAGCACTTCCCCACCCGCCGCGCGATCCTCGGCACTGCGTCGGCTGTCACGCTGTTGGCCTTGACGGCCTGCGGCGGCAACGTTGGCGGCGGCGCCGCGGCCGGCAATTCGTCCAAGTTCCCCAGCGGTCCGGTCACGCTCACCGTAGGCCAGGCGGCCGGCGGCAGCACCGACCTCATCGCCCGTGCCCTGGCCGAAGGGGCTACCAAGACCCTCGGTTCCCCCATGCCCGTGGTCAATAAGCCCGGCGCCAACGGAGCCCTCGCCACCAAGGAAGTGGCAGGCAAGACCGCAGACGGCCAGGAGCTGGTACTGCTCACCGCATCGCTGATCACCATCACCCCGCTGGCCGTCAGCGCCGACGAAGCCGTGAACATCGATGACCTGGACATCATCGCCGGGTTGTCGCAGGACGACTACGTCCTCGTGGCCAGCCAGCAGTCAGGCTTCAAGAGCTTCAAGGATGTCACCAACGCCGGCCGCAACGTCACGTTCGGCACCACGGGCGTGGGCACCGGCAGCCAGCTGGCCCAGACCGTCCTGTTCAAGCAGGCCAACGTGAAGGGCACCGACGTTCCCTTCGACAGCGGCAAGCCCGCCCTGACGGCCGTCCTGGGCAACCAGGTTGAACTGGCCACCATCCAGCTCGGCGAGGCCATGGCGCAGATCGAAGCCGGCAAGGTTTCCCCGCTGCTCGTCTTCTCCGAAGAGCGCAACAGCTTCCTGCCTAATGTGCCGTCAGCCAAGGAAGCCGGCTACGACGTCCCGGTGGCCCAGTACCGTGCGGTGGCAGCGCCCAAGGGCACCCCGCAGGAGGTCAAGGACAAGCTCCTGGCATCCTTCCAGGACACCTTCAAGACCGACGCCTACAAGGAGTTCAACAAGAAGAACCTGTTGACGCCCAAAGAGCTCAGCGGCGAGGAAGTTGTCACTGAGTGGAAGGGCTACGCCGAGAAGTACAAGGAGCTGGTGGAGAAGTACGACATCAGCCTCGGCGGGAACAAGTAAGAACCATGGAGACAACTCCAGCAGTATCCGCCGGGCGTGACGGCAGCACCGCCGTCGCGCCCGGCGCGGACGCCCCCAACGAACTGCCCGAAGCCCTGACCCCGGAGCAGCTCGCCGCGCAATGGGAAGAGGAAAAGCCTCCCGCTGCCGGGCCGCTGGCCAACGCCGCGTCCTCCCTGGTGGTGCTCGGCGTCGGCATCGGCGCCCTGGTCCTCTCGGTGGCCATGGGCCTGGGCACCTTGTCCGCCCCGCAACCCGGGCTGTGGCCCTTCATGGCCAGCTGCGTGATGGTGGCCCTCGGGCTCTTCCAGCTGATCCTGGGCCGGCACAACCGGGATGCCGAGAAATTCACCCGGATGTCGTTCGCCCCGCTGATTGGCCTGGCCACCCTCGCCACGATGGTTGCGCTGATGCCGGTGATCGGCTTCGAAATCCCCGCCCTGGTCCTGTGCGTCATCTGGATGAAATTCCTCGGCGGCGAAACCTGGCGCTCAACCCTCCTGATCAGTGTCCTGGTGGTGGTTGCGTTCTACGCGATCTTCATCCTGGCGCTGGGCACCTCCATTCCCCACCTCTTCTAGGAGACCACCGTGGATTTTCTTAATCCCGTGATTAACGGTTTCTCGGTCGTCCTGGAACCGATGAACCTCCTGTACTGCCTGATCGGCGTTGTCATCGGCATGCTGATCGGCGTGCTCCCAGGCCTGGGACCGGCCGCCACCATCGCCATCCTGCTGCCCCTGACCTACGGCGTTGAGCCGGTGACGGCCATCATCATGCTCGCGGGCATCTTCTACGGGGCCCAGTACGGCGGCACCATCACGTCGGTGCTGCTGCGGCTCCCCGGTGAAGCATCCTCCGTGGTCACCGTTTTTGACGGGTATCAGATGGCCCGGCAGGGCAAGGCAGGAACCGCTTTAGGCCTGGCCGCGATCGGTTCGTTCATCGGCGGCACGGCAGCCATCATCGGCCTGACCTTCCTGGCGCCCCTGGTGGCAGGCTTCGCCCTGGACTTCGGGCCGCCCGAGTATTCCGCGCTGGCCATGCTGGGCATCCTGCTGGTGGCAACCATCAGCGGCGGATCCAAAGCCAAAGCGCTGATCGCCGCATCGGTGGGCCTCCTGCTGGCCACCGTGGGCCGGGACATCTTCACCGGTGAGAGCCGCTTCACCTTCGGCAGCATCCAGCTGGCCGACGGCATCGACTTCGTGCCGATCGCCATGGGCATCTTCGGCCTCGGCGAGATCCTCTACAACCTGGAGGAGCGGCACCGCGCTGCCAAAGCGCCGTCGAAGGTGTCCAACGTCTGGCCCTCGAAAGCAGAACTGAAGCATGCCTCCGGTGCCATCGGCCGCGGCTCCGTGCTCGGGTTCTTCCTTGGCATCCTTCCCGGCGGTGGCGCCACCATCGCCTCCATGGCCTCGTACGCCATGGAAAAGAAGCGCGCCAAGCAGCCCGAACGCTTCGGCAAGGGTGCGCCCGAGGGCGTGGCCGGCCCCGAAACGGCGAACAACGCGGCAGCAACGTCGTCGTTCATTCCGCTGCTGACCCTTGGCATCCCAGCCAACGCCACCATGGCACTGATGTTCGGCGCGCTGCTGATCCAGGGCGTCACCCCGGGCCCGCAGCTCGTGGAGCAGGAGCCGGAGCTGTTCTGGGGCGTGGTGAACTCGATGTACATCGGCAACATCCTGCTCCTGATCATGAGCCTCCCCCTGGTGGGAATCTTCGTGCGGATCCTGCGTGTCCGCGCCGCCATCCTTGCCCCGATCACCGCCCTGATCACGCTGCTGGGTGCCTACACCATCAACAACAGCATGTTCGATGTGACGCTCGTTGTGGTCTTCGGCGTGGTGGGTTACCTGATGAAGAAGTTCGGCTTCGAACCCGGCCCGCTGGTCCTGGCATTCGTCCTGGGCGAGCTGCTGGAAAGCTCACTTCGCCGCTCGCTCCTGGTGTTCGACGGCGACCCCACCGGGTTCTTCACCCGGCCCATCTCGGCCACCCTGCTGGCGGTCTTCGTCCTGGTAGCACTGATGCCGGGCATCCGCAGCGCAATCGCCAAGCGCAAGGGCACGACGGCGGCATCCGCCCCGGCCGGTGACGGCACCAACAACGACGGCGCCAACAACATCAAGGAGAAGGTATGAGCATCATCGTCGGGTTCGTCCCCACACCTGCCGGGGAGGCTGCCCTCACCGCAGGCATCGCGGAGGCGCAACTGAGGAACCAGGAACTGTTCATCGTCAACTCAGCCCGCCAGGGTGCGCTGGTGGACAAGTCCGTCGCCCCCGAGGACGTGCTGGCGGAGGCCGCTGCCCGGGCTACGGCCGCGGGCATCAAGGCAACAGTCATCCAGCCGCCGTACCAGCACGACCTCGCTGACGAGTTCCTGGACGTTGCCCGGGAGGTGGATGCCTCGCTCATCGTCATAGGACTGCGGCACCGCACCCAGGTGGGCAAGTTCATCCTTGGCAGCCACGCGCAGCAGATCCTGATGCAGGCCGACCGTCCAGTGCTGGCCGTCAAGGCCGACGGCGGAAACTTCTAGCAGGAACGGGAACCGGAATGTATCAGCGCAGCCCCCTTCGCAGGATCGCCGCCAGGCGCGGGCCGGTCCGCGTTGCCGCCCCGGTCCAGGTGCCGGTCCCCGACTGGTCCAGGCTGGGCCGGGGCGACGACGTCGAGGTGCTGGCGGCCCGGGGAGCGGCCGTGTCTGGGACGATCGACATGATCGCAGCGGACCGCAGTGTGTTCTGGATGATCCGGCGCGACGGCGGCGGACGGACCATGGTCTGCTCCGGTGACGACGTCAGCGTTGCGATGATCGCCCGGTCATAGGCCGCACCGCCGCAGGAACATTCTGCCGCCTGGGTTGGCGTTCAAAGCCGGTGGTCCTTCACGGACCACCGGCTTTGTGGCATCCTGCCGTCATTCGGCGGAGCCGAGCTCTTTCAGCAGCGCGTCCAGCACGGGAATCTGGCCTTTGACGAGTTTGTCCCGTGCGGCTGGCACCGGAAACCAGCGGGCGTCGTCGATCTCGGGGAAGTGCTGGATACGTCCGGACCCCTTGGGCCATTCGAGCGGAAACGTGTTGCTGACGATACTTTCGGGCTGAAAATCCTGTTCCGCTGTGAACACGGTAATGACCTTGCCGCTGGACTGCCGGAACTCACCCAGCAGCCTGTACTCGGCGGCGGGAGCGGCCACACCCATCTCCTCGGCAAATTCCCGCAGGGCCGCTTCGAGGGGGACCTCGCCGTCGCCGTACTCACCCTTGGGAATGGACCAGGCATGGGCGTCCTTCCGTGCCCAGAACGGTCCGCCCATGTGGGCGATCCACACGTGAACGTCCGGATGTGAGCCGGGACCGTCTGCGTCCCGCCGGTACAGCAGGAGTCCTGCGCTTCGAACCGGCATCTGCCCTCCAAGGTCGAATCAAAAGTGGAAAACTGCCGTCCGGTGTTAACCCGCAGTTCACGGCACTGCTTTAGGTTATTCCTTCAGGCACTTTGCTCGAAGGGACCATCATGGCCAACATCGCTGAGGTTATGGGACGGCTCACGCCGGAAGAACTTGATGAGCTTCACCGCCTGGGGCCGCAGGGGCATCTGCCCCGCCACCTCCAGGATGCCCTGGACCGTGCGGCAGGCGGGCCTGGTTCCGGCAGGGGCTACTACGTGCCCACGGGAAACGTCAGCTCCACGGGCGGACCCCTGCTGGTGCTGCGCAGTGATGTCTCCAGTTGGCTGTTCAGCGCCCACCGGGACGATCCGGACCAGCTTCCGCAGCACCCCTGACCCCTTCCCGGAAAAAGCCCGGCGGGCAATCAGCCGATCAGCAGGCTCAGCGCCTCGGTCAGGTGTTCCACCTCGCGAACCGAGAAACCGGCAGGAACCGGCCCGGGCCCCGTGTGGCTGGCAGGGACCACAGCATGGGTGAATCCCAGCCGGTGGGCCTCCTGGATCCGCTGGTTGATGCCGGGCACAGGACGCACCTCACCGGCCAGGCCCACCTCGCCGAAGGCGATGAGCCGGACCGGCAGCGGCTTGCGGGCTTTTGCTGAGGCCACGGCCAGGGCGACGGCCAGGTCCGTGGCGGGCTCGCTGAGCTTCACACCACCCACTGTTGCCACGTAGGAATCATCCTTGTGCAGCTGCGTTCCGGCGCGCTGCTGCAGCACGGCCAGGAGCATGGACACCCGGGAGCTGTCCAGGCCGCTGGTGGCCCGGCGCGGCTGGGAGTTGGGGCTTTCGGCCAGCAGCGACTGAACTTCGGCCAGCAGCGGACGGCGTCCCTCCATGGTCACGGTGATGCAGGTGCCGGAGACCGGATCCTTGGTGCGGCTGACGAACAGGCCGCTGGGATCGGTGAGCCCTTCAATGCCGTTCTCGTTCAGGTCGAAACAGCCCACATCGTCCGTGGGCCCGTAACGGTTCTTGACAGCCCGGAGCAGCCGCAGCCGGGAGTGCCGCTCGCCCTCGAACTGGCAGACGACATCCACCAGGTGCTCCAGCAGGCGGGGCCCGGCGATGGACCCGTCCTTGGTCACGTGGCCCACCAGGAGGGTGGTCATGTTCCGCCGCTTGGCCGCGGCGATGATGGAGGCCGCCACCTCCCGGACCTGGGACACGCCGCCGGCGCTCCCCTCCACATCGGCGCTGCTGAGCGTCTGCACGGAGTCCACGATCAGGAGCCGCGGTTCAATCTTTTCCACCTGGCCCAGCGCCTGGCCCAGGTCCGTTTCCGCGGACAGGTAGAGGGATTCGGCGACGGCGTCGATCCGCTCGGCGCGCAGCTTCACCTGTGCGGCGGATTCCTCGCCGGTCACGTACAGGACATCCTGTGCCGTCCGGGCGAACTTGGCGGCCACGTCCAGCAGGAGGGTGGATTTCCCGACGCCGGGTTCGCCGGCCAGCAGGATGACGGCACCCGGGACCAGGCCGCCGCCCAGCACCCGGTCCAGCTCGGCCACACCCGTGGGAAGGAAAGCCGCCGTGGTGGCGTCCACCTCGGCAATCCGCCGGGCCGGCTCCACAACGGTGGTGGCCGCCGTGGTACGTGCAACAGCGGTGCCCGTTTCCTCAACGGTGCCCCACGCCTGGCACTCGCCGCAGCGCCCCACCCACTTGACGGTGGTCCAGCCGCACTCGGCGCATTTGTACGCGGGCGCCTTGGAAGCCCGGGAAGTCTTTGTTGCCATGCCCCCAACCCTACTGGCGGGCACCGACATCGGGCTTCCGGCCCCGCCGGCCCGCGGCCTGGCGGCTACAGCGTTGGCAGTACGTCCCGGGCCTCCTGGGCATCCATGCCCGTGGCTTCCAGCAGGTCCACCATCAGTGGCCGGAACAGCATGACCACTGTTTCGCCCTCCAACCGCTGCACCTCGAGCAGCTTCGGGTGCAGCCGCAGGGCGATCTCGCTGAGGTCGTTCCGTGCCGTGCGCAGGTGGGCGCGCCGGACGCCGTCGTGCGTTTCCGCGAGGCCCAGCGACAATTCCTCAATCGCGGCAGCGGTCTCCTGCAGCACTTCGGCGATGTTCTCGGTGGCTTCGTCGGAGAGCGCCGCATGGTTGATGGCGCTGGTGAGCCGCCGGGCGAATACCCGGCTGTTGCGCAAAGCCAGGTCGATGAAGTCCAAGGATTCCTTGAGCCGGTCCAGCTCGTCCCGGTGGCGGCGGTAGGCGGGCGCCAGGCGGGCAACCTCATTGGAGGCCCGCAGGGAGTGCCGCATCCCGTCCACCAGCGGCTGGCAGTTCCGGCCGCGGACCAGGGCGTGCCATGCCTTGGTGGAGTCGCTGTGCGCCAATGCCTCCGCGCACTCGCGCAGCACTTCCGCCAGTTCATGGAGCAGGTTCTGGACGTCCTTGCGGGGCTCCCGTCGGGGATCCTTGGGCATCAGGATAGTCACCAGCAGGGCGCACAATCCGCCCACTACGGCGTCAATACTGCGGGTGAACGGCCCGCCGGACGGCGCCGGCAGCAGCACCACCAGCAGCGACTGCAGGGCCAGCTGTGTGGTGAAGATATTGCCGCTGTCCAGGAAGCGGGCCAGCAGGATGGAGAAAAGGAGCACGACGGCGGCCTGCCAGATTCCGCTGCCCAGCCAGTGCAGGAGGAGATCGCCCACCGCGATGCCGATGGTGCAGCCCAGGCCCACCTCCAGCACCCGCCGCAGCCGCGGCTCCCGCGAGAACCCCAGGGCAATCAGCGACGATGTGGCGGCGAACAGCGGCCCGGAGTGGCCCAGCACGTATTCGGCGAACGCGTAGGCGCCCACGGCGCAGACGGTCATCTGGATGGCCGGAACCAGGGAATTCCGGCTCCGGATCAGCCCGGTGCGGAAGCGGCCGTGCAGGAAGCGCCTGCTTGCTGTAAGTCCTGCTGCGGGGGCCATGGCGTCAAGTCTATTGCTGCGCGGACCGGACCCGGCGCGCGCACCTGCACTACGGCGGTGAATGTGATCTGCGCAATGGTGACCCGGCAAGTGTTAACCAAAGTCCCGCCGTCGTTAAGGTTCCGTTCACTTTGGGCAGCCCATCCCGTTACCTGCGGCCCATAACTTCGTTGAAGGTACAGAACGTACGCATCGCGCAGCAGGGTTCTCCGTCCCTGCCCGCACTGAATATCCCTGGAAGGGGTACACCTAGTGAAGGCACTCCGCTTCGGCCGCCACGCGGCTATCGCTGTTATCGCAGCCGGCGCACTCGCGCTTACCGCCTGCGGTTCAGACAACGCCACGGGCACCACGCCTGCCGGCAACCAGACTTCCTCCGGCCCCAAGGTCACGGGCACCCTCACCGGCATCGGCGCTTCCTCCACCGGCGCAGCCATGGACGCGTGGAAGGCAGGCTTCGCCTCCGCCAACCAGGGCGCCACCGTGCAGTACTCCCCGGACGGCTCCGGCGCGGGACGCAAGGCCATCATCGACGGCTCGGCACAGTTCGCCGGCTCCGACGCGTACCTCAAGGATGAGGAGCTCGAAAGCTCCAAGACCGTCTGCGGCCCCGACGGCGCCATCAACATTCCGGTCTACATCTCGCCCATCGCCGTGGCGTTCAACATCCCCAACGTCACCGAGCTGAAGCTGGACGCCACCACGGTTGCCAAGATCTTCCGCGGCCAGATCACCAACTGGAACGATCCCGCCATCGCAGCCCTGAACGAGGGCGTCAGCCTGCCGGACCTGAAGGTCACCCCGGTGAACCGCTCTGACGACTCCGGCACCACCACCAACTTCACCGACTACCTGGCCTCCGCTGCCCCCGAGGTCTGGACGGACAAGTCCTCCGGCGTCTGGCCCGCCAGCCTCCAGGGCGAGAACGCCAAGGGCACCTCCGGTGTGGTCAAGACCGTCACCGACACCCCCGGCGCCGTGACCTACGCTGACGATTCCGCCGTGGGCGGAAAGCTCGGCACCGCCTCCATCAAGGTGGGCGAGGAATTCGTCAAGATCTCCGCCGACGCCGCCGCCAAGGCTGTTGAAGCCGGCAAGCCCGTTGACGGCCGCTCCGCCAACGACGTTTCCATCAAGCTGGACCGCAAGACCACCGCCGCCGGCGCCTACCCGGTGGTGCTGGTTTCCTACCACGTGGTCTGCAGCGCCTACGACAAGCAGGAGACCGTTGACCTGGTCAAGGCCTTCGAGAACTACGTAGTCTCCGATGCAGGCCAGCAGGCCGCCGCCGACTCCGCGAAGTCCGCCCCGCTGTCCTCCTCCCTCGCGGAGAAGGCCCAGAAGGCCATTGACTCCATCAAGGTCAAGTCCTAGCAGCCGCACCAAAACCGGGTTCCCCGCCTGCCGAGAGGCAGGCGGGGAACTTCGGCTTGGACGCAGCAATCTTTTTCGTGCCAGTTAACGATCGAAGGGCCGTCGAATGACCGCCACCTCCCTGACCAGCACCCAGGGCGCCGGCCGCACCGGGGACAAAATCTTCTCGGGCGCCGCGCTCGCCGCCGGCTGCCTCATCCTTGCCGTCCTGTTCGGCGTAGCACTCTTCCTGGTGGTCCAGGCCATCCCGGCGCTCACCGCCCCCGCCGCCGAAATCCAGGGCGGGGCGGGCTTCTTCGCCTACATCTGGCCCATCGTGATCGGCACGCTGATCGCCGCCGTCATCGCCCTGGTGATCGCCACGCCCATCGCCATCGGCGTTGCACTGTTCATCTCGCACTTCGCCCCGCGCGGCCTGGCCGCCGGCCTGGGCTATGTGGTTGACCTGCTGGCCGCCATCCCGTCAGTGGTCTACGGTGCCTGGGGCGCAACATTCCTGGCCCGGGAGATCTCCCCGGCCTACAACTGGCTGGCGGACAACATGGGCTGGCTGCCCATTTTCCAGGGACCCGCTTCGGCCACCGGCAAGACCATCCTGACGGCGGGCATCGTCCTGTCCGTGATGGTGCTGCCCATCATCACCTCGCTGTCCCGCGAAATCTTCCTGCAGACCCCCAAACTGCATGAGGAAGCTGCCCTTGCCCTCGGGGCCACCCGCTGGGAAATGATCAAGATGTCCGTCCTGCCCTTTGCCCGGCCCGGCATCATCAGCGCCGTCATGCTCGGCCTTGGACGTGCGCTCGGCGAAACCATGGCCGTGGCCCTGGTGCTGTCCTCCGGCGCGTTGACCGCCAGCCTGATCCAGTCCGGCAACCAGACGATTGCCGCTGAGATCGCCCTGAACTTCCCGGAGGCCAGCGGCCTGAAGGTGAGCACGCTGATTGCCGCAGGCCTGGTCCTGTTCGTCATCACCCTGGCCGTCAACATGATTGCGCGCTGGATCATCACCCGGCACAAAGAATTCTCGGGAGCCAACTAAATGACCTCCACGCTTACCCCGGTGCGCAGCAAGCGCTCGGCACTGACCAAGGGCCAGCTGCCCAAGTACGCCCCGTACATTGTCCTGGCCGCCGCCCTGATCGTGGGCGCCGCCATCCTGGCGCTCATCGGCTTCAACGCCTTCGGGTGGGGCCTTGTCTCGGCGCTGCTGTTTGCCGTCGGGCTCGTGTCCTGGAGCGCCGCCGTGGAAGGGGCCCGCAAGGCCAAGGACCGGCTGGCCACCTGCCTGGTGGTGGGTTCCTTCCTCGTGGCGCTGCTTCCGCTCGTCTCCGTGATCTGGACGGTGTTGGTCAACGGCGTGCCCGGGCTCCTGAACCCCGGCTTCCTGAGCAGTTCCATGAACGGCGTCACCGGCGTCTATGACAACCGGGCCGTTGAAGAGGGCGCCCCCGTCCTGGGCGGTATCTACCATGCGCTTCTGGGCACCGTGCAGATCACCCTCCTGGCCACCGTCATTTCCGTGCCGGTGGGCCTGCTGACCGCCATCTACCTGGTGGAGTACGGCAACGACGGCCGCCTGGCCCGGGCCATCACCTTCTTCGTGGACGTCATGACCGGCATCCCCTCCATCGTGGCCGGCCTCTTCGCAGCGGCCTTCTTCTTCGCCGTGATGGGCCCGGGAACCAAGACCGGTGCGGTGGCCGCCGTCGCGCTGTCAGTCCTCATGATTCCCGTGGTGGTCCGCTCCAGCGAGGAAATGCTGAAGATCGTCCCCAACGAACTCCGCGAGGCCGCCTACGCCCTGGGCGTGCGGAAGTGGCGGACCATCCTCAAGGTGGTCATCCCGACGGCGATCTCCGGCATCGCGTCCGGCGTCACCCTGGCCATCGCCCGGGTGATCGGCGAGACCGCACCGATTCTGGTCACCGCCGGCTTTGCCACCAGCATCAACAACAACGTGTTCGGCGGCTGGATGGCCTCGCTGCCCACGTTCATCTACACCCAGATCCTGAACCCCACCTCGCCCGCCAACCCGGACCCGTCGTCCGAGCGGGCCTGGGGTGCTGCGCTGGTGCTGATCATCCTGGTGATGATCCTCAACCTCGCCGCACGGCTGATCGCCAGGATCTTCGCCCCCAAAGCGGGCCGCTGAGCCTGCAGCCCCTTCCGGTCCCCCGGGCCGGATGCCAGACTTAATTCATCCCCAGTCAGTGAAGGAACACCATGTCTAAGCGCATCGACGTCAAAGACCTGAACGTTTACTACGGCGACTTCCTCGCCGTGGAAGACGTCAGCATCAACATCGAGGCCAAGTCAGTCACCGCGTTCATCGGCCCGTCCGGTTGCGGCAAGTCCACGTTCCTGCGGACCCTGAACCGCATGCACGAGGTCATCCCCGGCGCCCGTGTGGAGGGCGAAGTCCTCCTGGACGGAGACAACCTGTACGGCAACGGAGTGGACCCCGTGACGGTCCGCTCGCAGATCGGCATGGTGTTCCAGCGCCCCAACCCGTTCCCCACCATGTCCATCCGGGACAACGTGCTGGCCGGTGTGAAGCTGAACAACAAGAAGATTTCCAAGGGCGAAGCCGATGTCCTGGTGGAACGCTCGCTGAAGGGCGCCAACCTGTGGAACGAGGTCAAGGACCGGCTGGACAAGCCCGGCTCCGGCCTCTCCGGCGGCCAGCAGCAGCGCCTCTGCATTGCCCGTGCCATCGCCGTGGAGCCGCAGGTGATCCTCATGGACGAGCCCTGCTCCGCCCTGGACCCCATCTCCACACTGGCCATTGAGGACCTCATCAATGAGCTCAAGGACCAGTACACCGTGGTGATCGTGACCCACAATATGCAGCAGGCCGCGCGCGTCTCTGACAAGACCGCGTTCTTCAACATCGCCGGTACCGGCAAGCCCGGCAAGCTGATCGAGTTTGGCGACACCCACACCATCTTCAGCAACCCCGTGGAAAAGGCCACCGAGGATTACGTCTCCGGCCGCTTCGGGTAAATCCGGCAGCTTCGGATAAAGGGGAGCGCAGCCGCTGCGTCCCGGGGCCGGCCTACTCCGGGACTTCCAGCTGGAATCCGCACCGGCAGCGCAGGACCCTGGTGGGAAGGCAGACAGCATTGTGCCCGCCTCCCGCCCTGCGGGTCCGGTAGCCCAGCCGTTCGATCTCGAACCCGGATTCCTCCATGGGGTAGCCGCAGTGGACGTAGTCATCGCCGAACATGATTACCTGCGTCATGGAGCGGACCTCGTGGAGGGCGGCGGCCACGTCCGTGGCGTAGGCCAGATGCTCCTGGAACTGCCTGCAGTCATCGCAGGTATAGGACACCGTAACCAGGTCCCCGCCACCGGGATCCAGGGCCGTGATCGAGTGGATGGTCACGTGGTTTTCCGTGCCGCAGGTTGCGCAGCCGAGCTGCCGTGGCTGGGGCAGCGGGCGCCGGGGACTCGAAGTAGACATGATGCCTGCTCTTTTCCGCGATGTGCATTCATGCCGCCGGTTTGCAGCAGCGGCGCTGATCCGGCGGTTGCACGCGGCGCCGGACGCATCCCCGGTACCCAGCCCTGGGGGACATCTTTCGAATGTACGTCACCGGCGCGGTGACTGTACAGGAAATTCGGGCGCTCAGCCTGCCGCGGACAGGGCCAGCGCCAGCACGAAGGCGAGTGCCGCCGTCGCCACCGGGGTGAGGATCCAGAGCCCCACGATGCGGATGACCAGCTTGCGGTTGGTGACGGAGAAGTGCTGGTTCTCGCCGGCTCCCAGGACCGCCGCGGTGACGGTGTGGGTGGTGGACAGGGGCCAGTGCAGTGCCAGTGCCCCCACGAACAGCATGAGGGCGCTGTAGATCTGGGCCACCGAACCGCGCAGCGGATCCACCCGGGTGAGCTTGTAGCCGATGGTGTGGGATATCCGCCACCCGCCAAACAGGGTCCCCGCGGTGATCATCACCGCGGACAGGAGGACAACCCACACGGGGATGCTCCCGCCGTCGGAAAATCCTGCCGCGAGCAGCGCGAGCAGCAGCACGGCGCTGACCCGCTGGCCGTCCTGCAGGCCGTGGCCGAATGCCACCGCGCCGGCGGCGATGGCCTGGCTGCGGCGGAAACGCTGGTTCACCACGCTCGGCTGGGTATGGCGGGCGGCCCACGTGGCCGGATACACCAGCAGGAACGCGCCGCTGTACGCCACCAAGGGGGAGAGCAACAGTGGCAGCACCACCTGCAGGAGCAGCGACTGGTCCGCGCCGCCCACCCCGGTTCCACCGACCGCGAGGCTGGCCAGGCCGGCCCCCGCCAGGCCGCCCACCAGGGTGTGCGTGGAAGGGACGGGTATGCCCCGCCACCACATCAGCAGGCCCCAGGCGCAGGCGCTGAGGAGGCCGGAAACCAGGATGGCCAGGCCGTCGGTACCGGAAGGCAGGCTGATCCATGTCTGGCTGACGGCAACGGCCAGGGTGGCGCTCAGGAGCGCGCCCACGAAGTTGAAGAAGGCGGCCAGCAGGACCGCCACGGAGGGCGTGAGTGCCCGGTTGCGGACGGGCAGGGCCGTGGACAGGGAAACGTCCCGGAAGCCGTTGAGGAAGGCAAACGCGGCGGTGAGGAGCACCACCGCGCCGAAGAAGGCTGCCGTCACCTCACGATTCCTTGACGATGATGCTGCCCACCTGCGTGGCGATGCGCCGCATGTCCTTGGTGACCTCCACCAGCTGGTTGGCCACGTCCCGGTTGCGGGAGTACTGGGCCCACTTCATGTCCGAGATCATGTCCGCCACCCACACCCGGTGCGTGCGCTCGGCCCGTTTGGTGAGGCGGAGGATCTCGATCCAGTAGTCCTCGAGGTCGTCCAGGTTGTTCAGCCGGCGCATGGCGTCCACGGTCAGTTCAGCCTGCCTGCTGATGATCTCCAGCTGGTCCGCGGCGCGCTTGGGAAGCCGCTCCAGCTTGTACAGCGCAACCAGTTCGGCCGCGGCGTCCATCTTTTCCATGGCTTCGTTGAGGTAGCGGGACAGGGTGTACATGTCCTCGCGGGGGAGCGGGTTCACGAAGCTGGTCCGCATGTGGGTCAGGAGTGCATAGTGCAGCTCGGAGGATTTGGCATCGTGGTTGTGCATGTCCTCCACGAGCTTGGCGTGGTCCGCTGCCGAGACTCCCAGGATTTCCGCCAGGGTGCCGCTGGCCAGGACAATTTGCTGCGCCATCTGGGAGAGGAGTTTCAGCCCGGCGGGCTCCTGGGGAAATAGACGCAACTGCTTCACGTGGCTTACCGGTTTCCGGGAAAAGTTGAAGGCGGGGGATTGCCGCCGTGTGACTTGACCCGGGCGCGCAACTGACGCTAACTCTACCGGCCCGTCACTGCGGGCCTGAAATGGGCGGACGGTCAAAAGGGCAGAAAAATGGTGCCGAACCGGATACGCCTCTCGGCGGTAGGCCGCTCTAGGCGGCTGAGTGTTGAAGCCCGGGGGTTTCGCGGTTCGGCACCGATTTCAGTCTTCTACGATGCTTCGCCCAAGTCAATCTTGACAGTTGGCAGTGCTTGGGCAGGGGGATCAGTCGAGTTCACCCAGGCGCCACGCGTTGGCGGCGTGCTCCAGGTCCTCGGCGGTCTTCACCAGCTGGTGCGAGTTGCGGGTCAGCCGGCTGGCGTGGGCCTCGTTGGCGTGCTCGGCGCCGTCGGCGAGCGTCACCTGGCCGAGCGCCACCACGCGGCAGAAAGCAGCGGAACGTTCCAGCGCGACGTCGAACTCGCCGTCGAACGCGCCGGAAAGGACGGCGTCCGCCATGGTCCGCATCTCATCCGCCCCCGGCGGCTCTGCCACGCCGGCCACCACGTTGGATACCTGCGCGGTGTCCTTGCCCGCCCGGAAGTAGACGGAGATGCGTTCAGGGTCCTGGACGGTGGCGGCCCGCAGGGCGTAGAGCCGCCACAGGGCGCCGGGCAGTGAGCGGGCCGGGCTCTCAGCCCACATCTCCGCAATGGCTTCCAGGCCCTGTTCGTCCGCGAGCCGCACCAGGCGCTCGGTGATGACGGGGTCGTCGCTGTCGCGGCCGTGGCGGACCAGCGCCTGCGCAGCGAGGTGCGCGGCCTCGGACACCCGGGCGGGGTCGGCGCCGCCGGCGAAGGGCTCGAAGTCGATGGGGGCGAACGGCTTGGGCTTGTGGTGCCGGTTCGCGCCGCCGTATGGCTTGGATCCTGCTTGCTCGCTCATGCCCCCACGCTACTCCTGTGCCGTGCGTGAATCGAGCGTGCGAAGCGGTCGCGGGGCCGGGCAGGAAAGCGGGTGCCGGATCCGCTGTGGAACGCCCGACGGCGGCGTCCGGACTGCGTGCGGAGGCGCCGGAACCATGGGTTAGAGTATTAACGTCCAGAAATGGATGGGCCGGAATGGCGAACGTAGCGTACTGCAGCGTTGACCAGCCGGCTGGGGCCTTTAGCTCAGTTGGTAGAGCATCGGACTTTTAATCCGTGGGTCGTGGGTTCGAGCCCCACAGGGCCCACCCATTCAGCGGGCCGGAAGCGTGGAGCTTCCGGCCCGTTTTTGTTTGCCCGTTGCGGCGCCGGTCCTGGGCTTGTTCGCGGGTCAGAACCTTGTAGGCACGGTTCCGCAAACTAGCTTCTGACGTGAGCCTGCGCTGCTGGGGCAAGCCACGGGCTGCCTGCCGCAATGTCCGTGAACCGTTCGCCGATCAGCCGGTAACCCTCATCATTCGGGTGCAGGAGATCCGGGAGGAGATGTGCGTCGGCGGACCCGAAAAGCCGCAGCCCGTCCAGGTAATGCAGGTTCGGATCGGACGTGCTGCGCTCGCCGACGGCCTCCGCGAGGATGCTCCTGGCGTCGCGGAGGGTCAGCAGCCCGTCGCCGGGCTTGCGGGGAAGGTCGGTGGCCAGGAACTTCCCGTCCACCAGCCGCGAGGGGCCGGGGGCATCCTCATGTTCTGGGCAGAAGATGGGCGATATCAGCACCAGCGGGGTCTCAGGGTGGCCGTCCCGCACGGTGTCCAGGAATCCGTGAAGGGCCGGCGCGAAAGTACGCCGGCGGAGGCTGGCGCTGTTGATGATGTTGATGCCCACCTTCAGCGTGATGAGATCAGCGGGCTGGTCACGGATGGTCCGCGCAACGAACTGGTCGAGATGGGCGGAGCCTGCAAGCCCCAGGTTGTAAAGGTCCAGGCCAAGGGTGCGGGCGGCAACGACGGGCCAGACCCCGAGGGGTGCCTCGGCGTGCGAGGACTGGCTGATGGAGCTTCCGTAGTGGACCCAGCGGGGACCAGTGCGGGGCGCCGGCTGCAGTGGCCTTTCGGAACGGAGGCCGTGGAGCCGGGCGCTTCCCCGGTGCGGCAGCCACAGGGTGACGGTGCGCTCCTGCCGCGGCCCCGGAATCTCGAAACGTGCCGTGGACGGAGCTCCCGGAGTGAGGGTGCTGGAGCCGTCCGGAAAGGTTTCCAGGACGTCCCCCTCGTGGAAGTCCCGGCTTTCCGCATGGCCATCCGACGTGGTCAGGCTGATCACGGCTGCCTGGAGCGGACGCCAGCGCCAGGCAGCTGATTCCCGGGTGAACGTCAGGTCCAGCTCCAGCCAGGCCGCGTCCGTCAGGAATTCCAGCCGAACCCCGGAAGTGGTGGAGTTGGCCTTGGTCAGCGGCACGTCGCCGCCGAACTGGGCCTGCGTCCAGGCCGGGAGGCGCCTGACCCGAATGTCCCCGTCCTCGAGGGGAACGTCCAGGGCGCCGTTGATCGCTGCCAGCAACGTTCCAGGCGCTGCGCCTGTGGTGTCCAGGGTCATATTGCCATTCCATCACGCGGCCCCGCTGATCTGCCCGCGCCGCCCGACGGATGACGCCCCTTGAAGTAACCGGCAATGTAAAGCACACTAGACATGTAAAGTTTGTTGTACATATCGAGGGGGACACCATGGCGAGGCAGCAGACACGCACCAGATGGGGGCAGGCAAAATTCGGGGGTGGCCGGATTCCTGCGGCGCTGATTGCCATTCCCGGCGGATTGCTCCTGGGTGCTGCCGGCGGTTGGCTGGCCGCGGGAACCGGCCTCGCCGGGTCAAACCCGCTCCTTGGCTTCGCGGTTTTCACTGCCTGCCTGGCAATGCCGGCGATGGCGCTGATGTACGTCCTGGTGGTCGAAAGAAGCACTGTCGAAGGTGCAGTTGACCGGCCCGAGGAGTCGGTAGAGGGCAAGTGGTATGACAAGGCTGCCTCAGGGTCGTTCACGGACCTCGTCCTGGTCCTGGGAGTCCTGGCCGCCGTGGCCGCGTTCGTTCCTGCCGATCTTGCGGCAGACCTGAAACTGGTCCTGCCGGCAATCCTGGCTGTCTGCTTCGCATCCTTCGGCATCCGCTACCTGCTGCTGCGCCTCCGGGGCTGAGATGGAAAACCGCGTCAACGAGTGCCGGACACGGCTCGGATGGTCACAACAACGGCTTGCGGACCAGCTGGGGGTCTCCCGCCAAACCATCATCTCCATTGAACGCGGACGGTTTGACCCCTCACTGCCGCTGGCGTTCCGGCTCGCTCAGATCTTCGAGACCACCCTTGAAGAACTGTTCATTCCGGACGGGAACCCCTAGCCGGGCCCCGTTCGCCGCGCCAGCCGGGCCTTCCTCATAGGCTTGTTCGCTCATCACAGCCTTCGCGGCACGGTCCGGCAAAGTAGCTTAGGACGCGCCGGGGGCGGGCCACCCGTTCCAGCGGGGACAATAGGCAAATGGCTAAAAGCAGCAAGGGCAGGATGCCTCGCCTGGAGGATGTGGCCGATGTGGCCGGGGTTTCCCACCAGACCGTCTCCCGCGTCATCAACAACCACCCGAATGTCAGCAAGGCCACCCGGGAAAAGGTGGAGGCCGCCATTGCGGAGCTGGGGTACCGGCGGAACACGGCTGCCCGGAGCCTGGTCACCAGGCGGTCCCAGACCATCGGGGTCCTTGGCAGCGAGCTGTCCCAGTACGGGCCGGCCAATACCCTCCTCGGTGTGGAGCAGGCCGCCCGCGACGCCGGCTACTTCGTCAGCATCGCTGCACTCCGCGAGGTCAGCGGAGCTGCCATCGCCGACGCGGTCAGCCATTTCCTGGACCAGGCGGTGGACGGCATTGCCGTGCTGGTGCCGCACGCCGAAACCCTCCAGGCGCTCGATGCGCTGAACATCCCGGTGCCGGTGATGGCCGTGGGATCGCTGGGCAACAGCGAGGTGAGTGGCGCCATGGTGGACCAGCGCGCAGGGGCGCGGCTCGCCGTCGAACATCTCATCGCCCAGGGGCACCGGCGGATCGGCCATGTCTCCGGTCCCGCCGGCTGGACTGACGCCGCCGAGCGCGCCGAGGGGTGGCGGGAAGCCCTCCACGCCGCGGGGCTGGCGGACGATCTGCTGGTGGAAGGGGATTGGAGCGCCGGCAGCGGCTACGCCATTGGCCGCGGGCTGGCAGCGGGGCGCAGCGCCACCGCCCTGTTCGTGGGCAACGACCAGATGGCGCTGGGAATCCTGAGGGCCTTCGCCGAGGCCGGCGTCCGCGTGCCCGACGACGTCTCCGTAGTCGGGTTCGACGACCAGCCGGAATCGGGGTACTTCAGCCCGCCGCTGACCACCGTCCGGCAGGACTTCGAGGAACTGGGCCGCCGCTGCCTGGACATCATGCTGAAGGAAATCGAAGCCGGCGCCGGTATCAGCTCCACCGTGGTCACGCCGGAACTTGTGCCACGGTCCAGCACCGCCCCGCCCGCGGCCGGGTAGCCCGCCACAAAAAGTTCCATGAATCTGCATCCAACTCCGCGCCCGCACCAGTAGTAGGGGTGTAAGCGTAAAGCGCCCGCCGGACGGGCCAACCAAGGAGAAGGACATGCGAAAGAGGATCTTCACAGCAGGTATCGGTGCCGCAGCCATTGCCGCCGCGATGGCCCTTGCCGGTCCCGCCAACGCCGCCGAGGGCGACGCCCAGCTCTCGGTGCTGCACGGCGTCCCCGGCCTGACCGTGGATGTTTGGGTCAATGGCGACCGTACCCTGGACGACTTCACCCCGGGCAGCCTGGCGGGGCCACTGGCACTTCCCGCAGGCGCGTACCAGATCGCAATCACCGCAGCGGACGCAGCTGATGCATCCGCCGCCGTCATCGGCCCCGTCACCGTCAACCTCGCGGCCAACGGCAACTACACCGCCGTGGCCAACCTTGACGCTGCCGGCAAACCCACAGCCAACCTCTTCACCAATGACGTATCGCAAATCGCCGCGGGCAAGGGCAAGCTCACCGTCCGGCACACCGCCGCGGCACCCGCCGTCGACGTCCTGGCCGGCGGCAGCGCCGTGGTCACCAACCTGTCCAACCCCAACGAGCAAACCCTCACCCTGGATCCCGGAACGGTTTCCGCCACGGTTGCCGCAACCGGCGCCACCGCCCCGGTGATCGGCCCGGCTGACGTCACCATCGCCGAGGGCACCCACACCATCGTGTACGCATGGGGCAGCCTGGCGGACAAGAACCTGCAGCTCGCCGTCCAGACCATCCCCGGCCTGCACTCCGCACCCGGTTCGGTCCCCGGAGCCCTCGACGGATCCGCCGAGGCTCAGGCTCCGGCAGGCCTGGTCCTGGGCTTCGGTGCAGCCGCCCTCGCCCTGCTGCTGGGCGGCTTCGGCGCGGCCCGCGTAGTGGCCGCACGCCGCGTCCGGCAGTAGCTTCCGGCGATCCGATAGACCGGCCGCCCGGCGTACCCTGCCCACCTGCGCCGGGCGGCCACCCTACCGAAAACCACTGTTCCCCGCCCGGCCGCGGGGCCCGGACTCAGAAAGGCCACGGCGATGAACGGACGCACGACGACGGCAGGCGAGTCCCGCCGTCGTCCATCTGATGGGGTGCGGATCGCCGCCGCCGCGTCCGTTCTGGTGCTGACCGCGTGTGCGCCAGCCGGTCCGTCCATGGCACCTTCCGTTGCGCCCGTCGGCACATCAGCTTCTGCAGCAGCTGCCGCTCCCAGAGCTGTTCCCACTGCCGCCCCTACTGCCCCTCCCGCGGGCCAACGGGGTGCCGCTCCCGCCATTCCCGTCCATCCGGCCACCCTGGGCGCCGTTCCGGCAGACCCTGCGCCGACGTCGATCTCCATCGCCGGCACGGCCATTGATATGCCGGTGGTTCCCGGGGGAGTCTCCGGAGAGGGGGCCATGGAATTACCGGACGCTTTCGACCGGGCCGCCTGGTACCGGTTCGGACCCGCCCCGGGAGCGGCCGAAGGGGCCGCCGTGATCGCCGGCCACATCGACACCACCTCGGACAGGGCGCCGTTCTCTGCCTTGAAATCGCTGCCCGAGGGGACCGCCGTCCGCGTTGGCCGTGACGGCGCCCCGGACCTCACCTACCGCGTGGTGAAGGTGGAGTTGATGGCCAAGGACAGTTTTGACGGCGGCTCGCTCTTCCGCCGCGCCGGGCCGCACGAACTCAAGGTGGTCACCTGCGGCGGGCGGTGGCTGGACGAGCGGATGGACTACAGCGACAATGTGATAGTCACCGCGGTCCCCAGGTAAGCGGTGACCAGCCATGGTTCTCGTCACCGATGCCGGGAAGGAGCCGCGAGTGACCTCTCCTGCGCAGGCCTCCCACGGCTGGGATGACGGGCTGACCTCGTCCTTCCTCGCCGGTGATGAGAGGGCTTTGGCGGCGGCCTACCGCGAATTCGCCCCGCTGGTGCACACCCTGGCACTCCGTTCCCTGTCGGACCGGTCCGCGGCCGACGACGTCACCCAGGAGGTCTTTATCCGGGTGTGGCGCTCGCGGAACACCTTCAAGCCGGAGGTGGCCCGGCTGCCTGCCTGGATTGTGGGCATCACCCGGAACGTCATCACCGATGCGCACTCGGCGACCGCACGCGAAGTGCGCAAGGCCCATGCGGCGGCCGGGGCCGGACTGGCCGCCGGAGAAGTGGGCGCCGGAACGGAGGCCGCGGAGGTCCTGGCGGACCGGCTGATGTTGGACGGCGAACTGGACAGGCTGGGCGAACCGCAGGGGTCCATCATGAAGCTGGCCTTCTACGAGGACCTGACGCACGAACAGATTTCACGGAAACTGGACCTGCCGCTTGGTACCGTCAAGAGCCACATCCGCCGCAGCCTGACGCATTTGAGAAGCCGATTGGAGGTAGACCATGCCGCATCTTGATCCGGAACAGTTGAGCCTCCTTGCGATGTACGAGGACTGGGAGGACGCCGACGGCCGGGAGCACCTCAGCGTCTGCCCCGAATGCGCCGCCGATTACGCCGCGTTGCGCCGCACCGTTGACGCCGTCAAGACGACGCCGGA
This sequence comes from Pseudarthrobacter sp. NPDC059871, assembly GCF_042731175.1. NCBI lineage: Bacteria > Bacillati > Actinomycetota > Actinomycetes > Micrococcales > Micrococcaceae > Pseudarthrobacter > Pseudarthrobacter sp. NPDC059871. The sequence goes on from NZ_JBHWJV010000002.1 coordinate 301,656, forward strand.
CACCACCAGCCTGTCTGTTCCCGGACCGCACGTGTGGGCCGGAATCCACCGGCAACTTGGCCTCGCCGAGGCTGTCCAGGCGGACCCGCTGAGTGATCCCGGGACCAAGCCCGCGGGGGCACCTGACGAGGCGGCGCCGTCGAACGTTGCCGTCTTCGGCCCGCGGAAGAAGGCGTGGTGGAAGCGCACCGGAACGTGGATCGCCGCCGCTGCGGCCGTTGTGCTGGTGGCGGCGGGCGGCATCTGGGTGTCCACGCGGCCAGCCCAGCCCACCAAGCTGGCGCAGGCCCAGCTGACGCCGCTGGCCCAGTACTCCGCCACCGGATCGGCGAAGGTGGTGGAAGCCGCGGACGGCTCGCGGCGACTGGACGTCACCCTGGACAAGGATGAGGCGCGGGGCTACCAGGAAGTCTGGCTGATTGCCCCGGACCTGTCCCGGCTGGTCAGCCTGGGCATCATGAACTCGGACTCCGGAAGCTTCGAGGTGCCTGCAGGCCTGCAGCTGGCGGACTACCCGATTGTGGATGTCTCGGACGAGCCGGTGGACGGCAATCCGGCCCACTCAACGGTCAGCATCGTCCGGGGGACGCTTACTTCCTGACCGGCAGGCCAAGAGCCCGGGGCCGGGACGGTAGGCTCTGGTGCGTGATTGCTCAAAGCTGTGGACATGGACTGCCGCTCGTCGTGATTCATGGGTTCGGCGTGGATCACAGGATCATGCTCCCGCTGGAGGATGCCATCGGTGACTGCGGGTGGCGGCGTATCTACATCGATCTGCCCTGGGCGGCGGGGGCTTCCGGCGGCAAGGCCGCCAGCGCGCATCAGGTAGCGCAGGGAGTAATGGACGACATCCGCGACTACCTTGGCAACAGGCCCTTTGCGGTGGTGGGCAATTCGTTTGGAGGCATGCTTGCCCGCTACGTTGCCCATGAGTTGCGGGCACAGGTCCTTGGCCTGGCCACTATGGCAGGTGTCTACGAACCAGTCCATGCTGCGCGGGACTTGCCCCGCCGGAAGGTTATCCGGCAGGACGACTCCGTCCTGGCCATGGCTGGGCCGTCACGGGATGACTTCGAAGGGATGGCTGTCATCCAAAGCCTAGACACACTGGATGCATTTACGCGCTACGTCCTTCCCGGCCTTCGCGATGCGGACCAAACCGTCCTGGAAAGCGTGGGAGGCGAGTATGCGCTCCCCGTCGAACCTGAAGTCGCTCATCCAGCTCCGTTCGAGGCGCCCTCATTGCATCTCTTTGGGAGGCAGGACCACGTCACCGGCTACGAGGACGGGTGGAAACTCCGAGACCACTACGTCCGTGGTACCTACGCCGTTCTTGATGCTGCCGGCCATAACGCGCACCTCGAGAGGCCGGACCTTACTTCCGCGCTGCTGAAGGACTGGCTCGCACGGACCAGCGCAGCTGCTTCCTGACCGCAGGCTCTGGAGCTTCCGGGTTCAATGCCCCTAAGGTGAGGTGACCAGGCAAGCCCACCCCAGGAGATGACATGTCCCTCGTCCGCGTGCACAACTTCTCGGTCTCCCTCGACGGCTTCGGCACGGGTGAGGGCCAGCAGCTCGAGGCCCCGTTCGGCCATGCCGGATCACGGCTCATGGAATGGGCCTTCGGGACCCGTACTTTCCGCGCCATGGGACTTCACGGGGACGGTCAGGCATCCTTTGGCGTAGATGAGGCCTTCGCGAGCCAGTGGGGCCCCGGGATCGGCGTCGAAATCATGGGGCGCAACAAGTTCGGCCCCCAGCGCGGGCCCTGGGAGGACGAGGAGTGGAAGGGGTGGTGGGGCGACAACCCCGTCTTCCACACGCCCGTCGTGGTACTGACCCACCATCCCCGGCCGGTCCTCGAAATGGAGGGCGGAACCACCTTCCACTTCATTGACGCGGACCCCGCGACGGCGCTCGCGAAAGCCCGCGAACTGGCCCCAGGCCTAGACGTCCGGATTGGCGGCGGTGCGGACACGGTGCGGCAGTTCCTCGAAGCCGACCTGATCGACCACATGCACATCGCCGTGGTGCCCATCATCCTTGGCCGCGGCGAGCGTCTGTGGGACGGGTTGGAAGGACTCGACGAGCGCTTCGACATCGAATCCACCACATCGCCGGCCGGAGTGGTGCACATGGTCTTCACCCGCCGCGCCCAGGCCTAGCGCGGCTCGCGGCGTTTCAGCGCCAGACCAAATCCGCGCTAGTGCCCGAAGTGGGATTGCGGGGGCCCCTCGGGCAGCCGCTCGAGGATGTCCTCCGCGATCCTGCGGACCTTGATGTTCCGGTGGCTGGAGGCCTTGGCCAGGATAGAAAACGCATCCTGGTATGAACACCGGTTCTGCGCCATGATGACGCCGCACGCCACGTTGATGGAGGTGCGGCTGTCCAGCGCCGAGCGCAGGTCCGAGGCCATGGAACGGGCCGTATGCAGGTCGAGAGCCATCTGCAGGCTCCGCGACGCCAGCCCGGCGAACGCCCGCGCCTCGGCGATGACCTGCAGCGGAAAGGCTTTGGAATCGGGGGCAAAGAACGCCAGCGCAGCGTGGGTTTCCGTGTCCGCACCGGGTGCATTGCCGACGGGTCCCGAACCCGTAGAATCACCTGCCCCGTCAAGCCGGAGCCGGATCCCCAGAACGCTGCCAAAACCGGCAACCTGCAGCTCGCTGCAGTAGCGCGGCCAGCGGAAATCCCCGTGCCGTTGAAGAACGGCAACTGGATGGCCGCCGCCCAGCACCTCGCTGGTGGGGCCCTCAGCCGCCTGCTGCTCCCAGGCCATCATCCGCTCTGCGTCCCGCGATGTCCCCGTAATGGCGGGGGACCGGCGTGGCTGGGTCAGCACCACCGCGCATTCGATCCGCGGGCCCGGCGACTGAAGCGTGCCCGCCTGCTGGTCACCTGCCACAGACCGCACCGCAGCGGCGGCCAGCCGGTCCAGGGAATCGGTCAGCGAGTCTGCCCCGGTGACCAGGTCAAGCAGCATCGCCTGGCTGCCGTCACTCCCGGCAGCCTGTGCTGCTTTCGAGGCTGGACCGGGGGCAACCTGCGTGTTGGTACGCGGCGCAACCGTCGGCAGCCCGGCGGCAGGCCGCGGGCCGTGGAGGCGGGAAGGAAGAAGAGGGCCGGCGACGGCTGGGGGAGAGGCCTTGGTCTCAAAGGCCTCCTCGTCGCCGGCCCCGCTCAGTACCCGGGTTCGTTGACCCGGGAAGTTTGGGCTCACCTGCCGTGCGTGCATTGCCACTCTCACACCCCCTGGTGAGCTAATTCCTGTCGGAACAGAAAACACGCCCTGTCCCTGTGAAAAACCTAATGGGCTGTCCGTGGCCGGAGAATGAGTAACGGTACTCGACTTTCAGATTAGGTATTACTTGGATACTCGAAACCGCTACTTGCTTTGCGCGTAGCCGCAGGTGGGACGCGCGGTGCCGGTTCCGCTCCCGGTCCGGCCGCGAAAAAGATTCTTTCCGCAGGCCGTTCCGCGCCGCACCCTTGACTCGGACCAACGCAGCGCCAACAATGTTTTCTATAACGTTGTAAATCGAAGAGAACGAGGATGTTTTTCGTGGCAACCCCTGAACCGGCAACCGCCAAAGTAACCCTTGACCCGGCTTTCACCGTTGGTCCCGTCCGCCGCCGCACCTTTGGCGCCTTCGTGGAGCACCTGGGCCGGTGTGTCTACACCGGCATCTTCGAGCCCGACCACCCCGACGCCGATGAGGACGGTTTCCGCCGCGATGTCCTGGGCCTGACCCGGGAGCTCGGCGTCTCCACCGTGCGGTATCCCGGCGGCAACTTCGTCTCCGGCTACCGGTGGGAGGACGGCGTGGGGCCGAAGGACCAGCGGCCTGTACGCCTCGACCTGGCCTGGCACTCCACTGACCCCAACCTGGTGGGCGTGGACGAATTCGCGGCGTGGTCCGCCAAGGCCGGCGTGGAACCGATGATGGCCGTCAACCTGGGCACCCGCGGCATCCAGGAGGCGATGGACCTGCTGGAGTACTGCAATATCGACGGCGGTACTGAGCTTTCCGACCAGCGCCGCGCCAATGGTGCACCGGACGGCTACGGCATCAAGATGTGGTGCCTGGGCAACGAGATGGACGGCCCGTGGCAGATCGGCCACAAGAACGCCCTCGAGTACGGGCGGCTTGCTGCGGACACGGCCCGCGGCATGCGGATGATCGACCCCGACTTGGAACTCGTGGCCTGCGGCAGTTCCGGTCCCACCATGGACACGTTCGGCGAATGGGAGCGCGTGGTCCTGTCCGAAACCTATGAGCTGGTGGACCTGATCTCCGCCCACCAGTACTTCGAGGACTTCGGCGACCTCCAGGAACACCTGGCGGCAGGGCACAAGATGGACGCCTTCATCAAGGACATCGTCAGCCACATCGATCACGTGAAATCGGTGAAGAAGTCCACCAAGCAGGTGAACATCTCCTTCGATGAATGGAATGTCTGGCACATGAGCCGGGCCGAGTCCAAGGCACCCTCCGGCAAGGACTGGCCGGTAGCCCCCGTGCTGCTGGAGGACACCTACACGGTGGCAGACGCCGTGGTGGTGGGCGACCTGCTGGTCACCCTGCTCAAGAACACGGACCGGGTCCATTCCGCGAGCCTGGCCCAGCTGGTCAACGTCATTGCCCCCATCATGACCGAACCCGGCGGCCGTGCCTGGAAGCAGACCACCTTCCACCCCTTCGCCCTGACCTCCCGGCACGCCGCCGGCACTGTCCTGCAGCTCGCCGTCGAATCCCCGCTGGTCAGCGGCGGCACCACCGCAGGCGTCGCCGCACTGTCGGCCGTTGCAACTTTCGACGCCGACAAGGGCGAGGCAGTGGTGTTCGCCGTCAACCGCTCGGCAACGGACGCACTCACCCTGGATGCCGCCGTCGCCGGACTGGGCAACGTCCGCGTACTGGAGGCGCTGACCTACGCCAACAAGGACCCGTACTGGCAGGCGAGCGCGGATGATTCGACGTCCGTGGAGCCGGCGGAAAACGTCACGGTCAATGCCGACGGCGGCCGCCTCACCGCGGAGCTCCCGGCAGTGTCCTGGTCCATGATCCGCCTGGCGGTGGGCAGCTAATACTCCGGGTCGTTGACGGCGGAGGCGTCCTTATGACGACGGCGGCCCGCAGGTGGGAGGATGGACGGCATGGAGCTGCACATCACGGGGGATCCCGCCGCGGACAAGTTGTTGAGTGAGGACGCCTTCGCGCTGCTGACAGGCATGCTGCTGGACCAGCAGGTGACTATGGAATCGGCGTTCGCGGGGCCGGAGAAGATCAGGACCCGCATCGGCTCAGTCTCTCCCGAGGCCATTGCCGGTCACGATCCGCAGGCCTTCGTGGAGATGTTCAAGGAACGGCCCGCCGTGCACCGGTTCCCCGGTTCCATGGCAGGCAGGGTCCAGGCGCTCGCCGAAGCCGTGCAGAACGACTGGAACGGCGACGCCACCGCCATCTGGACCCAGGGCGAGCCCAGCGGCGCCGAGGTGCTGGAGCGGCTCAAGGCCCTGCCCGGGTTTGGCGACCAGAAAGCCAAAATCTTCCTGGCCCTGCTGGGCAAACAGCGCGGCCTCCAGGCGCCCGGCTGGCGGGAAGCTGCGGGCCACTACGGTGAAGACGGCTCCTATCTGTCCGTGGCGGACATCGTGGACCCCGAATCTCTGGTCAAGGTGCGGGCCAGCAAGCAGGCGGCCAAGGCCGCGGCGAAGGCAGGAAAAGAACGTTAATGGCAGTAACCATGAACGACGTTGCGAAGGCCGCGGGTGTCTCACTCAAGACCGTCTCCAACGTCCTGAACAACTATGAGTTCATCCGCCCCGCCACCAAGCAGCGGGTGGAAGATGCCATCGCGGAACTGGGCTACGAAGCCAACCTCACCGCCCGTAGCCTGCGGTCCGGCAAGACCTCCATGCTGGGCCTCGTCCTCTCGGACCTTTCGGCGCCCTACTACGCCGAGCTCGCCTCCAAGCTGATGGACGCGGCAACCAAACACGGCTACCGCGTCCTGGTGGAGCAGTCCGCCGCGGAGGGGGCGGCCGAATTGAACGCCCTCCAGGGCCCGTTCCGGCAACTCACGGACGGCCTGCTTTTCACACCGCTGTCCATCGGCGCCGACGCCATTGCCGAGCGGGCCGGAACCAAGCCCCTCGTGATGCTCGGCGAACATATCGTGGATCCGCGGTTCGACCTGGTCACCATGAAGAACGAGGAGGCTGCCGCCGCGCTGACCTCCCACCTGCTGGCGGGAGGCCGCCGTCGTATTGCCGTTATTGGTGCCACGCCGGAGGAATCCACCGGCACCGCAGGGCTGCGCCTCAACGGCTACCGTACCGCCTTGAAGGACGCTGGAATCCCCTTTGACCCGGCGCTGATCGCCCCGGGTGAGTGGCGCCGCGACGCCGGAGCCGCCGCCGTGGCCGGGCTGCTGGAAGCGGGCGTGGAGTTCGACGCCGTCTTCGGCCTGAACGACGTTCTGGCGCTCGGTGCGATGCACGAACTCCTGATCCGCGGGGTCCGGGTGCCGCAGGAGGTGGCAGTTGCCGGCTTCGACGACGTGGACGAAGCCCGCTTCGCCTCACCGTCCCTGACCACCGTTTCGCCCGGGATGGACGAGATCGCCGAACGGTCCATGGCGCTGCTCCTGGACCGAATCGCCGGCCGGGAAACCGCTGACGGCGGAGTGCACGTTGAAGCCGAGTTCCAGCTGAAGATTCGGGAATCTGCGCCGTAGGAGGCCAGCGAGTGCCTGAACACACGAGACCCGATGATCGGGCCAAGGAACCTTCAAGGGCTAGAGGTGGACAATGACGGAACGTACAGACCTCGTAATGCTCGGCTGGACTCCAGATGACGAGGAATCATTCCTTGAGCAAACCGAAGCGCAGATAGCCCGGTAACTAGCTAACCGGGGTGGGGAGCGGCCGGTGAGTCGCTGCTGTGGGCTGCGGCGCGAATGTGATCACTACCCCCATAAGGGCTACGGCGCCGGCAACGCCTGCACTGATCAGAAAAGTAGCATCGGCGGCACCCGCCACCCCAAACAGCAGCATTCCGGCAGGAACGCCGACGGTGTTAACGATCTGATCGCGAACGGCAAACGTGTGGACTTGGTCATCGTCACCTATGGACTGGCCCAGGGTGTCCCACTGAATACCTGAAGCAGTTGTCAGGGCTGCGCCCAGGAACCCTGCGGCCCACAGTAGAACTGGCGCCGGGACCAGCAGGAAGCAAAGCAGCTGCGTTGCGATGCTCAGGCAACAGAGCAGGTGCAGGTATTTCCATGGGACTTTCCTGAGGAATCCCAACAGCGATGACGCCGAACCGACAAGCGAGCCGGCAGCCATAAATGCTGCCGTTACCGCCCACGTTGCGGCAGAATTCTGCTCGATGACGAGGGTAGGGCCCGCCGTCCCCAGGAGGCCGATCGTCAGCGCGACGAACAGCCAGGTGGCCAGTCCTGTGTTGATGCCGGGAGGAAGTTTGGCGCGGACTCTATTGCTGCCATTGCTGCCATTGCTGCCATTGCTGGCAAGCGCCTCAGGCGTGGTTTGGCTTGGCGATTTCGAAAGCCGAAGGCCGGCCAGGACAGCGATTCCGACCAGGAATCCAATTGAATCGATCAGGAGAATGGCTTGGAAGCCAAGTGACAGGAAGACCAGTGAACCAAGGAGTGGTCCGGAGATGGCGAACACGTCTCCGAGCACTGAAAGCCACGCATTGACGCGTCCCCGCTGCTCCAAGGGGATCAGCCGGGGAATTACCGTGAACCGCGCCGGTTGGAAAAAGGCCAGTGCGATTCCATAGACACCCGATGAAATGGACAATGCAGTGATCGCCCCAGTCGGCGGACTGCCGGTTCCCAGTGTCAGAATCCAGCCAAGCAGTCCGGCTTGGGCAATGAACCGCACGAGATCCGAAAGTATCATCACCCGCACGGGATTCCGGGCCGGGCGGATTCGCTGGACGGCAAACACTCCGAGGAATCGTCCTGACCAAAGGGAGAGAAGGACCGCTGTCAGGCCCCACCCGGAAGGCTCCAGCCTGTGACTTTCCAACGCGAAGGCGATGGGGACGAGAGATCCGCCGAGCCCGGATACCAAGGCCGCGGTAAAGAGGCGGGGAAACCCTGCGATTTCGAACGGTCCGGTGAAGCTAGGTCCTTTCATTGACGTCACTGCGCTGGGTTGTGGAGGAGGCCGTTTTTGAATCCAAAAGCCCAGAATTGAAGCATTTCCGTTTCGTCAATGCCGCTTTATCCCCCGTTGTGTTGATTAGCCTTGCGAAGATGATGCTACCGGCAGTGTTCACTGATTTGTCAATTTATTTTATCAAGTTGTCAATATGGCTACTGTCTTAATTGTCAGGTCAAGCACCATCCGTTTGGATATGAGGCATGCGGTGCCTGCTGCGGAGGCGTTGTCGAGGGCGGGCGCAAACGATACCGCCTGGCTCCACTGGCTGGCAGGGAACGGGACAATCCTTCCGAAATCTGACGGAAACCTTGCCCGCCTAGTGTGGGCACAAAAGACCACAGTGGAGGCGATGCAGCGGGAACGCTGGCTAAGCATGGTGCTTCGGTCTATAAACGTAAGACCGTGCCAGGCCCTGGAGAGGAACCCATGCATCTGATGCCCCGTGAGCAGGAAAAGCTCATGATTGTGGTGGCCGCCGACCTCGCCCGGCGCCGCCAGTCCCGCGGTCTCAAGCTCAACTACCCCGAAGCGGTGGCCATCATCAGTTACGAACTGATCGAGGGAGCCCGGGACGGCCGGACGGTGGCGGACCTCATGAGCTATGGCACCACCGTCCTCACCCGCGAGGACGTGATGGAAGGCGTTCCGGAGATGATCCACGATGTGCAGATCGAGGCCACTTTCCCTGACGGCACCAAGCTGGTCACCGTCCACGATCCCATCCGCTAAGGAGCCGCAGTGATCCCAGGAGAATACTTCCTCCGCCCGGAGCCCGTGACGGCGAACGCGGGGCGCGACGCCATCGAGCTGTCCGTCACTAACACGGGCGACCGGCCCGTGCAGGTGGGCTCGCACTTCCACTTTGCCGAAGCGAACGCGGCCTTGGATTTCGACCGGGCAGCAGCCCGCGGCCGGCGCCTGGATATCCCGGCCGGTACCGCCGCACGGTTTGAACCCGGAGACTCCCGCAGCGTCCGGCTCATCGAACTCGCGGGGTCCCGCGAAGTGTTTGGGCTCAGCAACGCCGTCAACGGAAAGCTCGACGGCGGCCCGCGCCCGGGCGGGTCAGCCACCGAAAGGGACGCCAAATGAGCTTCGAGATCCCGCGGCGGCAGTACGCCGACCTGTACGGCCCCACGGCCGGCGACAAGATCCGCCTGGCGGACACCGAACTGTTCCTCGAAATCGAGAAGGACTTCACCGTCTACGGCGAGGAAGTGGTGTTCGGCGGCGGCAAGGTGATCCGCGACGGCATGGGCCAGAACGGCCAGGCCACCCGTGATGAGGACATCCCGGACACCGTCATCACCAACGCCGTCATCCTCGATTACACCGGAATCTACAAGGCGGACGTTGCGCTCAGGGACGGCCATATTTTCCGGATTGGCAAGGCCGGCAACCCGCAGATCACCGACGGCGTGGACATCGTGATCGGCGCCAGCACCGAGATCATCGCCGGGGAACGCAAAATCCTCACCGCCGGCGGCATCGACACGCACATCCACTTCATCTCCCCGGACCAGGTGGCTACGGCCCTGACCAGCGGCGTCACCACCATGATCGGCGGCGGCACCGGCCCGGCGGAGGGCACCAAGGCCACCACGGTGACGCCCGGCAAATGGCACATTCACCGGATGCTGCAGGCCGCCGAGGCGTTCCCCATGAACATCGGCTTATTCGGCAAGGGCCACGCGTCCGCCGTCGAACCCCTCGCCGAGCAGATCCGCGCCGGTGCCATCGGCCTGAAAGTGCACGAGGACTGGGGCTCCACCACGTCCTCGATCGACATGTCGCTGACCGTCGCCGATGAATACGACGTCCAGGTGGCCATCCACACCGACACCCTCAACGAGTGCGGCTTCGTGGAAGACACCATCCGCGCCATCAACGGCCGCGTCATCCACACCTTCCACACTGAAGGCGCCGGCGGCGGCCACGCACCGGACATCATCAAGATCGCAGGGATGCCCAACGTCCTGCCCGCCTCCACCAACCCCACGCTGCCATACACGCGCAACACCATCGAAGAGCACCTGGACATGCTGATGGTCTGCCACCACCTCAACCCGGACATCCCCGAGGACGTGGCCTTCGCCGATTCCCGCATCCGCGCCGAGACCATCGCCGCCGAGGACGTCCTGCAGGACATGGGCATCTTCTCCATCACGTCCTCCGACTCCCAGGCCATGGGCCGGGTGGGCGAGGTGATCACCCGCACCTGGCAGGTGGCTGACAAGATGAAGAAACAGCGCGGAATTTTAGCGGCCGACGGCGGCACGGACCTTAGTGCCGACGGCTCGGCTTCCGCGCACGGCAGCGCCGGGAGCGACAACTTCCGCCTCAAGCGCTACGTGGCCAAATACACGATCAACCCCGCGCTCGCCCAGGGCATCGCAGACACGGTCGGATCCGTGGAAGAAGGCAAGTTCGCCGACCTGGTCCTCTGGGACCCGGCCTTCTTCGGCGTCAAACCCGAACTCGTCCTCAAAGGCGGGCAGATCGCCTACGCCCTGATGGGTGACGCCAACGCGTCCATCCCCACCCCGCAGCCACGCACCATGCGGCCCATGTTCGGCGCCTTCGGCAAGGCCGTCCAGCAGACCTCCATCACCTTCCTTTCCCAGGCCGCGATCGACGCCGGCGTCCCCGCAGAACTCGGCCTCGAAAAGGTCATCCGGCCCGTCTCCGGAATCCGGAACCTCACCAAAGCCGACCTCAAATACAACGATGCGACGCCCGACATCCAGGTGGACCCGGAAACCTACCAAGTCACGGTGGACGGCGAGGACGTCACCTGCGAACCCGCCGACGTCCTCCCCATGGCCCAGCGCTACTTCCTCTTCTAGCCCCACGAATTCCAGACCCCTGAAAGAAACCACGTGATCATCGAGAAAGTCCTCGGCAACCTCCACGACCTGCCCGAAACCGACCTCGCCGCCTACACCGGTCTCCACCGCGAGAAAGTGGTGCTGCCCAGCGCCCAACTGGTCAAACGCATCCAACGCGCCACCACGGACCACGGCAACGAAATCGGCATCAGGCTCGCATCAGGATCCGGCGACCTCCGCGACGGCGACATCCTCCACGTCGCCGACACCAACATGATCGTGGTCTCCGTGCTGCCCACCGACGTCCTGGTCATCGCCCCCCGCACCATCCACGAAATGGGCGTCACCGCACACTCCCTCGGCAACCGGCACCTCCAAGCACAATTCTTCGACGCGGCCAGCGAATACGCGGCCGACGTCATGGTGTGCGCCTACGACCACACCGTCGAGGACTACCTCATCCACAACTCCGTGCCCTACGCCCGCCAGGAACGAGTCATGCCCGTGCCCTTCCGCCATGCTGAACACAGTCACTAGGCACGACGACGGCGTGGCGTGGGACGCCGCGAGGGATATGGGGCCGTGCCCGTCCCCAGGCGCTCCCAACCCTCGCAAGCTCGGGTCGGGGCCCTCGCGCCTGTGGGCCCCCCGCGCGGCCCGCCACGCCGCGGCCCCCAATCCGGGCCGTCGCGATGCTCTGCCACGTTTGGCGGTGCTGCTGTGAGCAGTTATCAGCTTGCTCTTCAGCAGTTGGTTGATTCTGCTTTGCCTACTGGGGCTTTTGCTCACTCTTTTGGGTTTGAGACGTACATCGACGCCGGTGTTGTTGCTGATGAGGCTGGTTTTGGGGGGTGGTTGTCTGCGTTTGTCTCGCAGTCGCTTGCTTACTCTGATGGGCTGGCTGTTCGGCTTTTTTATGAGGGGTGGGATGTTGTTGAGCTTGATGCCCTTTTGTCCGCGTCTCTGTTGCCGCGGCAGGTTCGGGAGGCCAGTTTGAAGATGGGCGGCCGTCTTTTGGAGATTGGGGCTGAGGTTTTCCCCTCGCCCGCGCTGGAACTGTACCGGGACTCCGTGGCCAGCGGCCGTGCCGCCGGGCACCAGCCGCTGGCGTTCGCCGTCGTCGCGCGTTCACTGGGCGTGCCGCTGCAGGAGGCACTCGCCGCCTACCTCTTCGCCACCGTCACATCCCTCACCCAGAACGCCGTGCGGGCCATCCCGCTCGGCCAGAACGCCGGCCAACGGATCCTGCGGAAAGCGCACGACGACGTCGCTGCCGCCATCGAAGCGATCGCGCACCTCACGCCGGACGACTTCGGCGCCGTCAGCCCCGGACTGGAAATTTCGCAAATGCGGCACGAACGCCAGCGTGCCCGGATGTTCATGAGCTAACAGTGCTTATTGCTTTACAGGAGGAACACCATGACTGAACCCATCAAAATCGGCATCGGCGGGCCCGTTGGAGCCGGCAAAACCCAGCTCGTGGAACGGCTAACCCGGCACATGAGCCGCGGCATCTCCATGGCCGCCATCACCAACGACATCTACACCATCGAAGACGCCAAAATCCTCGCCGCCAACGGCATCCTCCCCGAGGACCGGATCATCGGCGTCGAAACCGGCGGCTGCCCGCACACCGCCATCCGCGAAGACACCTCCATGAACACCGCCGCCATCGAGGAACTCAAAGCCCGCCACCCGGACCTCCAGGTCATCTTCGTCGAATCCGGCGGCGACAACCTCTCCGCCACCTTCAGCCCCGAACTCGTCGACTTCTCCATCTACATCATCGACGTAGCCCAAGGCGAAAAAATCCCCCGCAAAGCCGGCCAGGGCATGATCAAAAGCGACCTCTTCATCATCAACAAAACCGACCTCGCCCCCCACGTCGGCGCAGATTTGTCAGTGATGGAAAAGGATTCGAAGGAATTCAGAGGGGACAAACCGTTCTGCTTCACCAACCTGAAGACCGATGAAGGGCTGGACAAGGTTATTGAGTGGGTAAGGCATGACGTCCTGATGCTGGACTTGGCGCAGTAGACATGGCGGTACTCGGGCTTACTCACGGTGACTTGCGCGCTGAGGCGGCGAGGCCGGATTTGGGGGCCGCGGCGTGGCGGGCACCGCGGAGCGGGCACGGCCCCAAATCCGGCGAAGCCGCCGGACCCAGCCACGGGCAAGCACCGATGGGCGAGCTTGAGCTTCGGGTCGCCGTACGTGGACAGCGATCGGTTGCCGAGCACCAGTACCATCAAGGCGCCTTGAGAGTCTTGCGGCCGCATTACCTCGATGACTCGGGGCAGGTTTGTTATGTCGTCGTCAATCCTGGTGGGGCCTACCTGGGGGCTGATCTTTTCCTTATGGATGTGGAGGTCGGGGAGGGGGCTGACCTGCTGCTCACTACCCAGTCGGCTACGAAGGTTTACAGGACTCCTGGGTCTTTTGCTGAGCAGCGCATGACGGTGCGGCTGGGGGAGGGGGCGCGGCTGGAACTCATGCCGGATCAGCTCATCGCCTACCGCGAGGCCAGCTACCGGCAACGGACCTCCGTGACCCTGCGGCCGTCGTCGAGCCTTGTCATGGCGGAAGTGGTGACCCCTGGCTGGTCGCCGGACGGCGCTGCCTTCCGGTACGAGGAGGTGCGGCTGCGGAACGGGATCCACATCGAAACGGATGGCGGCACGCAACTGCTGGCCCTCGACAACCTGCTGATCCGGCCGCCGCTCGGTGACGTCACCGGGCTGGGGTTCATGGAAGGCTTCAGCCACCTGGGCTCGCTGGTGGTGGTGGACTCCCGGGTGGACCGGGCCCTCGCAGACCACCTGCACCACCTCACGGCGGGATGCGACGCCCGGACCGGAATCACCCTCACCCGCACCATTGCCGGAACCACCGGCCTGGTGCTGCGCTCGCTGTCCAACAGCACCGGCGAACTGAACCGCCTGCTCGCCGCCTGCGCCGACCTCCTGAGAGAACGCTGGCACGGGCAAGGCCCCCTGAACCTGAGGAAGCACTGATGACGGCCCTGGCAAACATCGCAACCCTGTACCGCGACAGGGAAACCCTGCCGTTCCGGACCCGCCTGCTGGCCACCTTTGGTGCCGTGGCCGCGCTGCATATTGCCGCCGTCGTCCTCCTCGTCGCCGGCTCGGCAACAGCCGGCGCGCCCCTTGCCCTCGGCCTGGTCCTGACCGCCTACGTGGCCGGCGTCAAGCACAGTTACGACTGGGACCATATCGCCGCCATCGACAACTCAACCCGCAAATTCGTGGCCCAGCGGAAGGACCCCGTCAGCGTGGGATTCGCCTTCAGCCTGGGCCACAGTTCCGTGGTGGTCCTGGCCGGGCTGCTGGTGGTTGCGGGCGCCGCGGTGATCGGCCAGTTCATGGAAGACGGAACCACCGGCAACCACGTGCTGGGCCTTATCGGCAGTGGGGTGTCCGGGCTGTTCCTGCTGGCCATGGGGCTGTTCAATGGGCAGGCGTTCCATCGTGCCGCGCAGGCCTTACGGAGCGCCCGCGGCGGGGCGGCCATCAGGGACGAAGACCTGGAAAGCAAAGGATTTGTTGCCCGTCTCCTGTCCAGGCCGCTTGCACGGGTGCAGCGGCCACGGAACATCTACGTGATCGGCTTCCTGTTCGGGCTCGGATTCGACACGGCCACCACCATTGGGCTGCTGGTGGTGACCACCGCCGCATCCATGGCCGGGGTGTCCCCGGTGGCGCTCATGGCCCTTCCCCTCGCCTTCACCGCGGCAATGACCCTCTGCGACACGGTCAACGGTGTGGCGATGATGCGCATGTACAGGTCAGCGATCCACAGCCCGCAGCGCAGGCTCGGCTTCAATGCGGTGGTCACAGGCGTGTCAGCCCTGTCGGCGCTGTTCATCGCCGCTATCACGCTCGGCGGGTTCGCCAACGCGGCCTTTGGCCTGGGCGATCCTCTCACCACCTGGCTGGCGGGGATCGACCTGGGTGAAGCCGGACTCCTGCTGGTGGCGGCCTTCCTTGCTGTCTGGGGCGGTGCAGCGTTGAAATCCCGAAGGACCACCCAAATTTCCGCCTGACCGCCTGACCCTGATTTTGGGCCAAGGCGCTCCGCTGAAGTGTGGCGTTCGGTCAGGCGGCCATTCCGCGGTTCTGCCTGCGGTGCGGGCGGCCCTTGGCAGCCGTTGCTGCCTGCATGCCTTGCAACTTCTGGCCGCCGTCCGGAATGGTGGTGTCCGAATGAAGGTGCATCCCGTGCCCGATCAGGACGCCCGAGCCAATGCGGGAGTGGCTGCCGATGTTGGCGCGGTTACCGATCACCGTGGCGCGGCCAATGCGGACACCGTCGCCGATCACTGTCCGCGTGCCAATCTTGGCTTCGCGATCAACCCAGCTGCCGTGGCCGATCCGGCAACCGGCGCCGATCACCGCGCCGTGCTCCACGTACGTCATGGGGCCGATCCGGGCGCTCTCGGCCACAACGGCCCCGGGTGAAACGAAGCCACCGCCGTTGGCGTGCCGGACGTATCGGGTAACCTTGCCGGCGTCGTCCTCTACTGATTCAAACTTTGCGCTCATCACATCCCTAACCACTGGCGGGTTTCCTACCGCACGGTAAGTTAACGGTTGACGGTCCGCAGTGATTCCCGGGACGCAGCCGGACGGAAGGCCTAGGAGACGAGGTTCGCGGCGGCGGTATCCATGTGTTCGAGGATGGTCTTCCGCGTCAGCCCGGCATCACCGGTATCGATGGCATCCACGATGTCCCGGTGGCGGTCAACGCTCATGTTGCTGACGCCTTTTTCCTGTCCGGCAAACATGATGGACATCCGGATGGAGCCCTCCAGCGACTCCCAGGAGTGCAGGAGCGTTTCATTGCCGGTCAGCCGGCAGAGGGTCCGGTGGAACTCCAGGTCCGACTCGATGCGTTCCTCCAGCGTTCCCCCGGCATTCGCGGCCATGGCGTCGATGGCGGCGTGCAACGACTCGGTGACGTGCTGGCGGTCCGCCAATTCGCAGAGTGTCCGGGCAGCAAGGGACTCCAGAGCCGCGCGCACCGCAAAGATGTCCCGGATCTCCTTGTGGTCCAGGTGCCGCACGGACAGGCGGCCACGCGGTCCGGCGGAGAGGAGGCCCTCCTGTTCCAGCTGCCGCAAGGCTTCCCGGAGCGTGCCGCGGCTGATCTGCAGCATTTCGGACAGTTCGGTTTCCACCAAGTGCCGGCCCGGTGCCAGCTCGCCGCTGGTGATGGCGGTCCGCAGCGCCGAGAGGGCCTGCTCGCGCAGGCTTTTCTTTTGCAGTCCCAGCAGCGGGGCTGTCAGTCCGGCCATGGCTTCCGTCCTCAGTGTCATAAGTCGACTGTTTACAGTCGTAGTTCGATGGTACGGCAGAAAGCGCGGCACCGGCTTTGGACCGGTGCCGCGCTTTCTGCTGGTTTGTTGGTTTGTTGGCTCTACCCAAGTTCGGCGAGGACCTTCGCCACGATACGGTCGGTGGCGAGTCCGTACCGGTCGTGCAGGGTGGGAAGGGCGCCGGCATCGAGGAACTGGTCCGGGAGGCCGATGGGAACCACCCGCTTGCCCAGGCCCGCGGTGACGACGGCGGAGGCAACGGTTCCGAACAGACCGCCCACCACGGAGTGGTTTTCCAGGGTGACGGCGAGCCTGTCCGTGTTGATCTCCTTGAGGACGGTCTCGGCGTCGAACGGCTTGATGGTGGGCGTATGCACGACGGCGACGTCCACGTTATGTGCCGCGAGGGCCTTCGCTGCCTGCAGCGCACGCATGGTCATCAGCCCGGAGGAGATGAAGACGACGTCGTTGCCGCCGCGCAGCACCTTGGCCTTGCCGAGCTCGAACGTGTAGCCGTACTCGTCCAGGACGGTGGGCACATTCCCGCGGAGCAGCCGCAGGTATGTTGGGCCCTCGGACGCTGCCAGCTGCGGCACTGCCTGTTCGATGTCGATGCTGTCGCAGGGGTCCACGATGGTCAGGTTGGGCATGCCGCGGAAGATCGCCATGTCCTCGGTGGCCTGGTGGCTGGGGCCGTACCCGGTGGTGAGGCCGGGCAGGCCGCCCACGATGTTGACGTTCAGGTTCGGCTCTGCCGCGTCCAGGCACAGGAAATCGTAGGCGCGGCGGGCAGCGAACACGGAGTAGGTGGACGCGAACGGCACCAGTCCGGTTTCGGCCAGGCCCGCGGCTGCGCCGAACAGCAGTTGCTCGGCCATGCCCATCTGGAAGAACCGCTCCGGGAAAGCCTTGGCGAAGATGTGCATGTCCGTGTACTTGCCCAGGTCCGCGGTCAGGCCCACGATCTTGTCGTTTTCCTGCGCGGCCTTGACCAGGGCGTGCCCGAACGGCGCCGACGCCGTCTTCTGGCCGGGATCGGCGAACGATGCGATCATCGCCGAGGTCTTGAGCTTGGGCTTAGCTGCTGCCGTAGTGTCGGGGGCCTCCGTGGTGGTGCTCATGCTGAAGCCTTTCCTTCATATCCGGCGGTGAGCTGCTCGCGGCAGACCTGCCATTCGTGTTCTTCGATGCGCATGAAGTGCGCCTTTTCGCGCTCCTCCAGCAGCGGGACCCCGCGGCCCACCTTCGTGTCGCACAGGATCACGGAAGGACGTCCGACGGCGGCGGCCTGGGCGGCTGCGTTGTCGAAAGCTGCGAGCAGAGCACCGACGTCGTTCCCGTCAACCCGCTGGGTGTACCAGCCGAACGATTCCCACTTCTCCGTCACCGGCTCGGTGCGGAGCACGGTGTCCGTCTTGCCGTCGGCCTGCAGGGCATTGATGTCCACCATGGCGGTGAGGTTGCCCAGCTGATGGTGGTGCGCACCCATGGCCGCTTCCCAGGTGGAGCCCTCGTCCAGCTCGCCGTCGGAGAGGAAGTTGAACACCCGGGCAGACGAGCCCTGGTAACGCAGGCCCAGCGCCATGCCAACGGCGATGGTCAGGCCGTGGCCCAGGGAACCGCCCGAGATCTCCATGCCGGGGGTGTACGTGGACATCCCGGACATCGGCAGCCGGGAATCATCCGAGCCGTAGGTCTCAAGTTCCTCCACCGGAACGATGCCGGCTTCGGCAAGGGCTGCGTAGTGGCCGATCGCGTAGTGGCCGGTGGACAGCAGGAACCGGTCGCGGGCTTCCCAGTGCGGGTCCTCGGCGCGGAAGTTCAGCTGGTCCCCGTACACGGTGGCGAGCATGTCCGCTGCCCCGAGGGCCTGGCCCACGTAGCCCTGGCCCTGGACTTCGCCCATGTTCAGGGCGTGGTGCCGGATCCGGTACGCGGCGGCGCTGATCTTCTCCACCCGTTCCGGGGTCACCGCGGTCTGCAGGATCTGTTCCTGCAATGTTTGTCCCTGTGGGGTGTCCTGGACGGTATCTGTAGGCATTGCGTGCTCCGTGGTTGTTGGGTGCGCGGTCATTCAGGCGTTGACGGTGTTGGGGGTGCTTTTGGTGGCTTCTTCAGCCAGTTCGCGCTCCCGCTTGCCCCAGGTTTCCCGGGTGGCCACCGCAGCCCAGAGGCCGATCAGGGCGTAAGCGCCGAAGAGCAGCGCCGGGCCCATCCAGCCGAAGCTGACAAACAGCAGGGTGGTGATGAAGGGGGTGAAGCCGGAGACCATGGCCGAGATCTGGTAGGCCAGGCTGGCGCCGGAGGCCCGGGTCTTGGCCTGGAAGAGCTCCGGGAACCAGGCGCCCTGGGCGCCGGCGAGCGAGTTCTGGCAGACCGCGTAGGAAATGACGATGGTGATGATGATGGCGATGAACATTCCCGTATTGACCAGCAGGAACATCGGGATGGCGAAGAGGGCCGCGAACAGGGTGGACCAGACATACAGCGGACGCCGGCCAATGCGGTCGGTCAGCGCAGCCCAGGCCTGGGTGGCGAAGATGCCGATGGCGGAGGCAATGCACAGGGCGATGAGGGTCTGGCTCTTGTCTGCCAGGTGCTGGCTATTGAGGTAGGAAATCATGTAGGTGATGGACACGGCGTAGCCTGCAGTCTCGGCCACGCGCAGGCCGATGCCCTTGACGATGTTGCGCCAGTCGGTCTTGATGACCTCCACGATGGGGGACTTCACGATGGCGCCGCTGTCCTTGACCTCATCGAAGACCGGGGACTCCGGGACCTTGGAGCGGATGATCAGGCCTACCGCCACCAGCACGATGCTGGCCAGGAAGGGGATGCGCCAGGCCAGTTCGCCGCCGAGATTGACGCTGAACAGGAAGGTCAGGTTGGCCAGCAGCAGTCCCACGGGGAAGCCGGCCTGGACGATGCCGGTGTACTTGCCCTTGGACTTCCAGGGTGCGTGCTCATAGCTCATCAGGATGGCGCCGCCCCATTCCGCTCCAAAGGCCAGTCCCTGGACGATGCGGACGAAGACGAGCAGGGCGGGGGCGAGGAGCCCCACCGCGGCGTAGGTGGGCAGGAGTCCGATGGCGAACGTGGCCAGGCCCATCAGGATCAGGGAGGCCACCAGAACGGGCTTGCGTCCTACCTTATCGCCGAGGTGGCCGCCGATGATGCCGCCCAGGGGACGGGCCGCGAAGCCGACGCCCAGCGTAGCGAAGGAGGCGAGCGTGCCGGTGACCGGATCGGTTCCGGGGAAAAACGCGGTTCCGAAGTACAGAGCGGCGGCGGTGCCGAAACCGATGAAGTCATACGTCTCGATCACAGCGCCTACACCGGAGCCAACGGCAACGCGCCTGGCGTCCTTGGTTCCGTGGACCGGACCGCGCATGGTCAGAGCATCTTTGCTCATGTTGGGTTCCCTTTCGAAAAGCGGCCTCAGGAAGTCGCCGCTGTCGACTGTTAACAAATGATATCCCTAAGTGTGACCCGCATCATGCTCACTGTCAACAGTCAACTGTATAGGTTGACTGTTGACAGTTAACGCTACTAGTGTGGTTAGCATCACTAATGCTTTGCACGAACCAAGGGATCAACGATGTTCCACTTCAGGCCCGGATGCTCGTCCTTCAGAATGCGTCACCAGGATCCAAGAACTGACTCGCGGCGCACTCCACCACGAACCGGTGCGCGGTGAGCGCGAGGACCTGGAACCCGAAGGACTGCTGGCATACCGCCCGGCAGGGGCCGGCGACAACTACAGAGCAATCGATCCACAAAAACACTTTCAAGGAGCACCAACCATGACCACCATCCAGCGCACCGCCGTCCTCACCGGAGCCACCTCGGACCGGGGCATCGGCATCACCACCGCCCGCCGCTACGCCCGTGAAGGCTGGGGCGTCGTCATCCTTGACCTCGACGGCGAAAAGTCCGCCAAGGTGGCCGCGGAAATCGGCAACGAGTTCAACGTCCCTGCCTACGGCCACGAGATCGACGTCGCCAACGAGGCCTCCGTGACCACCGCCCAGGCAGCCGTCGCCGCCGAGGTGGCCGCCGGCAACCTGCCGCCCGTCGGCGCCCTGGCTAACATTGCCGGCATCACCTCGCCCGTCCCGTTCCTGGAAACCACCCTCGAGCTGTGGCACAAGGTCATGGACGTCAACGCCACCGGAACCTACCTGGTGACCAGGGCATTCCTGCCGGACATGATCGGGAACGGCTGGGGCCGCATCGTGAACATGTCCTCCGTCTCTGCCCAGCGCGGCGGCGGCGTCTTCGGCAAGGTCCCCTACTCTGCAGCCAAGGCAGCCATCCTGGGCCTCACCAAGTCACTGGCCCGTGAACTCGGCACCACCGGCGTCACCGTCAACGCCATCACCCCGGGCGCGGTGGACACCAACATCCGAGTGGGCAGCACCGAAGAACAGGAAGCTGCCATCAACGCCGGCATCCCGCTGGGCCGTAACGCCAGCACCGAGGAAGTGGCCTCCGTGATCACTTTCCTGTCCTCCGAGGATTCCGCGTACCTTACCGGAACCGTGGTGGACATCAACGGCGGAAGCCACATGCACTAAGGGCCCCGCAGCCCTTACCCCTCCGGATGCCAGAGAGCCCACCATGACAAAGACCGTCAATGACCCTTCGGACTTCGCCGAGGAAGCCCTTGCGGGTTTCTGCGACATTCACGCCTTCGCCGGGCTGACCGGCCCGGACGTCGCCGACGACGCCTTGGTGGGCAATATCAAGATCCTCAGCGACTTCGAGACACGCTGAGGAGGAGGGTTGCCGGGGATTCCTACCCGTATTCCGAGTGGGCCCGCCTGATCGGTGTCCCTGTGGAAGTCCGGAAGGACCGCCGGACGGTGCGGTCCGGCGTGGTGGACAACGCCATGCCGGACTCCTCCGCTGTGTGGCTCGCAGGCGATGCCACCGGCGGCCGTGCCCTGTTCACCGCCGCTGACGGCTACGAGGTGTGGATCAGCCCCCCGCAAGTTGGATGGCAACCTTTGCTGCAAGATGGCCGCCTTCCGTCTGCCGGGTACTCCTAGACTGGGGTGATGATCACAGTAGCCGGAAGTGTGGAAACCAAACTGTCCGCCGAGAAGGCCTTTGCCTTCCTGAGTGAGTTCGAAAACACCAGCAAGTGGGACCCCGGCACCCCTGTGATGGACAAGATCACGCCGGGACCCGTGGCCGTGGGGCACAGGTACCACGCTGAGGCCGAGTTCCGGGGGAAACGCCAGTCGCTGATTTACGAGGTCATCGAGCTGACGGGCAGCCACATCAAGCTCCGCGGGGAGAACAAGACCGTGGTTTCCTTCGATTCGATCGACGTCGCGCCCAACGGCGCCGGGTCCGTGGTGAAGTACACGGCCGAGTTCAGCATCAAGGGGCCGGCCAAGATCATCCAGCCGCTCCTGAAGCCGCTGTTCATGCAGCTCCGCGACCCTGCATTGAAGGGCCTCCGGGACACGCTTAACTCACTGGCTGCTGCCTGACCCGGTTCCCGGCAAAAAACACCCGGATCCGGCGACGCGGGTCCGCTTCGAGCCGGGTTGCGTCATCGAGGATCATGGTGCGGCGCTCCTGCCCGTATTCCG
Source organism: Pseudarthrobacter sp. NPDC059871 (assembly GCF_042731175.1). Lineage (NCBI taxonomy): Bacteria > Bacillati > Actinomycetota > Actinomycetes > Micrococcales > Micrococcaceae > Pseudarthrobacter > Pseudarthrobacter sp. NPDC059871. Next base: position 323,625 of record NZ_JBHWJV010000002.1, read on the forward strand.
GCCATGCCAGGCCGGGCTGGTCCGGGGTTCCGGCGCGGGCGAAGGCCGCCCAGGCTCCGCTCATGATGTCACTGAGGGCCCGTGGAGCTTTGCCCCGGGTCAGGTAGGCGGCGTCCGTGGAATCCAGGTGCCGGAACACGAACGGAATGTCCAGCGTGTGGCAGGATCCCAGCTTGCCGCCCATGGCAGGGCTGAGCCAGGTGAACAGGTAGGCAAACGTCCTGCCGTGCGCCGCGCTGCGTGCTGACGGGAGCCTCGCATCAAGCAGGTTGTTGCTGGGCTGGCGGTACACAGCATCGGCGATGGCCGCCTCCAGCAGTTCCTTCCCGCCGGGGTCGCGTACCAGCACGGCCGCCAGTGCTTCCGCGTATTCCGGCGCGCAGTCTCCAGGCAGGCCCCCGGCGGACAGGACCGCGGCTGCCCGGTCCGGGTAATCAGGGTCTTCCGGCCGGTCCGGGCGCATTTCAACGGCGAAGGACCCCTCGTTGAGGTTGGTACCCACCAGCAGGTCCACGGCACTGTTGATTCCGCTCCGGACAGCGTCCAGTGGAGGTACCGGCAGTGACGGGGTGCCCACTGTTGGCTGGAAAGGGAGCGGCACCGCGTAGCTTTCGGCGGCGATCTGTTCTTCCAGTTGCTGCTGCGCGGCCAGCAGCCGTTCCACCGGGAGGGTAGGCAGCTCACCTGCTGACGATTCGTCCAGGCCGCAAAGCCGCAGGAAGTCAGCAGTCACGCGCGCAGACACCTCCGGGGTGCGGAAACGCTCCGCTGTGCCGCTTTGCATGATGGCCCGCCGGAAGAGACCTTCCGACGCCGGCATGCCCAGCAGGGTGCCGATGGCTGCGGCGCCTGCCGATTCCCCGAAGAGGGTCACGTTGTGCGGGTCGCCGCCAAACCCGGCGATGTTGTCCCGCACCCAGCGCAGCGCCTCAAGCTGGTCCAGCAGGCCAAGGTTGGATGAATCCCCGAAATCATCGCCGAGCAGGTGTGCAAGGTGGAGGAAGCCCAGCGCGCCCAGCCGGTAATTGATGGCTACCACTACCGTGCCCGTCGCTGCGGCGAGGCGGGCGCCGTCGTACATCCCGTCGCTGTTGGAACCCATCAGGTAGGCGCCGCCGTGGATCCAGACCATCACCGGCCGGGCCGTCCCGTCGGCTTCCGGCATCCAGATGTTCAGGTTCAGGCAGCCGTCCTCGCTCCAGGCCAGCGGAGTTTCGTCTGGATCACGGGCGTCCGGGTTCTGGGGCGCTGCGGGGCCGTACTCGGTGGCGTCCACCTCGCCGGGCGGGAGCGTCACAGGGACGGGTGGGCGGAAACGCAGTTCCCCCAACGGCGGCTGGGCGTAGGGGATACCGAGGAACCGGTGCACGGGGGCGCCGTCCACCGCCAGGGTGGCTCCGCGGAAGATTCTGCCGTTGCTGGAGGCGAGCTTCATGATTCACACCTTACGGGGCGTCCGCGGGTACGCTGAGGACTACCGTTCGGCAGTGGGCGGCCATGGTGTGCCATGGCTTATCAATTGTGTCCGGGAGGGAAAGACTTGTGGTTGACACCGGGGTTTCGGGCGGCGAGGTTTTTGCCGATGTTGCAGCCCACGTGCAGGACCTTGTCCTGCAGAGTCCTGACGTGGTCCGGCTCCTGGACAGCCTCGCCCTCTACGCGGTGGCCCGGCTGGGAAGCGTAGGCCGGGAACTGTTCTGCGGCATCTGCGTGAGCCGCCCCAAGAAACCCACAGCAGAGGCCGCCAGCGACACCAAGGCCAGGTTGCTGGGCCAGCTGGAACTCAAGTACGGCCAGGGGCCAGGAGATTCCGCCGTGAGCAGCGCAGCCACCATGCACGTCAAGGACCTGCGGGAGGAAGCGCGGTGGCCGGATTACGCCGCCGCGGCGACGCACCAGGGAGCCCAGTCCGTGCTGGCCCTTCCTATGCAGCTCGAGGGTGAGGACCGTGGCGTTCTGGTCCTGTACAGCGGGCGGCCCCACGCTTTCAGTCCCGACGCCGTCGCCATGGCCGAGGCCTTTACCGAACAGGCCGCGAAGGGCCTGGCCCTGACGTTGCGCATGGCGAAGCTCCAGGACACGAAGGACGGCCTGAGCGCCGCCATGCAGACGCGGACGGTTATAGACCTCGCCACCGGTGCCATCATGGCGCAGAACCGCTGCAGCCAGGATGAGGCATTCAAGGTGCTGCGGGAGGCTTCCAACAGCAGGAACATGAAGCTGCGGGACGTCGCATCCATGGTGGTGTCCTCAGTGACCGGCGGCGCGAAGACAATCACCTACTTCGACGAATAGGGATCCCCCGGTTCCACGGGAACCACAGTCATCGGGGAGCTGCTGAACGGTGCCCTGACCGCCAGGTCCGCTTCGGCACAACACTCATTGACGGCCTGGGATAGGGCATCGCGCTCTTTCTCCGGCAGTGCCCCGGATTCCAGGCTGTAATTGCGGATGTCCTGTTCTGAGGCGTCCCCGCCAAGGGCCACGTAATCAAGCCACAGGCTGCCGATGTCCAGGTTGTGCAGCCTGATGACAGCTCCAGTCAGGGCCTGCTGGTCCGCCTCATCCATTGTCCCCTCCTAGTTTTGGGAGATGATCTCCACCGGGATTCGGAGCGGGGATGCCTGCGGATGGGTGCAGATGGGAATTTTTTTCCTGTGAGAATGGGTTCATGGATCCCGGCACTTATCCCATCCGGCGGTTGGTGGAGAACCCCGGCAACGTCATGGACCGCAGCCGGTGGCCGGCCGGCCTGCCACTTGTGGCCCAAATCCTGGACAAGGGCCTGGACCTTGCCCCGGCAACGATCCTGGTGGGGGAGAACGGATCGGGAAAGTCCACTCTGGTGGAAGCCATTGCCCTGGCGTACGGGCTGTCACCGGAAGGCGGGTCAACGGGCGCCCGGCACTCCACCCGTCCCACCGAATCGGTGCTGGCCCAGCACCTGCAACTGGTCAGGAACGCCGGCGCCACCCGCCGAGGGTACTTCCTGCGCGCCGAAACCATGCACGGGTTCTTCACCTACCTGGAAAACAATCCCGGCGGCCAGGACGCCGCCTTTCACGACATGTCACACGGGCAATCCTTCCTCGAGCTGGCGGTCAGCCGGTTCCGTGGACGCGGACTGTGGGTCCTCGACGAACCGGAATCCGCACTGTCGTTCTCCGGCTGCCTCAGCCTGCTGGCTATATTGAAGGACCTACTGGCCGAAGGGGATTCACAGGTGGTGATGTCCACCCACTCGCCCCTGCTGGCCGCGCTTCCGGGTGCGCAAATCCTGGAAGCGGGCCCCTGGGGACTGCGGGAGCGCGACTGGGACGACCTGGACCTCATCACCAACTGGCGCAACTTCCTCGATTCACCCCAGCGGTACCTCCGGCATATCTGACGGTGGCACGGCATTGCGTCCGCTTCCCGGAGTGACAGCCACGGGTGAATTCCTGCGCCGGCGGAAGGTAGGGATCCAGCACGGTACGGCCTCGCGGTATGCCTCGAAGCCGCTGCCGAAGCGGGCTTTGAGGTCGGCCTCCTCCAGCGGCCGCACGGCATAGTTCCAGACCAGCGAACCCAGGACCGCATAGCCCACCACGAACCAGGAGTGCAGCATCAGGCCCACGGCCGCTCCCTGGACAACGCCGGCCACCGCCATCGGATTGCGTATCCAGCGGTACGGGCCGGCAACCACCAGCGTGGTGGCCATGGCTGCGGGCAGCGGTGTCCCGTTTCCCCTGGTGGACATCGAAACGGCAGACCAGATGCCCAGCGCGCTGGCCAGGATCAACACCACCACGCCGGCCGGGCCGGCCACTTGGGGAAAAGCAGCAGCCAGTCCCCAGCGCCGCTCAAGGAAGTCCAGGAACAGGGGAAGGACTCCCAGGAAGAAACCCCAGAACACCGCAATCTGCCCAAAGGTGGCGGCCACATGGAACCGGGCGCGCCGCTTACGGGCGGGGCGGAACGCGAACGGGCCGCGGATCATCCACACAACGGGAATCCGCCCCCACCAGGCCAAGCAGAGGGCGGCGATCGAGCCGGCCACCGCGGCCGTGATCAGGAGGGCTCCCGTGCCCGCCTGCGTTGTGACAGTGGCGTAGGCGCCGAGTGCAATGGTGACCGCGGCGGACCACGCGGCAACAATGGCGGCAGCGGCCCGGACACCTGCGGCCGCCGCGGCGGATCCCACCACGAAGAGCGGGATGTCGAAAGCGGCCACAAGGGCGGGATCGAGGCTGCCGAGAGTGGCTGTCCGCACGGTGGGAGACACCGCAACGGCGGTCCACCATAGGGCTCCGGCCAACGCCTGCAGGGCAAAGTACGCCCTGCCCCACCAGATGAACCGCGGCACGGATTCCCCCGAATCTCTCCCGGCATCCCTGGCGAATGCCCTATGTTCCGCACTGCCGGCCGCAGGCGGATTCCGGAGCTTTCCAGTGAATGAAAGCGATGGCCCCGGGGCGCGGTACGGCGGCAAGACTTGTTCCTGAGACTACCCGTCGAGCAGGGGCACTGGACGCCGCCCGTGCTCCCGGCCAAGCGAAAGGACCAGGATGGACATGATTCGGGTTGAACCCACATGCAGGGTCATCATCGACAACGACTGGGCAGGTGACCCGGACGGGCTGGTGGGGCTGGCGCATCACGCGCTGTCCCCGGCCAACCGGATTCTCGCTGTCACGGCATCGCTGACGAATCCTATGTTCGGGCCGCCGGAGGGCCGTGCCCGGGCCGGCGCGGCCTTGGCGGAGGACCTGCTGCGGGTCCTCAAGCTGCCGGACCAGTCCACCGTCCAGGCCGGACCAGACGCCCCCTTCACGGGACAACCGAGGGAATCGGCAGCTGCCCGGGCCATCATCGCCGCCGCTGCCGCACCGGCCTGGGAAGGCCTTCCGCTGGTCCTTGTCTGTGCCGGTCCGCTGACGAATGTGGCTGATGCACTCCTGCTGGAGCCTGCCATCGCGTCGGCGTTCACGCTTGCATGGGTGGGCGGAGCAGAGGTCAACGACGACGAATACAACTACTTCACCGACCCCGCCGCTGCGGACTTCGTCCTGGGCAACAAGGAACTTGCCGTGTGGCAGTTCCCGGCCGAAACGTACCGGCGGATTGTTGCCCCGGTGGCGGAGCTGGACCAGCTGTTCCGCACCTCCGGGGCCGCCGGCGCCTGGTTGTGGGAGCTTTTCCACGGCCTGGACGTGCCGGACTTCGTGAAGTTCGGGCCTCTGTGGTGCCTGGGGGACAGCGCACCCCTGATGGTGACAGGGCTCGACGACGCCACCTCCACGTTCACGGAAACAGGCACCCAGCCCGCGCGCCGCACCTATACCTCCGTGGATACCAGGCTGATCATGGCCGATTTCGCCGCCAAGCTGCGCCTGCAGGCGTAGCAGCGCAAAAGGAAAATGGCCCGGATTCCTATGGGAAATCCGGGCCATTCGCCGTGATCAGGCGGGCTGGGCCACCTGGGATGCCTGCTTCGAGGCGAAGCTGCCCAGCCAGTGCGCGCTCTCCTTGGGAGTGCGCTCCTGGGTGGTGCGGTCCACGGCGATCAGGCCGAACTTGGGCCGGTAGCCGAAAATCCACTCGAAGTTGTCGAACGCGGTCCACGCGATGTACCCGCGCACATCGATGCCGTCCGCGATGCAGGAGGCAACGCCGTCGACCGCCGCCTGCAGGTAGGCAACCCGCTGCGTATCGTCGTCCGTGGCCAGGCCGTTCTCGGTGACCATCACTGGAACGCCGGCTACGCGGGCGGCTTCACGGACGGTGGCCTCAATGGCCTGCGGGTAGATTTCCTCACCCATCTGGTTGGTTTCCACGCCATCCGGCGCTGGTGCATGGCCGTCCGGGCCGTAGACCGTGCGGCCGTAAGTCTGGATGCCCACGAAATCATCACCCCGGGAGGCTTCGAGGAAGCGCTCGTTGACGTCGCGGCGCACCTTGTCCGCAATTTCCTCGCCGCCGGGGATGGCCTGGATGTCGGAGTTGGCGAGCGTCCAGCCCACCTGGAGGTCCGGGCGGTGTGCCTTGATCGCAGCGGTGGCGGCCTGGTGCGCGGCCAGCTTTACGGCGAACCCGGCTTCGGTGGAGCAGAACTGGAACGGGGCAACGGTGCTCGCGTCAACGCCGAGGCGCTGCGCCGCGGCAGCCCAGATGGGTACGGAGCCGCGGTTCTCCGGGGCTTCCCCTCCGATGCCGAAAGACTCCAGGAGCCAGGGCAGGTTGGGCTCGTTCAACGTGCACGCGACGCCGATGAGGTGGCCCAAATGCGCCATGGCACGGTCGCAGTACCTGGCGAACAGGTCAGTCGTGCGGGCACTTTCCCAGCCGCCGGACTGCAGCAGCCACAGCGGTGAGGCGAAGTGGTGGAACGTCACCACAGGGGTGAGGCCGTGCTCAACGCAGGCCTCCAGGACGCGCTTGTAGTGGTCCAGCGCGGCAACGGAGAACTGGCCTTCGGCCGGTTCGATCCGCGCCCATTCCAGGGAGAAGCGGTAGCTGGTGAACCCCAGCCCGGCGATCAGGGCAATGTCCTCGCGGTAGCGGTGGTAGTGGTCCACGGCATCCCCGGACGGCTCCGCGAAGATCGTCCCGGGAAGCTGCTCCAGGAACCAGGTATCGCTGTTGACGTTGTTGCCTTCCACCTGGTGGCCTGCGGTGGCCACGCCCCAAAGGAAGTCCTGCGGAAACGGGTTGGTCATGTGGTTCCTCTCGTGATGGGGGCCGGCCAGGCGGCGCCCAGGCGTCTCTGCCTTCATCCATCCTGTCCGTCCGCGTGACCCCCGCCACAATACTTTTTCAATCAATGACATTGTCATGTTTGGCCCTGACGGCCCCGGCTGATTCTTGAAGGGTGCCGGACACCACCGGCCCCCCTCTCTTTCCGTTGCACTCACTGAAGAATGCGAAGGCGCACCCGATGAAACTCCTGACCACCACAGCCCGCGGCAGCGCTGCCGTCCTGACCGGCGTCCTGCTGATGGGCTCCCTGGCCGCCTGTGGCGGCGGCAGCCAGCAGGCGGCCACCGTGGACAAGTCCACCCTGACCATCGGCGTCGAAAGCGACTCGGCGTCCTTCGGCTACGACCCCATCCGCGTGGCGGACGCCCAGCGCCAGTTCATGGAAGGCCTTTACGACACCCTCCTGGACCTCCAGCCCGACGGAACGGCCGGCCCCGGCCTGGCCACGAAGTTCGAATACAACGCAGACAGCACAGTCCTCACCCTGACCCTCAAGGACGGCGTCACCTTCACGGACGGTTCCACGCTGGACGCCGCACTGGTCAAGGCGAACTTCGACCGCCGCACCGACACCGCCCTCAGCACCTACTCAGCCATCGCCAAGGGCGGGGCGCAGGAAATATCAAGCGTCGACGTCGTAAGCCCCACCCAGGTGGCCATCACCTTCGCCAAGCCGCAGCCCGGCTTCGAGAAGAACCTCACCTCCACCATGGGCATGATCGTGGGCAAGACGGGCGTGGCCGACACCGCCAGCCTCGCCACCACTCCCGACGGCTCCGGCCCCTACACCCTTGACCCGTCCACGGTGAAGGGCAACAAGTATGTGATGGTCAAGAACGAGAAGAACGACGACGCCGCGGACTATGCGTACAGCAAGATCGTCTTCAACGTCATCATGGACCCGCAAGCCCGCGCCAACGCCCTGGTGTCCGGCCAGGCCGACGTGGCCCAGCTGACCTCACCCACGGTGGACTTCGCCAAGTCCAAGGGCGTGGGGGTGTCCCGCATCGGCGGCACGGTGCAGACCATGATTTCGTTCGACAAAACCGGCAAGACCGCCCCCGCGTTCGCCAGCGAAAAGGTCCGCCAGGCCATCCAGCACGCCATCAACCGCCAGGCCCTGGTGGACGCACTGCACAAGGGTGACATCCCCACCTGGAACGCCCTCCCCAAGGACTCGGCCGGCTTCACCGCGGATCTGGAAAAGACGTTCGCCTACGATCCGGAGAAGGCGAAGAGTTTGCTGGCCGAGGCCGGCTACGCCAACGGCTTCGAGTTCACTATCATTGCCGGCGCCCAGACCCAGACCGACCTGCAGGCTGTCCAGAAGGACCTCACCGCGGTGGGCATCACCATGAACGTGAAGATGGCCGCCTCCACCGATGAGGCGTTCGCCGCCGTTGCCACCACCCCGCTGGGCTACGCACCGCTGGGCTGGGACAACCCCATCGGCCTGATGTACGGCGCCATCCTCAACGGATTCACCAACGTCCAGAAGGCCACCGACGATCAGCTCAGCGCCGCCACCGGCGAAGCCGCCGCAGCCAAGGACGATTCCGCCCGGAAGACGGCACTGACCAAGCTGAACACCCGGCTGGTGGAGTCCGGCTGGCTGATCCCGCTGTTCGAATCGCTGTCCAACTGGGGCTACAACACCAAGAAGGTCCAGGAAGTCCAGTTCGCCGGCACCAACGCCTACCCGCTGCTCTCTTCCTACAAGCCCACCAACTGATCCAACCCGCCCGGCGCCTTCGCACCAACGGAGGCGCCGGGCAAGACCAACGGAGGTCACCCATGGCATTGTTCGTTGCCAAGCGCCTGCTCATGGCGCTCGCCACGGTGCTGGTGGTTGCGGTGCTGGCGTTCCTGCTGGTGCACGCGATGCCCGGCAGCCCGGGAGCTGTTTCGCTCGGCGCCGGCGCCTCCCAGGACGCGATCGACCAGCTGAACCAACAACTCGGCTGGAACGATCCGCTGTTCTCCCAGTTCTTCCGCTGGCTGGGCGACGCGGTCCAGGGAAATCTGGGCGTTTCGCTGATCGACGGCCGCTCCGTCAGCGCCGACCTGGCGGACCGCCTGCCGGTGACGGCGTCCCTCGCCGCCGGAGCCACGGTCCTCAGTGCCATCCTCGGCATCGCCCTGGGCGTCACCGCGGCGGTCCGCGGCGGCCTCCTGGACCAGGTGATCGGAGGGTTCGTGGGGCTCCTCGTGGCCCTGCCGGCGTTCTGGGTGGGCATCATCCTGGTCTACCTCCTCGCCGTCCAGTCCTCGGTCTTCCCTGCCACCGGCTACGTCCCGTTCGAGGTCTCGCCGCAGGACTGGGCGCTGTCCCTGGCGCTGCCGGTCATTACGCTGGCCGTGGGCGGGGCGGCCTTCATCGCCCGGCAGACCAGGGCCTCCATGCTGGAAGCGCTGCAGCAGGAACACATCCGCACCCTGCGCGCTACGGCCACCCCCACCTGGAAGATCCTCTACATCCACGCCCTGCGCTACGCGAGCCTGCCGATCGTTGCCGGCATCGCCCTGCAGTTCATCGGCCTGTTCGGCGGCTCCGTCATAGCGGAGCAACTGTTCGCGATGCCCGGCCTGGGCCAGGCCGTCCAGACCTCCGTCAGCACCCATGACGCCCCCGCAGTCCAGGGCGTGGTGGTGATCGCCACCGTGGTGGTGGTTGCCGTCAACCTGGTGCTCGAGCTGGCCACCAAGTTCCTCGACCCGAAGTTGCGTGCCTCATGATCCCCTCAGTCGCCCCGGCCCCCGCAGACGCGGACCAGACAGCAAGTACGATGGCGGCAGGAGCCTCCGTGCCACGCTCCGGCAAAGCGGTCCTCACCAAAGCCTCCCGGCACAGGCTGTTCGCCTCACCGGGAGCAGTGGCCGGCCTGGTGTGGCTGGCTGCCCTGGTCATTGCGTCCCTGACGGCGCCCCTGTGGCTGCCCTTCAAGACCGAAGACCAGGACTTCACCGCCGTCCTCTCCGGCCCCACCGCCGCCCACTGGCTGGGCACCGACGAACTGGGCCGGGACATCCTCAGCCGCATCTTCGCGGCCGCCGCAGGCACCCTGGGAACCTCGCTGATCACGGTGATTGTCGGCGTCGGGCTGGGTACCCTCCTGGCCATGGCCGCCGCCGGTGCCGAGCGTACCGAGGCCGTCATCAGCAGGATCACGGAAGTCATGATGTCCCTGCCGGGAACAGTGATCATCCTGGCGGTGATCGGCGCGGTGGGAACCAACATCCCGCTCATTATGGCCATCCTGGGCATCCTGATGTCCGCCGGTATCTACCGCGTGATCCTGGGCCAGGCAAAATCCCTGCAGTCCCAGCTCTATGTTGACGCCGCCAAGGTGGACGGCCTCAGCCCGGTGGGCATCAGCGTCCGCCACGTCCTGCCCGGCCTGGCCAACACCATCGTGGTGCAGGCGGCCCTGATTTTCGCCGTCGGCATGCTGATCCAGGCCGGCCTGGCATTCATCGGTTTCGGCCCGCCCCTCCCGCAGCCCAGCTGGGGCGGCATGATCCAGGGCGCCTCACAGCACGTCTATGACGCCCCCTGGATGATGGTTCCCACCGGCGCCGTCCTTGCGCTGACAGTCCTGTCCGCCAACGCCATCGGCAACGCCCTGGGCAAGGCACCCAACGCCGCCGCACCGCACCTGCCCTCCGCCGCCGCGCGGAGGCAGCGGGCCACAGCGGTCGCTGCGATCGCCGCAGCCCCGGCACCCAGGGACGCAGACGCGCAGGAGGCCCCCGGGAACGGAACCCTCAGCGTCCGCAACCTTTCCGTCGGCGTCGACGGTGCTGGTACTAGCAACGGCGTCGCCCTGGTCACCGGCGTCGCCTTCGACGTCGCACCGGGCAGCGTCCTGGGCCTGGTGGGCGAGTCCGGCTGCGGCAAGACCATGACCGCCCTGTCCCTGCTGGGACTGCTGCCCTCCGGCGTCTCCGTCAGCGGCGGCCAGATCCTCTGGAACGGCAGGAACCTCGCCGCCGCAACGGACAAGGACATGGAAGGCATCCGCGGCCGCGACATCGCGCTGATCAGCCAGGAGCCCATGCGGGCACTGGACCCCATGTTCACTGTGGGCTACCAGCTCACCGCAGCCATCCGCCGGCTCCGCGGCATGGGCAAAGCCGAAGCGCGGAACGAGGCCCGGAACCTGCTGGAAAAGGTGGGCATCGTGGACGCCCACCGCATCCTGAAGACCTATCCGCACCAGATCAGCGGCGGCATGGCCCAGCGCGTTGCCATCGCCCTGGCGCTCTCCGGACAGCCCCGTCTGTTGGTGGCGGACGAACCCACCACCGCCCTGGATGTCACGGTGCAGGCCGAAATCCTCTCCCTGCTCCGGGCACTGGTCAAGGACACCGGGATGTCAGTGGTGATGGTGACGCACGATCTCGGCGTGGTGGCGGACATCTGCGACCAGGTGGCCGTGATGTACGCCGGCCAGGTGGTGGAAAACGGCAAGACCGCCGCCATCCTGGACAACCCGCGCCACCCGTACACCCTGGCCCTCCTGGCCGCGGACCCGCACGCCAACGACGCGGACAACATGCCCGAACGCCTGGCCACGATTCAGGGCCAGGTGCCGCAGCCCAAGGACTGGCCCACTGGCTGCCGCTTCGCCGCCAGGTGCCAGTTCGCCGGCTCCGCCTGCACGGACCCCGTTCCGCTGCTGGCGTCCGGCACCGATGAGGGCCTGGTGCGCTGCGTCAAGGCGGACCAGCTGGCCGTCGAAGGCATGGACTGGCTGGCCACCGACGTGCCCGCCGCCCGCCTCCTCCCGATCACCTCCCAGCACACTAGCGCCACCTCCCAGCACACCGCCGTCATCGAGAAGGACCTGGCATGAGCACCGCAGTCACGGAACGCACCGGTTCCACCCTTCCCCACGACGGCACCCCCATGCTGGAGGTCAAGGACCTGGTGGTCCGCTACGGCCGGGGACGCAAGGCAGCCGCCGCACCGGCCGCCGTCGACCACGTCAGCTTCAGCATCGCCCCCGGCGAAACCGTGGGACTGGTGGGGGAGTCCGGCTCCGGCAAGTCCACCATCGGCAAAGCTATCCTGGGCCTGCAGAAGGTTTCCGGCGGATCCATCAGCTACCAGGGCACGGACATCACCTCCGCCGGCGCCGCCCAGCGCCGGGCCCTCGGCGGCGAACTGCGGGCCGTCTTCCAGGACCCCAACTCCTCGCTGAACCCCCGCAACACCGTGGGCGCATCCCTTGCTGAACCGCTGCGGCTTCGCGGGGTGCCGGCGGCAGAGGCCCGCGCCAAGGCCGAGGACATGCTGGAACGTGTCGGGCTCCCGCGGGAAGCAGTGGACCGCTACCCCAGCCAGTTCTCCGGTGGCCAGCGGCAGCGGATCTCCGTGGCGCGGGCCCTGATCTGCGATCCCCAGCTGGTGGTCTGCGACGAAGCCGTCAGCGCCCTGGACCTCTCCACCCAGGCGCAGGTGCTCAACCTCCTGGCGGACCTCCGCGACGAGCGCGGCCTCAGCTACCTGTTTATCGCCCACGACATTGCCGTGGTGCAGTTCCTGGCCCAGCGCGTGGTGGTGCTCTACCGCGGCCAGGTCATGGAAAGCGGACCGGCCGGGGTCGTCACCGAAAACCCGCAGCACCCCTTCACACAGGCCCTCGTGGCAGCCTCACCCGTGCCCCGGCCCGCCGAACAGGCCGCCCGGCGGGAAGCCCGCGAATCACTCGGGGTCCGCACCGGTGCTGCTGCAGTGCCCGGTCCCGGCGGCTGCCCCTTCCGGCTCCGCTGCCCCCTCGCCACCGAACTGTGCGCCACCGAACGGCCCGCGCTGCGGCGCGTGGGCACGGCGGACGTCGCCTGCCACTACGCCTGACGTCGCCTGCGTTTTCGCGGACCGGACCACCCTTGACCCTGCTTCCACCAGAACGGAACACTCCCTCCATGACTTCAGTTTCCTGGCTCGCCGCCATTATCACGCCCGAGAACGACTTCGACGGCGCCCCGCTGCTCCGAAAGGAGTTCACCCTCGCGGAGGGCCACGGCGCGGTGGTGAAGGCGACGCTGCGGGCCACCGCCCTGGGCGTCTACGAGGCGTCCATCAACGGCACCCCCGTGGGTGACGACGTGCTGAGCCCCGGCTGGAGCTCCTACGAGTGGCGCCTCCGCCACCGCAGCTACGACGTCACCGCCCTCATCCGGCCCACCACCGCAATCGGCGTGGAGCTCGGCAACGGCTGGTACCGTGGCCGGCTGGCCTGGCACGGCATGTCCAACCTGTACGGCAGCGAGCTGGGGTTCTTCGGGCAGCTGGACATCGAGTTTGCCGACGGACACGTCCAGTCCGTTGCCTCGGATGCATCCTGGCAGGCCGGCCCGTCCGCCACCACCTTCAACGACCTCTACGACGGCCAAACCATCGACGCCCGCCGGTTCCAGCAGGGCTGGGCGGAGCCCGGTTTCGTGCCCGGCGCCGCGTGGACCGGAGTGCGGGAAGTGGCGTTCGACGCCGGGCGGCTGGCCGAGCCGGTGGGCCCGCCCGTGGTGCGTGCCGGCGCCGTCCGTCCCGTCGGCGTCTTCACCTCACCGAGCGGCAAGACGTTGGTGGATTTTGGCCAGAACCTGGTGGGTTGGCTGCGGTTCACTGTGCAGGGCGAAGCGGGCCACACCGTCACCATCAGGCATGCCGAAGTGCTGGAGGACGGTGAACTGGGCGTGCGGCCGCTGCGCACGGCGAAGGCCACGGACACGTTCATCCTCTCCGGCGGCCAGGACTCCTTCGAGCCCACCAAGACCTTCCATGGTTTCCGCTACGTCGAGGTGACCGGCTGGCCCGGGGACCTCACGGTAGATGACCTTGAAGCTGTGGTGGTCCATTCCGACCTGGAGCGCATCGGTACCTTCGAGTGCTCCAACGAACTGGTGAACCAGCTGCACCGCAACATCGTCTGGGGCCTGCGCGGCAACTTCCTGGATCTGCCCACCGACTGCCCGCAACGCGACGAACGGCTCGGCTGGACCGGCGACATCGCCGTCTTCGCGCCCACCGCCGCCTACCTCTACGACGTCAAGGGCTTCCTGCAGGACTGGCTCCTGGACCTCGCAGCGGAACAGAAGGCGCAGGACGGGCTGGTCCCCATCACCGTGCCTGATGCGCTGAAGTACTGCCCGCAGCCGGCTGAATTCCCCGCGCCGGAGTCCTCCGCGCTGTGGAGCGAGGCATCGGTCTGGGTGCCCTGGGCCTTGTGGGAGGCCTACGGTGACCTCAGCGTGCTCCAGAACCAGTACGAATCAATGGCCTCGCACACCCGCCGGGTGGAAGGGCTCCTCTCGCCAGCAGGGCTGTGGGATTCGGGCTTCCAGTTCGGTGACTGGCTCGATCCCGACGCCGCACCGGACCAGCCGTGGGCAGCCAAAGCGGACACCGGCGTCGTGGCCACCGCCTGCATGTACCGGACCGCCAGGCTCACCGCCCGGACCGCTGGACTGCTGGGGAAGCACGACGACGAGGCCTCCTTCGATGCGCTCGCCGCCCGGGTGCGGAACGGTTTCGCCGAGCACTACGTGGCAGCTGACGGCACCATCCGCAGCGACTGCACCACCGTCTACGCGCTGGCCATCGCCTTCGACCTCCTGCTGACACCGGAGTTGCGGGAGTTCGCCGGCAACCGCCTGGCCGAACTGGTGCGGGACAACGGCTACCGGGTGTCCACCGGCTTCGCGGGGACGCCGTTCATCACCCACGCACTGACCGATACGGGGCATGTGGACGAGGCGTACCGGCTGCTGCTGGAGGAGGGCTGCCCGTCCTGGCTGTACCCGGTGACCATGGGCTCCACCACGGTGTGGGAACGCTGGGACTCCATGCTCCCGGACGGCACCATCAACCCCGGTGAAATGACCAGCTTCAACCACTACGCCCTGGGCGCGGTGGCGGACTGGATGCACAAGGCCATCGGCGGCATCCGCCCGCTGGAACCCGGCTACGCCCGCGTGCTCATCCAGCCGCAGCCGGGGGAGGGGATCGACTGGGCGGCCACGTCCCTGAAGACCCCGCACGGCGAGGTCCGCAGCGCGTGGAAGTACGACGGCGGCGTGTTCCGGCTCGAGGCGACCGTCCCGGACGGGGTGGCGGCCGACGTCGTCCTTCCGGACGGTGCGCGGCACGGCGTCACGGGCGGAACGCACCGCTTCGAAGCGGCGCCGGCACCTTCCCCGGACTATGAGGTAAGCCGATGACGGGCCAACAGGCGACGGTTCCGCAGTTGCGCCTCAATGACATCCGGATGCGTGACCCTTTCATCCTGGAGCCTGCCCCCGGCGAGTTCGTCCTGTTCGGAACCAGTGACGCCAGCGTGTGGGGCGGACCGGCAACCGGTTTTGACTGCTATACCAGCCGGGACCTGGAGCACTGGGACGGCCCCGTTGCCGCGTTCCGCCCGCCACCGGGGTTCTGGGCTGACACGCAGTTCTGGGCGCCGGAAGCCTACGCCCTTGACGGGCGGTTCTTTATGTTCGCCACTTTTGCCACGTCCACTGGTGCGCGGCCCCGCGGGGTCGCCGTGCTTGTCGCTGACAGCCCTACCGGCCCGTACCGTCCTTGGAGCGACGGACCTGTCACGCCGGCAGCCCAGCCGTGCCTGGACGGAACCCTGCATATCGACTCCGACGGCACGCGCTGGCTGGTCTATAGCTGTGGGGCGGAGGGGACGCCGGACCAGGCAGGCATCGGTGATGGCGAAATGTACGCGCTGCGGCTGTCCGATGACCTCCGCTCCCGTGTTGATGAGCCGATCCTCCTGTTCGCGGCGTCCTCGGCCAACTGGACCCGTCCCCTTCGTTTCCCGGAGGGCGTGGAACCTCCCAAGGGACTGAACCTGGCCGCGGATCCCATGTTCACCGATGGCCCGTTCCTGATCCGTGCCGCTGAGGGCACACTTCTCATGCTGTGGTCCAGCCACGGCGAGAGGGGGTATGCGATGGGCGTCGCCGAATCGGCCAGTGGGACCATCACCGGGCCCTGGACCCAGCAGCGCGAGCCTCTGTGGTCCAGCGACGGCGGCCATGGCATGATCCTCCGCACAGCCGGCGGCCGCGATTACCTGAGCTTCCACTGGCCGAACAGCTCTCCGGACGAACGGGTCAACCTCACCGAAATTGAGATCAGCGGGGACGGTATCAGGATCCTGTCATGATGGAGTGTTTTCCGGCACCTGCGGCTGTACAACGATGTAGGCTGCCGGAATGAGCGACAGCCCGATCACGGTCGACTGGGAGACCGCACGCGCCACCAACAGGGACAACTGGGAAGACCGGGTGCCCCTGCACGAGGAAGCCTACGGACTCGCGGCGCTGGATGATCCCGGCTACCTGACCCCCGTGGTGCGCACCGATCGTGAAGCGCTCGCGCCCTTCGTTCCGGACGGGACTGTTGCCGGGCTGGACGTGTGCCACCTGCAGTGCCACATCGGGACGGACACGGTGTCGCTGGCCCGTGCGGGCGCCCGGGTTACCGGCCTGGACTTCTCGCCGTCCGCCCTCGCCTCCGCTGCCGCCCTGGCCTCTACATCCGCGACGGCCATCCTGCCCTCTACACGGTGGATGAGGACGCCCATGGCCTGCAGCTCCGCTACCCGTACTTCAATCGCGGCCAAGCTCAGGTGTGGGACGAGGAATCCACCTACGCGGGTGACGGTAAGGTGGCCCATTCCCGCACCTACCAGTGGGCGCATCCGCTGTCCGACATCATCAACTTCCTCATCGGCGCCGGCCTGCAGATCCTCCGCCTGGACGAGGGCACTACGCTGCCGTGGAAGTTCTCGCCCCGCATGGTGGACGTGCCGGACGGATACGCGTGGCCGGAAGCCGAACGGGACCTCGTCCCCTGCACCTACACCGTGGTTGCCCGCAAACCACAGGCGTGAGTGCGCGGCAGCCGCTGATCTGCAACGATGTGCCACAGGACAATACCCAGGAGGACTCATGCCGTACACCGTGGATTTCAAGAACGTGTCCACTGTTGGCCTGGAATCATCGCCGGTAGTGGACGCCCTGGCCGGGCTGCGGGCCAACGAGGCGCGTTATTACAAGAACAAGTACGACCATGACTTCACCGTCACCGCCGCAGAAGAGGATCCGGAGACGCTCAAGTACATCCACAACATCCTCGCCACGGAGCGGGACCTGGTGATTGCCTCGAAGCCGCTTGAAGTTTCTGCCTTCGAGGTGGACGGGCTGCGGATGGCATACGTGTTTTACGAGTCCGGGCTGTCCATCAACGTCATGTACGGCATCGAGGAGGGCGCCAAACGGGCGGTTGGGTTCAAGCTGTCAGACGGCATGGAGGTGCCGGAGGAACTGGCGTCCAGCTTCAAGTTTGCGCGCCAGAAATCCAAGCTCGCAGGCACCATCCGCGGCTCCTACTTCGTGATCAAGGGACAGTACTGAGCCGGCTCCCGGCGGGGCATCCGCCGGCCATCGAACTGCCCCCCGCCGATCCCGGCCACGTGCTCTGGTACCGCGGGCCGGCGGAACACTTCGTCGAGTCACTGCCGGTGGGCAACGGCCTCGCCGGTGCCACGCTGCGCGGCCTGGCCGGCGGCGAGCGCATCCAGCTCAACGAGGGCTCGGCCTGGTCCGGCCCCACGGACAGGTCCGCGCCGCTTTTGGACCCGGCCGACGGGACGGCCCTGCTCCAGGCCGTACGCGGGGCGATCGATGCCGGTGACGTCCGGCGGGCCGAGGACCTGCTGATGGGCTTCCAAAGCACGCACTCGCAGGCCTATCTTCCGTTCGCCGTCGTCTCCGTCGAAGCTGCCGGCACCGTTGCCCCGGCAGCTGGCCCCGCCCGGTGGCTTGACCTCCGGACAGGCGTCGCCGGGCACCGCTACCTCCTGGACGGTTCCGAGGCGCGTCACCGGACGTTCGCCTCCCACCCCGACGCCGTCATTGTGCATGACATCGCGTTTGGAATGCCCGCCGACCTGCGGATCGGGATCTCGCCGGACAAAATCACCGCACGGGGCATGGACGCCGTCACCCAGGACTGGGGAACAGAGCTCCGGCTGGGCGTGCTGCTACCGGCCGACGTCGCGCCGTCCCACGAACAGGCTGCCGAACCAATCGCATACGGCCCGGAATCCCGCGCCGGAGCAGTTCACGCCGGCATTGTCACAGACGGCGATGCCGGCTTTGCTCACGGGGTCCTGGGCATCCGGGGCGCCACTTTTGTCCGGATCGTCGTGGCGACGGGCACCGCGCTTAACCACCCTTATGCCCGCCACGCCAACACCGCGCGCGACGCCGATGCGCTGGCGGGGCTTCTCAGCGCACGGATCGCGGGGGTACTGAACGAAGAAGCCTTCGAGCCGGCGCTGGAGCGCCACCTCGCCGACCACGCCGGGCTCTACAGCCGCGTTTCGCTCGAACTCGGCGGCGGCCCGGCGTCCGCCGCAGCGAAGCCAACCGACGAGCGCATCCACGCCTTTGAAACGGACAAGTCCGACTCTGCCCTGATTGCGCTGCTGTTCCATTACGGCCGGTACCTGCTGATCGCCTCCTCGCGGCAGGGAGGTTTCCCGGCCAACCTCCAGGGCATCTGGAACGAAGAGCTTCCGCCGCCCTGGAGCAGCAACTACACCATCAACATCAACACCCAGATGAACTACTGGCCCGCCCTCATAACCAACCTCGCGGAATGCCACGACCCGCTGCTCCGGCTGGTGGATACCCTCGCCGGCACCGGGACCGCGGCGGCCGGCCTGTACGGTGCCCGCGGCTGGGCGGCCCACCACAACACCGACCCCTGGGGCCACCCGTTCGCGGTGGGAGCCGGCAAGGGTAACGCGATGTGGGCCAGTTGGGCGATGGGCGGAACGTGGCTGGCCGACGCCGTGTGGCGGCACTACGCCTACACGGGGGACCTCGCCCTCCTCCAAGCGTCGTGGCCCGCCCTCGAAGGCGCGGCCCTCTTCGCACTGGACTGGATCATCGGCGAACCTGACAGCGGAACGTACACGTCGCCGTCGACCTCTCCCGAAAACCGCTTTGTCGCTGACGACGGCGGCCCCGCAGCGGTGGGCACGTCCTCCACCATGGACGTTTCCCTGCTCAGGGCGCTGTGCGGCTCGGCGCGGCAGGCGGCGGCCGCGCTCGGTGCCCCGGCGCCGTGGCTTGATGACCTCACCCGCAAGGTGGCCGCGCTTCCGCAGCCGGCCATCGGCGGCCGCGGTGAAGTCCTCGAATGGTCCTTCGCTGCCACCGAACACGAGCCGGAACACCGCCACACCTCGCACCTGGTGGGGTTGTTCCCGCTGCAGGAGTGGAGCCCGGAGTCCACCCCGGAACTGGCCGCCGCGGCAGCCCGGACGCTGGAACTCCGGGGCCCGGAATCGACGGGCTGGGCCATGGCCTGGCGCCTCGGCCTGTGGGCCCATCTGGGTGACGCCGGCAAAGCGGAGGAGAGCGTGCACCTCGCCTTGCGCGTGGCCGGGGACGGGCTGGCCGAACGCGGCGGGGTCTACCCCAACCTGTTCACCGCCCACCCGCCCTTCCAGATCGATGCCAACTTCGGAACGACGGCGGGCATCGCGGAGATGCTGGTGCAGTCGGACGCCGCCGCCATCAGGTTCCTCCCGGCATTGCCCGCCGCGTGGGGCGAGGGATCGATCAGTGGGCTGCGCGCCGTGGGCGGCATCGGCGTGGACCTCCGGTGGTCCGGCGGGGCCTTGGGGAGCGCCGTGCTCCGTTCGCCCGCGGACGTGCGGCGGGACATCCTGTGGAACGGGCGGCAGATCAGTGTTGAACTGGCCGGGGGAGAGGATTTCGAGCTCAGCGAGGACAGCTTCCTGTAGAGGAGGGGCATCCCGCCGGGCAGAATGCCTTCCAAAGGGTGAAACCGGCCCGGCCCTGACGTGGTTGCAGGCAGCAGGATGGCTGGATGCACACCAACCCCATCCTGTCCGGATTCAACCCTGACCCCAGCATCGTCAGAACCCCGGACGGCTACTACCTGGCCACCTCATCCTTTGAATACCTGCCGGGCCTGCCGATCTATCACAGCAAGGACCTTGGGGACTGGGAGCTGGTGGGGCACGTGGCCACCCGCGAGGAGCAGGTCCGGCTCGCCAACGTCCCCACCCCCGGAGGAGTCTGGGCGCCCACCCTCCGCTACCGTGACGGTGTCTTCTACCTGATCGTGTCCATCTTCCTCGGCGGCCGGGGCTGCGTGGTGTTTACGGCCACCGACCCCGCCGGCCCGTGGAGCGACGGCACCGCCATCGAGGCAGTGGACGGCATCGACCCGGACCTCGCGTGGGATGAGGACGGCACCGCCTATGTCACTTTCGCCCGCCACCCGGACGCGATCCAGCAGGTGCGGGTGGATCTTGCAACGGGAGCAGCGCTCGAGCGGCCCCGCGCGCTGTGGTCCGGCAGCGGCCTGTATTCGCCGGAAGGGCCGCACCTCTACCATCGCGGCGACTGGTGGTACCTGGTCGCGGCGGAGGGCGGGACGGACAGGGGCCACGCTGTCACTGTGGCACGGTCACGCCGCCCGGACGGGCCCTTCGAGTCAGCGCCGCACAACCCCGTCCTCACCGCGGCCGGCACCGGATCGCCGGTCCAGAACACCGGGCACGCGGACCTGGTGGAGGTTCCCGACGGCGGAACGGCCATGGTTTTGCTGGGCGTGCGTCCGGTGGGCCTCACCCAGGCATTTTCTCCCCTGGGCAGGGAGTCCTTCCTCTCCACGGTGGAGTGGAAGGACGGGTGGCCCCACGCTCAGCTGCCCGTCGTGGGCGGGGCGCGGCCGGAACAGGTGGAGT
Organism: Pseudarthrobacter sp. NPDC059871; assembly: GCF_042731175.1. Taxonomy (NCBI): domain Bacteria; kingdom Bacillati; phylum Actinomycetota; class Actinomycetes; order Micrococcales; family Micrococcaceae; genus Pseudarthrobacter; species Pseudarthrobacter sp. NPDC059871. The sequence continues at coordinate 344,171 of NZ_JBHWJV010000002.1, forward strand.
ACGACTTCACCCACGGAGCAGCCCCGGACCACCCCAACTGGATCGGGGTCCGCCGGATGCCCGCCGAGTTCACGGCGCCGACGTCCAAAGGCCTCCTGATCGCCGGCGACGGGAGCACCATGGCTTCGCCCCGGCCCTGCTTCCTCGCCCAGCGCCAGCGCCACCTCGGCATGGAATTCCGGGCAGTACTGAGCGTCGCCACGGGCAGCGGGGGCGTGGCCGTGCGGAACGCCGAGGACAACTGGTTCGGAATCGAAGCCAGCCAGGGCCAGGACTGCGACGGCATCAGGATCACGGCGCGTGCCGTCGTTGCCGGCTTTGACCGGACGTGGGAGGCGACGGTTCCCGCCGGGGACATCGAGCTGGCCATCGCAGCCAGCCCGCCGCCGTCGGACTTCAGCGCGGGTGCCGTGGGTGGCGACAGGATCCGCCTTACGGTCCGCGCCGCCGGGCCGGGCGGGAGCCCGGAGTTGCTGCTGACCGAGCTCGACGGGCGGCATTGGGCCTTCGAAACCGCAAAGGCGTTCACCGGGAGGGCGTTCGGCGTCTACGCCGTTGCTGGTGAAGTCCTGGTCCGCCGCGTGTCCTACCGCGGCGAAGACTGACCGCTCGGCACGGTGCCAGATAGCCACCGCTAGATGGCGATGGCGCCCTGCCGTACGGGAGCGGCCGCTGGCGCGGCGCAGGCCGTGTACGGCTCAACGACGTATGGCTCAGCGGCATGGGGCTGAGCGGAACACGGCTCCGCCGCATACGCTTCAACGGCGCGCGCCTCAAGGGGGTGCGGTCCACTGACGCGCGGCTCGATGACGGCGAGCTGGCCGGTGGTGTCCGGGACGCCAGGCAGCTGCACCGCGGGCGCGTCACTGCCGGCAGAGCCGCCGGCGGCACGCATGCGAAGAAGCGCCACGGCGGAAATGAGGCACCAGGCAACGTTCGTGGCCACGGAAGGCCACGCACCATGGAAGGCGCCGTTGATGATGAATGCGGACGCGCCCACGAGGTTCGCGGTCTGGAAAGCCTTCCCGGCCTTCAGCCACCCCATGGATACGGTCAGGTATGCACTGAGGATGGCGACGGCGCCGGCCCAACCGGCAATTTCCCATAGCAGTTCCATGGTGTCCTTTCTGAAATCGTTACCTAACGGCAATTGTCGGGGCCGGAAGAGGTGTAGTTCAATTGCATTCTTCTGAAGACCAGGTTTAGAACGGCTTAACATGAATCTCGACCCTCGCCGCTTGCTGGTGCTGCTGGCCGTTGCCCGTACGGGCGGTGTTCTCGCGGCAGCCGATGAGCTGAGGATCACGCCCTCCGCGGTATCCCAGCAACTGAGCAAACTCGAGCACGAAACGGGGCAGGCGCTGGTGCTTCGGACGCCGAAGGGCTCAGTGCTGACACCCGCCGGCCTGGCTCTGGCAGAGGCCGGCGAAGAGATCGAGCGCGCCCTCACCGTGGCGCGCGCACGGATGGAAAGCGGAGCCACCATCGAAGGGGTGGTGCGCATCGGCGGGTTCACCAGCTTCGTGCGGACAGTGGTGATCCCGCGGCTCCCTGAATGGCGGAACCAGTTCCCCCAGCTGCAGATCCGGATCGTGGAGGACGACTATCCTGCCCTGATGCGGCTGCTCCGCCAACGCCAGCTCGATGCCGTGGTGGTGGAGCTGGACTCCACCACGGCGGAGCAGCGGACGCTCGCGGCCGGGATGATCGAGGAGCCGCTCCTGGACGAACCATGGAAACTGGTGGTCCCCACCGGGGCCCTGCTGACCACCGAAAACGTGGACCTCGGCCGGCTCCCGCTTCCGTGGCTGGGCGTCGAGCAATCAGCAGCCAACGCCGCAGTGATCGGACGGCTCCGCCACTCAACGGGCGCCCATATCGAAACGGTGCACCAGTACCAGGAAACCTTGACGGCACTGGCGCTTGTCGCCGCTGGCGAAGGGGTGGCGATCGTCCCCACCCTGGCCCTTGCCGGGGTGGTCCAGGACGGCGTGGAAGTCCTGGATGTCCCGGGCCTGGGAACCCGGCGCATCGTCCTGCGGCGCTTCGCGGGACGCCGGCCCGCCAGCACCCCGCTGGACACCGTTACCCGGCTGCTGCGGGAATCAGCTGCCGCCTTCGATACCCGGTCTGCCTCCTGAGCGGCCCACAGTACCCGCGCCATTGACCGCCTGCAGCGGCGTGGGTACTGTGAGCGCACCATCCGCGCCGCTGGCGAATCCCACCGGCCACGGCCGCAGCCGTTACCCGGAGCGGATGGAGGTCCGGGCGCGCCGGCAGAAGGAGGAAGGCGTGTGTCGTTCTTCCAGCTCTCGCTGATCGCCGCCGTCGCGCTCCTGGGACCCCTGTTGGCATTCCCGCGGAAATGGCACCTGCCCATGGTGCTGGGGCAGCTGCTGGCCGGCATCGCCATTGGGCGCACCGGCCTGGGCCTGGTGGATTCCTCCGATCCGACGTTCACGTTCGTGGCGGACGTAGGGTTCGCCCTCATCATGTTCGTGGCCGGTACGCACGTGCCGGTGCGGGACCGGGCCATCCGTCCTGCCTTGGCCGGCGGCGCGCTCCGGGCAGCCATCGCCGCGGCGCTCGCGGCCGGAGTGGGAACCGCTATTGCGTTCGCCTTCGGCACCGGCCACGCCCCGCTCTACATCGTCCTGCTCGCCTCGTCCTCGGCGGCCCTCGTCCTGCCGATCATTGATTCCCTGCGGCTGGCCGGTCCAAAGGTCCTCACCACCACGGCTCAGGTTGCTGTGGCAGACATCGCCTGCATCGTGGCGCTGCCGCTCGCCGTGGACCCGCCCAACGCTGCGCGGGCGGCGGTGGGGGCAGCCGCCGTCGCGGCCTGTTCGGTGGCGTTGTTCTTCGTTCTCCGCTGGCTGGAGCTCAGCGGCGCCCGCGGGCGGGTACATGACGTGTCCGAGGACCGGAAGTTCGCCTTGGAACTCCGGATCCAGCTCGCCTTGCTCTTCGCCCTCTCCGGGCTGGCGGTGGCAGGGCATGTGTCCGTGATGCTGGCGGGATTCTCCTTCGGGCTGGTGGTGGCGGCCGTAGGTGAGCCCCGGCGGCTGGCGCACCAGCTCTTCGCCGTGAGCGACGGCTTCCTCGGACCCGTGTTCTTCGTCTGGCTGGGCGCATCGCTGGACCTGCGGGCCCTCGCCGTCACCCCCGGCATGGTGCTCCTCGGGCTCTGCCTCGGAGCAGGAACCTTGCTGGTCCACGGCAGCCTGCGCCTGCTCGGCCAGCCGCTGCCGCTCGCGGTGCTATCGGCATCCCAGTTGGGCGTGCCGGTTGCTGCCGCCGCCATCGGCACCCAGCTGAACCTGCTGGAGCCGGGCGAAGCCTCGGCGTTGATCCTGGGTGCCCTGATCACCATCGGGGCCAGCGCCGCCGCAGGTTCACGGGCGGCCCGCGTGTTTGCACGGAGCGCCCCGGCCACCGCGGGCTAGGCGGCTACCCCCGCGAGTGCGTCCGCACGTCCGCGCTGACCGTTGCCTGGTGCCCCAGGTTCCTGGACACGGCGCGGGCGGCGGCACGGACCGCCGGCGCCAGCACGTTCGGTGGCGTGGAGCCGTCCGGGACCACGATGGACAGGGCCGCCACCACGGAGCCCTGCGCATCGAAGACCGGCGATGCCACGGACACCGTCATGGACGGGTGGCTGCGCCGGATCATGGCGATTCCGGTGCGGCGCACGTCGGAGAGGGTCCGCCGCAGCTGCCCCTCGGGCATCTCCGCCACACCCGGTTCCTTCTCCGGCGGTTTGGCCATGATGGCTTCCTGGAACTGCTGGTCCGCGCCCGCCAGCAGCACCAGCCCCACGGCGGTGGACCGCAGCGGCGCCCGGCCGCCTACCCGGTACGCCACCTCGGTGGCGTCCTTGGACGAGAGCCGCTCGATCAGCACCGCCTCTTCGTTGTCCCGTACGGCCAGCAGGACGTGGTGGCGGGTCACCTCGAAAAGGTCCTCGAGGTACGGCAGCGCGATCTCGCGCACGCCGTGCCCGCGCGGTGACAGGGATGCCACCTCCCAGAGCCTGACCCCCACGACGTACCGGCCGTCGTCGAGCCTCTCCAGGGCACCCCAGGCCACCAGCCTGGAGATCAGGCGCAGCGCGGTGGGCGCGGGCATGTCCGCGTGGCGGGCAAGCTCCGAGAGGGTCAGCGCCCGGCGGCGGTCCGAGAAGACGGCCAGCAGGCTCAGCGCCCGGTCAATGACGGGTTCGCCCTGCTTGGGCCGTTTGCCGCGGGCAGTCACGGCGGCGTTGGGGGTATCCGTGTGCGTTTCTGTGTCCGGGGACAGTGTCATGGCAGTGGTTCCTAGCGCCGTTGGCAGAGCTTACGGCCCACAGCGGCACCGTGAGCTGAACCACAATACTATTCCAACCATTGAAAGCCGTCTGTGTGGGCAAGGCACAGCCAACGAAGCTTGAAGTCCCAGCACCCCCACCTCCAGGAGACCTGCCGCATGACCGCCCCCACCCGGCTCCGGGCCGAACACCTGAGCGAAGCCATGGGCCTGGCCGTCCGGGAGCCCCGCCTGGGCTGGACGCCGCCCCCAGGAACCATCCGGCAGGCCGCGTACCGGATCACAGCCTCGAACGGCTGGGACACCGGACGGATCGCGTCAGCGGAGTCCAGCGGCATCGCCTACAGCGGACCGGCCCTGGATTCCCGCAGCCGGTTCGAGTGGCGGGTGCGCACCTGGGACGTCACCGCCGGCGGCACGGAAACAGCCAGCGATTGGTCCCAACCCATGCCCGTGGAGCTGGGCCTCCTGCACCCCTCGGACTGGACGGCGCAGTGGATCGGCCCCGCCGAGGAGGCGGTCAACCAGCCAGGCGAGCGCCCGGGATACGCCCTCACCAGGACCTTCACTCTCGCGGCACCACCGGACAAAGCCCGTGCCTACGCCACCGCCCACGGCATCTACGAACTCTTCATCAACGGCCAACGCGTCGGTTGCCAGCAGCTCACCCCCGGCTCCACCAGCTACAACACCACCCTCCAGGTCCAGGCCTACGACGTCACGGACTTGCTCGCCGCGGGCCACAACACCCTCCGCGCCGTCCTCACCGACGGCTGGTACCGCGGCACTTTCGGGTACACGCGCGACGCCGACATGTACGGCACGCACACGGCGTTCCTCGCCCAGTTTGAGCTGGAGTCCGGGGCGGGACGGCAGGTCATCGGCACCGACGCGTCGTGGCTGGTGTCCGCTACGGAAGTCATCAGCGCGGACCTCATGGCGGGGCAGCACGTTGATTTCCGCACGGCCGACGACGGTGAGTCACCCCGGGCAGGCGACCGCGGGGAAGGTGCGTCCGCACCGGGCCTTCTGCCGGCGCCGCCGCGGGCCGCCGTCGTGCGTTCCGGCAGCTTCGACGCACTTACCGGACCCCTTGCCCCGCCCACACGGGTGACGGCGGAGCTGGCGCCGGTGTCCATCACGCGGCTGCCCACCGGACACCAGGTGGTGGACTTCGGCCAGAACATCCACGGCTGGATCCGCCTTGCTGCCCTTGGCGCGCCGGGCGAAACCGTCACCCTCGAATACGGCGAGGCACTCGGCCCGGACGGCGACGTCACCCGGGACCACCTGCGCCCGCACGACTTCCGCGCGCCCGGGGCTTTCCGGGACGCCGGGCAGGTGGACACGGTGACTGCCTCCGGTGCCGCCGGCGAAGTCTTCGAGCCCCGGCACACCACGCACGGATTCCAGTTCGTTTCGGTGCAGGGCCTCACAGCGGACCTTCACCCGGGGGACGTCACCGCCTGCCTGGTCCGGACCGACCTGGAACGCATCGGCACGTTCCACTGCAGCGACGAACGGCTGAACAAGCTCCACGAGATTGTGGAGTGGAGCTTCCTGGGCAACTCCTGCGAGGTCCCCACCGACTGCCCGCAGCGTGAAAAGGCCGGCTGGACCGGGGACTGGCAACTGTTCGTTCCCACCGCCGCTTACCTGTACGACGTCACCGGGTTCACCCGCAAATGGCTGCGCGACGTCCGCGCCGACCAGTGGGACAACGGCGTCATCGCCAACATCTCGCCGTCGCCCGGCCCTGCCGCCACCTCGGCCGAATTCATGGGTTTCACCAACGGCTCCTCCGGCTGGGGCGACGCGATTGTCATGGTGCCCTGGGAGGCCTACCTGGCTACCGGGGACGCCTCGATCCTCGCTGAAAACTGGGAGGCCATGAATCGGTGGCTGGGCTTCGTCCGGACCACCGCTGCAACGCAGCGGCACGCCACCCGCTCGGCACAGGCGCCTGTCCCTCCCGCCCACGAGAAATTCCTGTGGGACACCGGTTTCCACTTCGGCGAGTGGATGGAACCGGGAGGCCCGGAGCCGGACCTGTTCGCCGCCCGCACCGCGGACAACGGCATCGTGGCCACCGCCTACTACCGGCACACCACGGACCTGATGGCCCGCATCGCCGGGGTGCTGGGGTTGGCGGAGGAAGCGGCCCACCTCGCCGAACTCTCGGACGCCATCCGGGACGCCTGGGCAACGGAATACCTCGACGCCGCCGGCCGGGTCACCCACGCCAGCCAGGCCAACTGCGTCCGGGCACTGGCGTTCGGCCTGGTCAGCCCGGTGCGCCGCCCAACCGTCACCGCACAGCTGGTGGAACTGATCCGCGACGCCGGCACCCACCTGGGCACCGGCTTCCTGGCCACCCCCTACCTGCTCCCGGTCCTGGCCAGCAACGGCCACCCGGGCCTCGCCTATGAACTGCTGATGCAGGACTCGGAGCCGTCCTGGCTGGCCATGGTGGACCGCGGCGCCACCACGGTCTGGGAACTGTGGAACGGCATCGACGCCGCCGGCACGGCGCACCAGTCGCTGAACCACTACAGCAAGGGCGCCGTGGTGTCCTTCCTGCACCGCTACACGGCCGGGCTGCGGCAGGCGCCCGGCAGCGCCGGCTGGGACCGGGTCATCATCGAACCGCGTCCCGGAGCCGGCATCACCTCCGCATCCACGTCCCACCACGGGCCGCACGGCCAGATCACCGTCGCCTGGACCCTGTCGAAGGGTGCTTCGGCGCCGGGCGGGATGACGGACGACGGCGTGCTGACGCTCACCGCGGACATCCCCTCCGGCACCACCGCCGAGGTACGGCTGCCGGGCGAACCGTCCGCCGTCGTCGGCCCCGGACACCATACTTTCGCCGCCGCCACCGGCGGGGACACCGCACACCCCGAGCTGATGAGGAGCACACTATGACAGTGGATGACGCTACCGATGTACTTGACCCTTCCCGCGCAGTCGTTTCCGGCGTTGACCCTTCCCGGCCGGGAAACAGGGACGTCCCGCCGTTCCCCGTGTACGACGCACCCGGCACACCGGAGGCCGTCTCGGACGCGTCGTCAGTGCACCGCGAGGTCACTTATGCGCGCGCCATCGGCTTCCGCCCCCTCAAGATGGACATCTGGCTGCCACGCCAGGCATCAGGCCCGACGCCGCTGGTGCTATGGGTGCACGGCGGCGCCTTCCAGCTGGGGGACCGGCGTGAACTGCCGCCCACGTTCGCGCCGGATTCGGTCTTCCGGCTCCTGAACGAGGCAGGCATCGCCTGCGCCACCGCGGACTACCGGCACTCCCTGGAGGCGCCGTTCCCGGCCCAACTCCACGACCTGAAGGCAGCGCTGCGCTACCTCCGCGAATTTGCCGCCCCCCTGAATATCGATCCGGACAGGTTCGGCGCCTGGGGCGAATCCGCCGGCGGACACCTTGTGGCGCTGCTGGGACTCACCGGCAACCGCCCGGACCTGGATGGCGGACTCGGCGCGCAGGGGCACCCCGCGGGCGTCAGCGCCGTCGTCGACTTCTACGGCGTGTCCTCCCTGGCGGACATCCCGCCCATGTCCATGCCTCAGGGTCTCTTCCCCGCTGCGCTCACGGCAGCGGTCCCACCCGGCATGACGCTGCAGCCGGAATACATGCTGGTGGGCGGCTCGGACCGCCCCGACCTGCTGGCAGCGGCAAGCCCCGTCAGCTACGTGGCGGCGGGGGCCGCGCCTTTCCTGCTGGTCCACGGCGACAGCGACGGGCTGGTTCCGCACTCCCAGACCGACCTGCTGGCGGCCGCGCTCGCGGAAGCCGGCGTGGAACACGAGGTGGTCACCATCAAAGACGCCGACCACTGCTTCTTCGGCGCCGAGGACCAACTCGATTCCATTCTGGCTCTCGCCGTAGGCTACTTCTCCCGGAAGCTGGGAACACCATGACGCCACGCGAAACAGCCCGGCAATCAGCCCGGCAGGTGCCTGGAGCCCCGGCCGCCGGGTTTGCCGAATACCTTGCCTCGCCGGAGGGCCCCAGGTTCCTGAACCCCGACGCCGAACGGCAGCCGGGCCCCGACGTTCCCATCCGCACGGTGACAGCCGACGGGCGGCAAGGTCCAGTGGCCATCCGAATATACGGTGAAGCCACCGGGACGGACACCCCGGCCCTGGTGTGGCTGCACGGCGGGGGGTTTGTCAGCGGAAGCGTGGACATCCCGGAATCGGACTACCTGGCCCGCGTGCTGGCCGATTCGGGGACACCGGTGCTGTCCGTGGATTACCGGCTGGCCCGCGACGGCGTGTCCTACCCCATCCCGCATGATGACGCCCTGGCCGGGTGGTTCTGGGCCCGGAAGAACGCCACCTCGCTGGGCCTGGATCCGGACCTGCTGTGCCTGGGCGGCGCCGGCGCGGGCGGCAATCTGGCCGTGGGCGCTGCGCTCTACCTGATTGATGCCGGCAAGCCGCTGCCCGCCAAGCTCCTGCTGGCCTACCCCTTCCTGCACGCAGAACTCCCGCTGCCCGCCGCCGGGTTGGACGAGGAGGTCATGGCGGGCCTGCCCCGGCACCTGCGGTTCACCCTGGAGGACTGCATCCGGACGGCGGAGAACTACGTGGGCGGCCCGGTCAGCATGGCGCCGTCCTACGCGATGCCCGGGTACGCGGACCCTGCAGGGCTCCCGCCAACGGCCCTTCTGGCCTGCGAGTACGACGACGCCCGCGGCTCCGCCGAGCTCTTCGCCGCCAGCCTGGAACAGGCCAAAGTCCCCGTGACGTATTTCCTCGCCGACGGCGGCGTGCACGGGCACCTGAACCACACGGCCGGGCTGCCCGAAGGCAAGGCTGCGCTGGGCTTCCTGGCAGGTGAACTCCGGTCCGCAGGGGAGCGGTAGCCAGCCGCTGCCTTTCCCGCTGCTGACCTTAGGATGGAACAAAACCGCAGGCCAGCAGGGAGTTTGCTATGTCCGACGATCCGTCCACCGAGCAGGAGGCCGGCCGGAGCCGGATGTTTTTCAGCCGTGCAAGGGACTGGGCGCTTCCCGTGGCGGTGGTGCTGATCGCCGCGGGCATCGGCGCGGCCGGCATCTCCAGCGGGCTGGCCAACCGGGACCGCCCCGACGGGGAAACGCCGGCACCCTCCGCCGCCCCGGCTGACCCTCCCTCCTGCCCGGTGACGGACGGGAAAACCCTGGCGCCGGCGTCGGGCGTCCTTTTCGGCATCAACTCGGACCTGGGCACCAAGCCGCTCTCCACCTACGCGGCGGAACTTGGCCACAAACCGGCCGTGGCCGTGTCCTACCTCGACTTTCCCTACGGTGATCAGGACCGGGACCGGCTCAAGGACACAGCCGCGAAGGTCCGGGCCGACGGGCGGATCCTGTTGCTCACCCTCGAACCGAAACAGGACCTCGGATCCGTCACGCCGGAGGTTGCCGCCACGCTGGCACAGGACCTTGCCGCCGTCAACGCCGGCGGTGTTCCCGTGATTGTCCGCTTCGGGCATGAGATGAACGGCTTCTGGTTCCCCGGGGCGCAGCAGCCGCTCGAATACAAAGCGGCCTTCACCCGGGTGGCGGACGCTGTCCACGCCGGGGCGCCGGGTTCAGCCATGATGTGGGCGCCGTCCTACGCCGGCGGATACGCCTACCCGGGCCGGCAGTACGGCGTGGAGGCGGGCTCGCCGGGCTTCGCCGCCCTGGACACGAACAGCGACGGCGCCCTCAACACGGCGGACGACCCCTACGCCCCGTACTACCCGGGCGATGACGCGGTGGACTGGGTAGGCCTGTCCTTGTTCCACTGGGGCTCCACCTATCCTTGGGGCGAAAATGAGGTGCCTGAAGCGGGCAAGTTCGCCTGGCAGCTCACCGGCAACTACAACGGCGCCAACGGGGACGAGCGTTCCCTTCCGGACTTCTACGCCGAGTACGCCGTGAACCGCAACAAGCCGCTTGCCATTCCGGGAACAGCTGCCCTCTACAACCCTGGTGCCGGCGGCGCCGCCGAGGCCGACATCAAGCAGGCCTGGTGGGAGCAGGTCTTCAGCCCGCAAACCCGCGAGCAGTTCCCGCAGCTGAAAATGCTCAACTGGTTCGAATGGGATAAGGACGAGGCCGAGGTGGGCGGCCGGATCGACTGGACCGTCACCAGCACCCCGGCCATCCGTGACTCCTTCGCTGGCGCAATGCCGGCTTGGCTGGAATACGGCGGCGCCGGCTGCGGTGCCGGCGGGTCCTAGGAACCGCAGCCACCCAGGGTGCGGCCCCGCCGTCGTCCGCCGGGGCGTTGCCCGGCCGGCCACACAGGCCTAGCATGTGCGCACAATCCACTGCGAAAGTGGACGGGCCGCAGGAAAGGGTGGGGCAAGCCATGGATGGGACGGGCAGCAACGAGAAGGTGGTGCAACGGCTGATCCAGTGCATCAACGACCGGCATATCGAGGTCATGGACGAACTGTTCCATGATGACGCGGTGATGCACTGGCCCCAGTCCGGCGAGTACGTCCGCGGCGCGGAGAACCGGCGGGGCATCTACAACACCTTTCCGCAGCTGCCCACCATCACGCCGCGGCGGCTGACCAGCGGGGGCAACCTGGTGGTGGCTGAGGCGTCCCTGGACTACGGCGGCCCCGTCTACGAAACGGTGTTCATCTTCGAGTTCCGGGACGGCCGGATCGCCACGGAGACGGCCTACTGGAGCGAGGCGTTCCCAGCCCCCGAATGGCGGTCACAGTGGGTGGAGATCGGTTAGGCCGGCATGGCACGCCCGGTTTTTACGGACGTGCCATGGGCCTTGGCGGTGCCTTAGCGCAGGGCCACCCTTGTGACTTCTACGGTGCCTACTCCCGTGCCTACACCCGTGCTTTCTCCCGGGTCCGTCCACCGTATTGTCCGATGTCCTGCCCGATTTCCCTGCCGATCCGGCGCAGCAGGGCGGCGGACAGTTCGGGATCGCGGGACGAATCCAGCTCCGTGTAGTCCGCCAGGGCGTAGACCCGGTCCAGCGGCAGGTCCGCCCAGCGCTCCCGCGGCAGGAGCGAGCGGCCGGCCACGGCGAGGACCGCGCGGTTTCCGGCGCGGCGGGCGACGGCGGCGGGCAGCTTCCCGGCGAGCGCGCCAGGCCGATTTCCGTGCTGCCGCTGCGGACGGACTCCACCACTTCTTCGGGGGTGAACGCGGCCGAGACGTTGAGGCGCACCGACGGGTAGGACAGGGTGAAATCGCTGATCATGGAGGTCAGCGGCTCGATGCCCGGCGACGGCATGGTGATGATGTCCAGCCGCCCGCTCCGGATTCCCCGCAGAGACTGGACGGCCGATTGTGCGGCGTCGAGGTCCCGCATGACCACCCGCGCAGGATCCACCAGTTCCTTGCCCGCATCGCTGAGGACCGCCCGCCGCCCGATCCGGTGGAACAGCGGCACTCCCAGCTCCTTCTCGAGGCCGGCGATGGTCTGGGACAGCGACGGCTGGGCAATCAGGAGATGTTCCGCTGCGCGGTTGAATCCGCCGTGGTCAACCACAGCAAGGAAATACTTCAGCTTCCGGGTGTCCATGAAGGGCCCCTTGGGCGTAGGGCTTCAATAGCCTACGCCTATCAGCGAGCCAGGCATCAGGGACTGCTGCCATGACGGGCTTCGGTCATCAATTGGCGGAACAATACCAGTCGGTGGCAGCATTGATAGATGCTTGAGGCAACCAAATCGCAGAAGTCCCCTGAGGGCGCACCACTGAATCCGGCACTGGCAGCGGAAAGCAGGATTGCCCGCGTCGCCGTGACGGTCTTCCCGCTCCTCGTGGTGGCCGCAGGTATCGCGGGGTACCTGCTCCCCGGGACCTTCAAACCCATGGGGAGCGCCGTGCCCTACCTGCTGGGCATCATCATGTTCTGCATGGGCCTCACCCTGACCCCGCCCGACTTCGCCGCCGTGGCAAAGCGGCCCTGGGCGGTAGCGCTCGGCATCGTGGCGCACTACGTGATCATGCCCGGCGCCGGCTGGCTCATCGCCACGGCACTGAATTTGGAGCCGGAACTGGCCGTGGGCCTGATCCTGGTGGGCTGTGCCCCGTCCGGGACCGCGTCCAACGTGATGGCCTTCCTGGCCAAGGGTGATGTTGCCCTCTCCGTGGCGGTGGCCTCCGTCTCTACGCTGATCGCCCCGATCGTCACGCCCCTGCTCGTCCTGTTCCTGGCGGGCTCATACCTGCAGATCGACGCCGGCGGCATGGTGCTGGACATCGTCAAGACGGTCCTCCTCCCGGTGGTTGCCGGGCTGCTGGCCCGGCTGTTCCTGAAGAAGCTCGTGGACAAGGTGCTGCCGGCACTGCCGTGGGCGTCCGCCGTCGTGATTTCCCTCATTGTGGCCATCGTGGTTGCCGGCAGCGCCAGCAAGATCGTGGCCGCCGGCGGCATCGTGTTCCTGGCCGTGGTCCTGCACAACGGGTTCGGCCTGGGACTGGGCTACCTCGCCGGGAAACTGGGCCGCCTGGATGACAAGGCACGCCGTGCGCTGGCCTTCGAAGTCGGCATGCAGAACTCCGGGCTGGCCGCCACTTTGGCCACGGCACACTTCAGCCCGCTGGCCGCGCTGCCGTCCGCTGTTTTCTCGCTGTGGCACAATATTTCAGGCGCCATAGTGGCAGCTTGGCTGGCCCGCCGCCCCCTCCAGGACACCCCGGCACCGCAGTGACCCGGGAATAAATGTGCACGACGGGGCACTTGCCTGCATAGTTAAGCTCCTGCGCCGGTGGGTAATAGACACCGCAGGACAGAAACGAACAGGGGCTTCAATTGGTAGGTAATGCAACCTTCCGTCACACCAACACCGCGCTGCTCTCGGTGAGCAGCGTCGAAGCTCCAAGGATCGTGAGTTCCGTTGACTTCGACCGCCGGCTGGCATCGACACTGCAGCGGCTGAAATTCCCGTCCCGGCTCCTGGAGCGCGTCGCCGGGATCACGCACCGCCGCTGGTGGGCGCCCGGGACGTCGTTTGACGACGCCGCCATCGAGGCAGGAGCCAAGGCCCTTGCCGAGGCCGGCGTGGAAGCGTCCGAGGTGGGCCTGCTGATCAACACCTCGGTGACCCGGCGCAACCTGGAGCCTTCCGTTGCGGTGAAGATCCACCACGGACTCGGCCTGCCGTCGTCGGCCATGAACTTCGATCTCGCCAACGCCTGCCTCGGGTTCGTCAACGGCCTGACCCTCGCGGCAAACATGATCGACTCCGGCCAGATCAAATACGCCGTGATCGTCAACGCCGAGGACGCCGAAGCCACGCAGGAGGCGACGCTCGCCCGGCTGCAGCGGCCCGAAACCACCCGCGAGGACTTCAACCGCGAGTTCGCCACGCTCACCCTGGGCTCCGGCGCTGCCGCGGCCGTCCTTGGCCCGGCGGACGGGCACCCCGGCGCGCACCGGCTGGTGGGCGGGGTGATGCGCGCCGGCACCGAACACCACGAACTGTGCGTGGGCGGCATCGACGGCATGAATACCGATACCAAGGGATTGCTCGACGGCGGCCTGCGGCTTGTGGTGGACGCCTGGCACGAGGCGCAGCCGGAGTGGGACTGGGCCGCCATGGACCGGTACGTCACGCACCAGGTGAGCAACGCCTACACCCAGGCCATCATCGATGCCATCGACCTGGACCCGGCTAAGGTGCCCATCACATTCCCGCACTGGGGCAACGTGGGACCGGCTTCGCTGCCCATGACCCTTGCCGCCGAGTCCCAGTCCCTCGAAGCCGGGGACCGCGTCCTGTGCATGGGAGTGGGCTCCGGCCTGAACACCGCCATGATTGAAATCGTTTGGTAGCCGCCGCCTGGCCGGGCGTGGATCCGCAGTGGTCCCGCGAACTTGCCGTGCCCTCCACCTCCGGGGCGGATGAGCCCGGAACGGTCCGCAACTGGCACATCCTGGACAACGGCGCCCAGCTCGAGGCCCGTGGTCTTACACCCGAAGGCACCCTGCTGTGCGTGCACGGCAACCCCACCTGGTCCTACCTATGGCGCACGCTGCTGGCCGCCGGGTCCGATCCCGCCCACCCGTGGCGGGTGGTGGCCGTGGACCAGCTGGACATGGGGTTTTCGGAACGCACCGGAACGTTCCGGCGCCTCGCCGACCGGATCAACGACCTTGGCGACCTCACCACGGCGCTGGGCCTGGACGGTCCCGTGGTCACCGTGGGACACGACTGGGGCGGCGTCATCAGCCTGGGCTGGGCACTGGCACACCCGGACCAGCTCACCGGCGTGGTCCTGACCAACACGGCCGTCCACCAACCGTCCACCTCCAAAATTCCGCCGGCGCTCCGGCTGGCACTGCACCCCGCCGTGCACCAGTGGGGAACGGTCACCTCTGACGCTTTCCTGCGGGTGACCCATTCGCTGGCCCACCCGCCCCTCGACGCCGACGTCAAGGCCGCCTACATGGCCCCCTACCGGGGTGCCAGCCGGCGGTCAGGTGTTGGCAACTTCGTGGCCGACATTCCGGTGGACGAATTCCATCCCAGCTTTGCGGCGCTGGCCGGCGTGGCGAACGGGCTGCGCGGGCTGACGGTCCCGGCCCTGATGCTGTGGGGCCCCCGCGATCCCATCTTTTCCGACCGCTACCTCAAAGACCTCATCGGCAGGCTTCCGCACGCCAAGGTGCACCGCTTCGAAGGCGCGGGACACCTCGTGGCGGAAGACCGGGACATTGCCACACCGGTGTTTGAGTGGCTGGCCGCCCAGGAGGGTGCCGGCACGGACGCCGACGCTGACATTTCTGCCGCTCCCGCTGATGTTTCGGCCACCGCAGCCACTCCGGGGGCGCCGGAGACCGCTGAATTCCGGCCCCTCTGGGACCTGCTCGGCGAACAGGCCGCAGGGCCCGCCGGCACCGGTTCCGCCGTTGTGGAGATGGCCCCGGACGGCACGGCAGCCCGGTCTCTCAGCTGGCAGCAGCTGGACCAAAAAATCCTGGACCTCGCCGCCGGGCTGGCGAAAGCCGGAGTAGGGCGCGGCAGCAGGGTCAGCCTCATGGTGCCGCCCGGGGTGGACCTCACGGTGGCCCTCTACGCCTGCCTGCGCCTTGGCGCCGTGGTGGTGGTGGCCGACGCCGGACTGGGAACCAAGGGCCTGAGCCGCGCCGTGAAAGGCGCCACCCCGGATTTCATCATCGGCATCGACAAGGCCCTGGCGGCAGCAGCCGCCCTGGGCTGGCCCGGACGCCGGATCAGCGTGGGCACCCTCCCGGCCGGCCGCCGCCGCCTGCTCGGCGCCGAAACCTCCCTCGCAGAACTGACCCGGCCCGGCGCCGGACGCGCTACTGCGCAGCCCGCCGATGCTGCCTTCCCCGACGCCCCCGCCGCCGTGCTGTTCACCTCGGGCTCCACCGGGCCGGCCAAGGGCGTGCTCTACACGCACCGCCAGCTGGCCGCGATGCGGGACACCGTGGCCAGCACCTTCGGCATCCGGGCAGGGTCCAACCTGGTGGCCGGCTTCGCTCCCTTCGCCCTCCTGGGCCCGGCTCTGGGTGCTGTGTCCGTCACCCCCGCCATGGACGTCACGGCGCCCCGAACCCTGACAGCCCGTGCGCTGGCCGACGCCGCCAGAGCCATCGACGCGACGGTGGTGTTCGCCTCACCGGCTGCGCTCCGGAACGTCGTCGACACCCGGGAAGACCTCGATGAGGCGGGCTTGAAGGCGCTGGCACGCGTTGAGCTGCTGCTCTCCGCGGGAGCCCCCGTCCCAGAACCGCTCCTGGCGGAGGTCCAGCAACTGGTGCCCGCGGCCTCGCTGCACACTCCCTACGGGATGACCGAAGCCCTGCCGGTGACGGACATCAGCCTGGAACAGATCAGGGAAGCCGACGCCGAAACAGCGTCCGGAACCCTCCAAGGCGGCGGTAACGGCGTGTGCGTCGGCAAACCCGTCCACGGGGCACGCCTGGCCATCATCCCGCTCGCGGCGGACGGCACCGCGTCCGGAACCACTCCGGTGACGGATGCCGGCGTGACCGGTGAAATCCTGGTCAGCGCCCCGCACGTCAAGGACTCGTACGACAGGCTCTGGCTGACCCAGCGGGATAGCGCAGGCCTGCCCGGCTGGCACCGCACCGGGGACGTGGGGCACTTCGACGCCGCCGGCAGGCTCTGGGTGGAAGGCCGCCTCGCCCACGTGGTGACGGCACCCGGCGCCGCGGTGACTCCGGTGGGTGCCGAGCAGGCCATCGAACGGCTGGACAGCGTCCGGCTGGCTGCTGTCACGGGAGTCGGACCGGCCGGCACGCAGGCGGTGGTGGCCGTCGTCGAAACTGTGCCTCCAACGCGCACCGCGGGCCCAGCGGAACCCGCCCTCGCCGCAAGCGTCCGGACAGCCGCCCGCACGGCGGGCGTCGAGATCTCCGCGGTGCTGGCCGTTCCCGCGCAGCCCACAGACATCCGGCATAACGCCAAGATCGACAGGACTCGCCTTTCGCGCTGGGCAACGCGCGTGCTGGCCGGCGGTCGGCCAGGGAAACCATGAGGGTCCTGGTCACCGGCGCCAGTGGCATGCTCGGCGGCGCCGTTGCGCGGCTCCTGGTTCACGAGGGCCACACCGTCACCACGCTGCAGCGGCGCCCTTCGGGGGTCGACGGCGCCACGGACCTGTGCGGGTCCATCACCGACGCCGGGGTGCTGAACGATGCCGTCCAGGGCCAGGACGGCATCATCCACCTGGCCGCGAAGGTCTCCTTCACGGGACGGGCGGCGGAGTTCGACGAGGTGAACATCGAGGGCACCCGCCGGCTCCTGGACGCCGCGCGGGCGGCCGGCGTTCCGGACTTCGTGTTCGTTTCGTCCCCGTCCGTGGCGAATTCCGGCACCGCCATAGTGGGGTTGGGCGCGGGACCGGCAGACCCGGAACACGCCCACGGCGACTACGCACGCACCAAGGGCGCCGCCGAACTGCTGGCCCTGGCGGCAGATTCCCCCAACTTCCGGGTGGCCGCCGTGCGCCCGCACATCGTCTGGGGCCCGGGTGACACCCAACTGGTGGAACGCGTCCTGGCGCGCGCCGCCGTCGGCCGCCTGCCCTTGCTGGACGCCGGAGCGGCCCTGATCGACACCACCTACGTGGACAACGCGGCGTCCGCCATGGTGGCCGCCCTGACCCGCATGGACCGCGTCCACGGGCAGGCGGTGGTGGTCAGCAACGGCGAGCCCCGTCCCGTCGGCGAGCTGATCGCCGGCATCTGCGCCGCCGGCGGTGTTGCGGCGCCGTCCTGGGCCGTCCCCGGAGCCGTGGCCCGGGGAGCGGGGGCCGTGGTGGAAAAGCTGTGGCTGTGGGCCGGACGCACCGAAGAACCGCCCATGACCAGGTTCCTCGCCGAGCAGCTGTCCACCGCCCACTGGTTCGACCAGCGCCGCACCCGGGAGCTCCTGGACTGGGCGCCCGCGGTGTCGCTGGACGAAGGACTCGCGAAGCTGGCCGCCCACTACGCCCCGCGATAGGCCGCACGCTCGGCAAGCCTTTTCATTCAGTGAAACCGGCCGCGCCGTGCGGCTTCCCGATACCCCACAGTTGATTCATGACGCAGCCCACACCGGGCGTGTCAGGCAGTCACCACGGGATCATCACGGGACAGAACGGCGCGGTACACATGGAGTCAACGACGACGGCGGGGCGAATCCTTCGGGGAATTGAGTTCGCCCGCCCCGGCGGCGGAGCGCCGCTGCTGCTGGACCTCTACCTCCCGGCGGCGGATCCCGCCCGGGGCGCCGCGTCCGCTACCCCGCGCCCCGCGGTGGTCCACTTCCACGGCGGCGGCTGGCGGACGGGGGAGCGCTCCTCGCTTGGGCCCACCGTGGACGGCTTCGGGTTCAGCCCCATTGAACAGCTGGTGGACGCCGGTATTGTGGTGGCTTCCGCCGACTACCGGCTCACGGATACAGCCACCTTTCCCGCCCAGCTGCACGACGCCAAGGCCGCGGTCAGCTGGATCCGGGCGCACGCCGCAGACTACGACGTGGACCCCGGGCGCATTTACGCGTGGGGTGATTCTGCGGGCGGCCACTTGGCCAGCCTGGTTGGCCTGACCGTTGGCTCAGCCGCTTTTGCGGAGCAGCCGGACGGGACACACGCAGGCGGCACGGGTGTGGGAGACAGCGTCGCCGCGGTGGTGGCCTGGTATCCGCCCACGGACCTGGTGCGGATGGGGGCCCAGGCCCGGCCCGATGCCGTAGCCAGCGCCGATGATCCCGGTTCCCGGGAAGCACTCCTGATCGGCGCCCAGCCCGCCGACGCCCCGGACAGGGCCAGGGCCGCCAGCCCCCTTACCTACGTGCATGCTGGTGCCCCTCCCTTCCTCCTGATCCATGGCACAGCGGACCGGTTCGTCCCGGCAGCCCAGTCCACCGCCCTTGCCGCGGCGCTTGAAGACGCGGGCGCCGCCGTCGAACTTCTCCTGCTGCACGGGGCGGACCATATGTGGGCCACCCCGGACGGCAGCAGCGCGGCAGCCGGAACGGCCACTGCAGCAACCCTAGATTTCCTCCGCCGCCAGTCGGAGCGCTGATTTTCCACCACGCCCGGGCAGCCTGCCTGCCCGGTTGCCAGACCTGAAAGGCCACCTCATGCAGTTCATCGGCATCAACCACCACGGCGAATCCTGGGCGGCAGCCCTCGCCGGATCGAACGTCCTCCCGCTGGCCACCGTCACCGACTTCTGGGCCGACCCCGAGGGCTGGCAGGACAAGGCAGCCACGCTGGTTGCCAGCATGGCGTCCCAGGCCGGTGCGGAAGACGCGTCCGACGCCGGCGCCTGGCTGGAGAGGGACAGCGTCACCGAGGTGCCCCTGGTCCCCGCCGCGGCCCGGGTGATCTGCGTGGGCCTGAATTACAAGGCGCACGTGGCCGAAGGAAGCTTCAAGGACCAGGAACTGCCCCCGTACCCCACCCTGTTCGCCCGCTGGACGGCGTCCCTGTCCGTGGGCAACGTCCCGGTGCCGGTCCCCGCCGGTGAAGCCGGGCTGGACTGGGAAGGGGAAGTGGCCGCCTACATCGGCCGCCGGGTCGAATCGGCGGACGAGGCCGCCGCGGCAGACGCCGTTTTTGGCTACTCCACCTTCAACGACATCACCTCCCGCAAGGCCCAGAAGCTGACCTCGCAGTGGACGCTGGGCAAGAACGGCGACTTCAGCGGGCCGCTGGGTCCGCTGGTCAGCCGTGACGAGGTGGGCGATCTCCGCGACGGGCTCCAGGTCCGGACCCTGGTGAACGGAATCGAAGCCCAGAACGGCAACACCCGGGACATGATCTTCTCCGTGCCTGCCATCATCGCGCTCATCAGCCAGACCTTCACGCTGCACCCGGGCGACGTCATCGCCACCGGCACCCCGGAAGGCGTGGGCTACGCCCGCACCCCGCAGTGGCTGCTGCAACCCGGCGACACCGTAGTGGTGGAGATCGAGAAGCTCGGCACCCTGACCACCCCCGTGGGCGACATTTCCCTGCGGAGCCGTGCCTGATGGACACCCCGCAGGGCACCATCCCACAAACGTTTCCCGTGACGGACGCGGCGGACATCCCGGATGAGGCGCAGGTCCTCATCGCCGGCGGCGGCCCCAGCGGGCTGTTCCTGGCTCTGGACCTCGCCTCCCGCGGCGTCGCCAGCACGGTGATCGAACCCCGCACCGGCGTGGACCACACCAGGCCACGGGCCAAGACCACCAACGCCCGCACCATGACCCACCTGCGCCGACTGGGGCTCGCCGAGGCCCTCCGGGACGCCTCGCCGCTGCCGGTGGACTACGCCCAGGACGTCATCTTCTGCACCGGCCTGACGGGCCCCGCCGCGCACGAGCTGCGGCGCTTTTCCAACGCCTTCCAGCTGGTCCCCGGCCGCTATGGCCCGCAGCCCGAAGGCGGGCAGCAGGTGCCGCAGCCGGTCCTCGAAGAAGTGCTCAGAGCCGCCGTCGGCAGCCACCCGCTGGTGACCTTCGTGACCGGATGGTCTGTCAGCGAGGTCCATACGACAGGTGAAACTACCCCGGCGCCACACACCGCCGTGGTTTCGGATGGAACGTCCGGTGCCGCCCGCACCATTGCGGCCGAATATGTGATCGGTGCCGATGGCGGGTCCTCCGCAGTCCGCCGCAGCCTGGAGATCCGCCTGGAGGGCGGCTCCGCGGCGCTGTCCAACATCAGCATCCTGTTCCGCTCCGCGTCGCTGGCCCCGGCCATCACCCTGGACCCGGCCGTGCAGTATTGGGTGGTGGGTTCGGAAACGTCCGGGATGGTGGGGCCCATGGACCTGGACGGCACCTGGTGGGCCATCGTGCAGGGTGTGGACCCATCCGTCACCGTCAGCACAGAGGACGCGGGCGCCATGGTCCGCGCGCTCGTGGGCGACGGGATGGACATCGAGGTGCTCGCCACCGATCCGTGGACCGCCCGCATGCTGCTGGCTCCCGAGTACGGCCGCGGCACCATCTTCCTGGTGGGCGACGCCGCGCACCTCAACCCGCCGTGGGGCGGCCACGGCTTCAACACCTGCATTGGCGATGCCGCCAACCTGGCCTGGAAGCTGGCCGCAACCATCAACGGGTGGGGCGGACCTGCGCTGTTGGCCAGCTACGGCGAGGAGCGCCGGCCGGTGGCGGACCGCACCATCGGCGACGCCGCACGGAACGGCAAAGCGCTGGCATACCACTTCGCGGATCCGGAGCTGGCAGCATCCGGGCCTGCCGGTGACGCCGCTCGGCTCACCGCCCGCGACGCGTTGGCCGTGAAGCAGAGCGAGTTCGATTCCCTGGGGCTGGTGCTGGGTTATGCGTACACCGGCTCGCCCCTGGTGGTGCCCGACGGCCTGCCTGTACCGCCCGAGGACCCCATCCACTACGTCCCGTCCGCCAGCCCGGGCTCGCTGCTGCCGCATGCCTGGCTGGCGGAGTCCTTCTCCCTGTACAGCGCGCTGGGCTCCGGTTTCACGCTGCTGGCCGACGCCGGCGCGCTGGGCGGGGTGCCCGCGGACGAGGCTTTTGCGCCGGTACTGGAAGCAGCGGCCCGGCAGGGCATTCCGGTGACCGTCGCCGCCGTCGGGCCTTCCGACGACGGCACCCGCCTTTCCGAATTGTGGGGCGCCGACGCCGTGCTGGTCCGGCCAGACCAGCACGTGGCGTGGCGCGGACATTCCGCCGCAGCCGCAGCGGCCGCGCTGTCCATCGCGGCGGGCCGGCTTCCCGGTTCGCGCCAAGAAGCCGCAGCCACCGGGCCGGCGCACGAGCCGGGCACGGAAATCCCGGCAGCAGAATTTCCAGAACTTTCCAAGAGGAGCGCCCGTGTCGACGCCGTCATTCCGTGACTACCTGTTTGCCCCGGACCATCCGCGCGTCGCGGAGATCCGCGGCCTGAACGCCCGCGAATACGCCGAGGCCGCGAAGACCGACTCCTTCGCAGGCCCGATGATCGAGGGCTGGCAGAAGCTCTATCCGCAGCCCTTTGCCGGAATCACCAGCGATGGCGTCCGCCGGAAGGGCCTTTTTACGCTTGCTCCAGCCCGGCCCGGGGAGGAAGCGCCGACGGCGGACATGGTGGCCGCCGCGCGCAAGCTCCTGGATGCCCTCACGCCGGAACAGGCGGGGAAGCTCTCCTACGCCGTGGACGCGCCCGAGTGGCAGAGCTGGGCCAACCCCGAGTTCATGCAGCACGATACCGGGCTTCGCCTGGACGAACTCGGCGAGCCGGTCCGGGACGCGATCCTTGGCGTGGTGGAGGCGAGCCTGTCCGGGGAAGGGTTTGAGCTGCTGCGGAACCTGATGCGCATCAACGGCTTCCTGGGCGACCTGGTGCAGCTACCGCAGCTCATGAACGAGTTCAGCTACAACTTCGCCGTTTACGGGGAGCCGTCCGAAACGGAACCGTGGGGCTGGCAGCTCTTCGGCCACCACGCGGCGCTGAACTGCCTGGTTGCGGGCACCCAGCTGGTGATCTCGCCGGTATTCATGGGCGCCGAGCCGGACATGATCGACGCCGGCCCGCACCGGGGCGTGAAGGTCTTCAAGGAGCGCATCGCCCTGGCCCGGCAACTGATGGGTGCGCTGCCGGTGGACCTGCGTTCCAGCGCCGTGTCCTACGGCTCCATGGTGGACCCGGCAATGCCCGCGGGCCGGATCCACCCGGGCGATGAACGCCACCTCGGCGGCTGCTTCCAGGACAACCGGGTGATCCCCTACGAGGGCATCCTGGTGGCGGACATGCCGGCGGAAGCCCGCGAACTCCTGGACGCCGTGGTGGACGACTTCATTGGCTACCTTCCGGACGGACCCCGCACCGCCCGCCGTCGGGAAATCCAGGAGCATTACGGCGAGACGTACTTCAGCTGGATCGGCGGCTGGGAGGGGGACGAGGCGTTCTACTTCCGCCTGCAGAGCCCGGTGGTGGTGCTGGAGCTCGACCACCACACCGGAGTGTTCCTCAGCAACGATGAGCCCGCCCCGTTCCACATGCACACCGTGGTCCGCACCCCCAACGGCAACGACTACGGCCGCGAACTGGTCAGGCAGGCCACCTCCTGAACCACCCCAACCATCGATTGCTCCGTAAGGGCCCTTATCAGGCGCCAAAACGGCGGTTACGGAGCCATGGATGGTCTTCAAATCGCAGAAGGCCCGGATTTCCTTTCGGAAGTCCGGGCCTTCTGTTGTGAACGCTTCGGGTGGTTGGTGGGCTGGATTTAGGGGATGTCGAGGGCTGCGCGGCGCAGCGGCGGGGGTCCGACGACGGTCAGGTCCATCTCCGCCTGGGCCCGGCCGAAACCTTCCATGTCCATGTACGGCTGGCCGCCCTCCGTGTACATGTAGTCCTCGGTGGGCTTGTTGAAGTACTCGAAGAACCCGTTGAACACCGACGGCGTCAGGAAGCCCACCATCTGGGTGTTGTGGGCGTCGAACGCGAACGAGTGGATGGTCCCGGCGGGGGCATGCACGAAGTCGCCCTTGGTCAGAAGCATCTCGCGGCCATTGGCGTAGAGCCACATCCGGCCCTCGGTGCAGAGGAAGTTCTCGGTGTGTTCAGAGTGGAAGTGCAGCGGGATGTAGGGCGACTTGGCGCCCTTGGTGTGGACGGCGAAGTAGTTGGACCCGGTGTTGGCCGGGCGGGACAGGTAGGTGAACATCGTCTGGTAGCTGGCCAGCCGCTCACCCTCGCCCGCGCTGAGGAAGTAGGGGCTCTGCGTTGGCGGCAGCCCGGCGTCGTGCTTGAACGACGGCGCCACCCGCTCCACGTCCGGGAAGGTGATGCCGAACTCGGCACCCACCTCGGCCTGCTCCTGCGGGCTCGCGGACCGGCCGGCGCGGACCGGCGGGACGTGCGAATCGATGGGTGTGCCCACCCGCTCGTAGTACGCCTCGCCGCCACCGGGCGTCATCCAGTTCAGGAACCGGGTGTAGTGGCTGGCCATCCGGTAGGCGTGCGGCGTGTTCGGCGGGATGACCACCGAATCGCCGGGAGTCAGGATCCGGCTCTCGCCGGGCAGCCAGACGTGCAGGATGCCGTCGAAAACGTACAGGGTCTTGTGCTCGATCCTGTGGCTGACGAACGGCGACCCGGCGCCCATGCCGCCGGAAATGTAGGCGGCGCTGAAGATACCGCCGGTGTCCGCGGCCCGGGCGATGACCGTGACCAGCTGCCCGTTGATCTCATACCGGGCGCCCTCGCCGGAGGCCATGTAGTAGGGGACGGCCTCGCCCGGCAGCGCATTGGCCACCGGAAGCTGTTTGTTCATTTCCTCCACGCTGAGGGACATCGGTTCCTTCTTTCGGGTCGCCCGGCACGGCCGGAGTGTGAGTCCCCACCAGCATGACGGACTGCCCGCCGCGCGTCAGCCAGGTTTTTCAATCAATGAACAGCCCCCTGCCGGCGCGCGGCCCGGCTACAGCGTGGGGAGCAGGAAGGCCGGCTCCGGCCGGTGCACGCCGCGGGGGCGGTAGCCCAGGGCTTCCGAGTGTCCCAGCAGGTCCGCCAGGTACCAGATGATGCTGAGCCACATTTCGGTGCCCTGCAGGCCAGGGAGGTTCTGCTGGCCGCTTTCGGGCGCCGCGCTGAAGGCCATGCCCTGCCCTGGCTGCCACTGGCCCAGGGCGTGGTCCAGTTGGGTTGCGGCCCAGGCCCGGATGTCCGCCTCCCGGTGCGCCACCTGTTTCCGTGCGAGCCAGAGCGGATGGACGACGTCCAGCACGTTGCAGGCGTTCTGCCGGCCGTCCGCGAAGTACCGGGGATCAGCCCCATGCTCCAGGACGGTGTCGATCAGTTGTTCCGGGTGGGGGACCGGCAGGCCGAACTGGGCGAAGGTGCCGCGGGTGAGCCGGTAGTAGCCGTTGACCACCTTGAGGCGGGTATCGGCCGAAGGGGTTCCCCAGGTTCCCGCAGCGCTGTTGACCCGGGTCAGGAGCCAGCCGAACAGGGCTTCCAGGGTGCCGGTGCTCCCGGGGTTGGCGTCCGCTGCGTGGGCCAGGTTCCAATACTCCGCAGTTCCCCAGGCATCTACCCAGGCTCCGGACTCCCAGGCTTCCTTCCGCCACGGCAGCGCGTTCAGCCGGTTTGCCAAATCGGCAGGCCCGGTCCCGGCCACCGCGTGGATGGGGTGCTTGAATCCGCTTCCCAGCAGGTCGAGGGCGTACCCCACGGAGAGCACATGATACGTGGCCGCCCCGTGCCCGAAAGCCAGCTCGCCGGCGTCCGGCAGCCCGTCCGGGCCGTACTCGGGCACCAGGCCTGTCCGCGGATCCTGCAGGGACCGGAGCCGGTCCGCGTGTGCGTCCCTGCTGAGTTGCGGGGGAGTGGTGCGGAGGAGGAGATCGGCGATTTCGACCGCGTCGCAGTGGGCCCGGACCGTTGCCGCCGCACCCGGACGGTCCACGTAGCGGCCCTCTCCGAAGCCGCCGGTGCCTGACGCCTCCTGCTGCCACGAGCGGGCGATGATCCCGGGGGCATCAGCGCGGGCCGTTCCGGCGAAGGACGCCAGCCGTTCCCGCAGGACCCCATCGCCGCTGCCGGCAGGCTTGCGCGGGGTCCTCCTGTCGCGGATAAACCGTGCGGGATTGCCGCCCACCACCGCCCAGTCGGGCACGTCCTTGGTGACCACGGCACCGGCGGCGAGGACCGCGTGGGAACCCACCGTGACGCCGTCGAGCACCACCGCGTTGGAACCGATCCAGACGTCGTCGCCGAAGACGATGCCCTTGCTGGTGAGTGGCTGCCGGAACACCGGCGCGGACGGCTCCATGGAGTGGTTGAACCCAAGGATGGAGGTGTGCGCGCCGATGCGGACGCCGTCGCCCATGCTGACGGTGCCGCGCACCACGGTGAAGGCGTTGACAGTGCAGTTGCTGCCGATCCGCAGGTCCCCGGTGAGGTACGCGTGGGCGGCGATGAGCGATTCGTCCCCCAAGGCCAGGCTGTCAGGGTCCACCATGGCCAGCGCCGAAACGTAGGCCCCTTCGCCGATGGTGATGCCGCCCTTGCCGGCCAGGGCCCGCTGCCGTTCCAGCTGCGCCTCACGCTGCGCGGTGGAGGCATTGTCCCGGAAGGTCCAGGGGGAGTAGTCGAAATTGAGGTCTGGCTGGGCGTTCACGGTGTCTCCACAACGGTATTTTGGCCTGAAACGGGTTGCTGGCTGTCCGGCCAGTGGCGCAGGTACCAGGCCTTGGTTGACCCGATGGCGGCGTCCAGCCGGACAGCATCGGGGTGCCATGCCTTCTCCCATTCCAGGCACAGCAGCCCGGTGTAGCCGCGGTCCCTGAGGAGCTGCGCGAAACCGTCCACCGGGAGGTTCCCGTCCCCGATCGGCACCGGGGTCCGGCTCTCCGGCAGCCCGGCGTCCTTGACCTGGACGCTGCCCAGGCCGTTGGTGAGCCAGGGCGCCAGGATGTTCCACGTATCCTCAAGGCTTTCGCCCACACGCCAGGGGTGCATCAGGTCCCACACGGCGCCCACCCTTCCCTCCACCTGGTCCAGGATGGCGGCAATGTCTTCTCCGCGGGGGTGGGAGTCGTGGGTTTCCAGCGCCGGGAACACGTCCAGTTCGTCGGCAAGGCGGCCGACGGCGGTGAGTCGGCAGGCGGCGAGGGCGTTGACCTCGTGCCGGGCCGTCGCCGTCACGGGCACCTGCTGGTAGTCGGCGGGCTCCGTGGGGGCGCCGGGAAAAACCCTGACTGTGGGCGCTCCGAGGTCCGCGGCCAGGAACAGCGCGGCTTCGAGGGCTCCCACCACGAGTTCGTCCGGCGCCGGGTCCGCCATCCGGATGTAGCTGGCCAGCCCCGTGATGGCCACGCCAGAGTCCGCCACCTCCGAGCGGAGGCAGGCACGGTCCTGCCGGGTCATCGCCGGTGCTGCGATCTGGCCCGGCGCCAGCCGCAGTTCAACGCCTGAAACGCCGTGCTCGGCCAGCCAGCCCAGCACGGTGCCGAGCCCCTCGCCGGGGGCGCCCAGGGTGGAAACTGTCAGGACCGGGCGGCCCTCTGGAAGGTAGTGCAAGGGTCTCCCCGGTCTGTAAGGAATATCGTTTCAACCATTCTTTGCAGGCTCTCCTGAACGGTCAACCGATCAGTGGCGGTTCGATCACACTCGGTCAGCGGGACGGCCGCGTGGCCGTCCGCCAGCTCTCTTCCGGGCTGCCCACCTGTCCCACTACCTCGGCGGTGTACGCCTGGGAAGAGGCCATGCTGCCGCGGAACCACAGCACGGCGTGGACGGAGGGATCGCCGGGAACCACCAGGGGGCGGAGGTTGTCGGAGCGGGAGTCTTCGGTCACCGCGCTCCAGCTCCAGCTGGCGCCTCCGTCGGCTGTCTGTCCCCGGTAGATCTCGTAGTGGTCCGTGGCTGCGCCGGTGCCGGGGTGGACCGGCGTGGAAATGTAGACCTGGTCCAGGTTGTTAGGGTCAACGGCGCCCAGTCCGGTGTAGTCCTGCTCATGGGGGAGCAGGCCCGGGCCGGCCACGGCCAGCGGGTTCAGGGCCCACTCCGTTCCGTCGAAGCGCGCGTACAGCAGCCGGTGGTCGTCGACGTCGAGCTGTTGCTGCCGCTGGAGCGTGCCATTGACGTCGTTGGCCCGGCAGCTGATGATGGCCGCCAGCTGGTTGCCCTGCCCCCGCAGGTCTGCTGTCCAGGCATGGGTGAGGACGTCGCCGTCAATCTCGGTGCCGGCCCGGAAGACTGTGGTGAGGGTGTCCTGGTTAACGCCCCCGGAGCCCAGAAGCGGCTTGCTGACCACCCGGCCTTCGGTGTCGTGCAGGGCATCGTCCCGGATGAAGCCGTGGTAGATGCTGTTATTGAAGTCGCGGGGGTGGTGGTCAGTGGTGATGAGGTCGATGCGGTCCAGGCCGTTGCCCCAGTAGCGGGTGTAGCCGTTGACGTAGCCCACCTTGGGGC
The DNA here is from genome assembly GCF_042731175.1 of Pseudarthrobacter sp. NPDC059871. Classification (NCBI taxonomy): domain Bacteria; kingdom Bacillati; phylum Actinomycetota; class Actinomycetes; order Micrococcales; family Micrococcaceae; genus Pseudarthrobacter; species Pseudarthrobacter sp. NPDC059871. Next base: position 371,852 of record NZ_JBHWJV010000002.1, read on the forward strand.
GGGTAAAGAGCTTGCCGCCGTAGCGCCAGGTGCTGCCGTCGTCTTCGGACACCAGCATGGTGGGGTCGTCGTTGATGGCGCGGACAAAGTTGTATACGCGGGATTCGGCGTCCAGCCGGTGCAGGTTGGAGTAGGTGGCGCCGCGGCCCTCGGCCAGTTCGGTCCAGTCGAAGACCTTCTCAGGCTCCCACTCGGAGGCGTCATGCGGCCGGACGGATACCCGCCAGCGGGAGTAGTTGTCCGTCTTGTGCCGGGCGTACATGGCCACGTACCTGCCGTCCGGCCGGATCAGCAGCGCCGGGGCGTTGTGGTCATCGGATTCCAGCCGTTCGTGCAGCACGTGGACCTGGCTGTGCCCCGTGGCGGGGTCAAGCACTGCCACCTCGATGTTGCCGCCGCGCCCGGCGCCACCGGGTCCTTCCGGAGCGGCGACGGAACCCACCAGCAGGGTGTTGTTGGACGGATCGATGAGGGCGCGTTCGTCCTGGAACCAGCACCAAGCCCCGTTGTCATTGATGCGCACTGTGAAAGCCGTTCTGTGTGATTGAAGAAAGCGTGGCGTGCTTCATTCAATCAGGACGTGACCGGCTTGGAAAGGGCTTTCCGCTATGAGCAGCCCACCCGGTCAAGGCGGAAGCGGCGGTCAGCCGCCTCCGCACGGTCCGTCAGGACTCGCATTCCCTGCAGTACTTCTTCCCGTCCTTTTCCCGTGCAAGCTGGCTGCGGTGATGGACCAGGAAGCAGGACATGCAGGTGAACTCATCCGCCTGGACCGGGACCACCTGGACCTGCAGTTCCTCGTGGGACAGATCGGCTCCGGGGAGCTCGAAGCTGTCCGCAAGGTCCGTCTCGTCCACATCGGGAGCGGCCTCCCGGCGTCCCGGCTTGTCGGCCTTCAGCTCCTCGATGGCAACGTTTGGTTCGTCTTCCGGCGTTACCCGTGGAGCATCGTAATCAACTGCCATTTAATGCGTTCTCCTCTCTGGCTGTTGAAGTCCGGAATCACTTGTACAGGTTCTTCCGACGGGATTGTTCCCGACTGATTCTTCTGGACAGATTCTTCCGAACAGGGCAACAACGCCGGGCCGGGGTCACAATATTCCCGTCCGCCCCGGGTACCGGGCGCAGCCGGTCAGCCCTCCGGCCGGGTGTTCACGCCCCTGGTCATCTTGCGGATTTCGTCGTGCTTCAGGCCGCTCGCCGAGGCGAGCTGGTAATCGTCCAGCAGGCGCTGCTTCCTCGCGTCCGCCAGCACCTGGACGCGGTGGCGTTCGACGGCGGCACGCGCCGCTTCGACAGCGGACACCTCGTCCGCGATCCCGGCAATGGTGCGCAGCTGGTCCTCGGCCGGCAGGCCCGAGGGATACAGCCCGTCCCGGCCCAGCCCGATGCCGCGGACTACGGTGACCGGCACGCCCGCAGCCCGTGCGATGGTGGTGACCTTCACGCCGTCGCAGACGGCCTGGGCCACGCGTTCGTTGAGTTCGGAAAACAGGGCCCGCAGCCGGCTGGACCGGAGGGAAATCATCCGCCGTTGCTCCTCCAGGAGGTCCCGGATCTCGCCAATCCTGGCGGCGGCAGGGTCCGGCTGTGGTGTTCCCCGGTACCGGTACGCGCCACGCGGGGACCCGCCGGAGTGCGTGGCCGCGGCGGTTGGACGGAAGGCATGGTGGGCGGACACGGCCGGCTCCTTGCTGCCAAAAGGCTCCTGGGACGAAAGTATCGGAGGACCACCCGGGCGGACGGCGGAAAGCCGGGCGCCGCCGTCGTGCGCCATGCGCCGAGCGCGGGAAGGATGTCCAGCCTGCCACGCTACGCGGCCCCGCTGCCGGGCGGGGAATACCTATTTGGCGTGGTGCTATAGCGGATTCTTCTGGGTGGGGTGTCATAAGGGGCGCTTATCTGTCCACGCACTTTAGGTCTTATCCAAGCGTGGGCATCGTTCCCTACGCTCGAATGAATCACACTCCGACCGCACTGGAAGGCCCCGGAAGAGAACATGCCTGAATTCGTGCCAGCGTCACGCGTCACCCGAATCAAATCCTCACCGAGTGTGGCCGCAGCGGCCCGCGTCCGGGAGCTCAAGGCCGAGGGCCGGCGGATCCTGGACCTGACGGTGGGTGAACCGGATTTCGATACCCCCCAGCACATCAAGGACGCCGCCATCGCCGCCATTGGCCGCGGCGAAACCAAATACACCTCTGTCACCGGAACGCCGGAACTCCAGCAGGCCATCCTGCAGACGCTCGAGCGCAAGACCGGGCAGCAGTACACGGCCGGCGAGATTACCATCGGCGGCGGCGGCAAGCAGGTCATCTTCACCGCCTTCATGGCCACCCTGGATGCAGGTGACGAGGTGGTCATTCCGGCCCCCTACTGGGTGTCCTACCCGGACATGGTGCTCGCCAATGAGGGTACCCCGGTGATTGTCCCCTGCTCCGAGGACACCGGCTTCAAGCTGACCCCGGAGGTGCTTGCGGCCGCACTCACGGACCGCACCAAGTGGGTCATCCTCAACACGCCGTCCAACCCCACCGGGGCCGTCTACTCCCGTGACGAACTTGCCGGCCTGGCCGCCGTCCTCAAGGAGCACCCCGCCGTCCATGTCCTCACCGACGAGATCTACGACGAAATCCACTTCGGCGCCGAGCCGATCACCAGCCTCGTTGCCGTGGCGCCGGAACTCAAGGACCGGGTGCTTGTCACCAACGGTGTCTCCAAGGCCTACGCGATGACCGGATGGCGGCTCGGCTACGCCGGCGGACCGGCGCCCCTGGTGGCAGCCATCAACAAGCTCCAGTCCCAGATGTCCTCCTGCCCGTCGTCCGTCAGCCAGGCGGCCGCCGCCGCGGCGCTCACCGGTGACCAGGCCTTCGTCCGCGAAAGTGTGGCCGTGTACCGCGAACGCCGGGATGCGGCAGTTGCCGGGCTCAACGCCATCGAAGGCCTCAACTGCGCGACGCCGGAAGGCGCCTTCTACGCATACGTCAACTGCGGCGGGGTCATTGGCAAGACCACGCCGGACGGGAAACTGATCGCCAACGACGAGGACTTCACCCTCTATCTCCTGGACGCCGCCTCCGTGGCCGTCATCCAGGGCTCGGCCTACGGTGTGGGCCCCTACTTCCGGATCTCCTACGCCACGGGACTGCCCGTGATCGAGGAATCCATCGCTGCCATCGAAAAAGCGGTCCTGGCGCTCTCCTGAGCCCTGCGGTCCGTACCTGCCCGCTGCTACACCTTCCCTACAAGCCCCTCCAGGAGCCAACCCGTGATCCACGTTAAGACCAAGTTCGACAAGCCGTCCGAGGACGCCATCGAACGCCTGTCCAAGTTCTCCTCCGCCACAGTCCACGAAGCCCAGGGGCGCAAGGGTGCGCTGAGCTCGAAGATCAAGCCGATCGACCGCAGCATGTCCTTCTGCGGCCCGGCCGTCACCGTGGTGTGCGCGCCGCGGGACAACCTCATGCTGCAGGTGGCCATCCACTACGCCCGGAAGGGCGACGTTGTGCTGGTGGCGGCCGGTGAGTTCGAAGAAGCCGGAACCTTCGGCGACGTGCTGGGCAATGCCATGAAGGCCAAGGGCGTAGCCGCCATGGTCACCGATTCCGGCGTGCGCGACACCAAGGACCTGATCGAGCTCGGCCTGCCGGTGTTCTCCGGCAGCGTCTGCATCAAGGGCACCGTCAAGGAAACCATCGGCCCCATCAACCACCCGCTGGTCTTCGGCGACGAAATCGTCTACCCCGGCGATGTCCTGCTGGGCGACGCCGACGGCGTCGTGGTGGTCCGGAAGGACGAGATCGAGGAAGTCATCGCACTGTCCCAGGCACGCGTTGACGCCGAGGACGAACTCATCCGCCTCTACAAGGAAGGCGGCACCACCATCGAGCTGTGCAAGCTCACGGACGTCCTCAAGGCCAAGGGCCTGCTGGTGGAGGACGCCGAACTCGAACCCGCGCTGTAGGCACAAAGCAGGGCCCGGGGTTCCGTTCGGAACTCCGGGCCCTTCTGCTGTGGTGAAACGTTCAGTTCATGCCGGGGAGGAGGTGCGCCGGCGGACCAACCTGGCTGTCATCCAGGTACCACATGGTGGAGCCGCGCTTGCCCGGCGGCATCATGCTTCCCTCAAAGACAAAAACAGGGTCCGACGCCGGCCCGTCCTCAGGCCGCCAGAAACCGTTGGTGGGGCAATGCGAGCCGGTGCCCGCCTTGAGCTGGATCCTTCGGTCCGAGGACTTGCGGTATTGCAGGCTGGTGATCTTTTTCATGGCTGGGCTCCAAGGAATCATTTGTGCCGGGTAAACGCCGTTGGCGAACCCTTATGGCTTTTATCCTAGGCCGCCCCTAATTCCATGGATAAGACTAATGGAGCGTGACCTGATAAGGCCGTCTTATGATGGCTAATTCGCGGCAGCAGGCTTTTCGGCGGAAATCGGCGGGTATTTGCTGCGGAGCATTTCCTGCAGCATTTCCTTCAGGACCAGCAGCACCGCGGACCCGGCCTCGGACAGCGGCTCATGGTCCGGGGTGCACAGGGCGATCTTGCACTGCAGTGCCGGCTCCACGATCCGCAGGACCCGGAAGTCCTCCTCATGGAACAGGGCGTCCGCGGCCGACTTCGGCAAGATGGTGGCCCCCAGGTCGCTGCGCAGCAGCCGGGTGAGGGACGGGACCGATTCCACCTCGCCCACCAGCCGGAGCGCGAGCCCCTTGCCCTCGATGCCGGCCTGCACCACCTGCCTCAGGGTGTGGATCTGCTCCGGCAGGAAGAGGCCCAACGTAGCCGCCTGCTCCAGGGTGATGGTGTCCGCCTCCGGCCCCACCGGGAGCTCGCGGCCGGCGTTGACGATCAGGTACAGGTCCTCGACGATCAGGGTGGTGAACTGCACGCCCCGGATGGGTCCGGGCTCATAAATCAGTGCCATGTCCAGCCGGCCGTTCTTGATGGCCTCGCTCAGTACGCCGCCGTAGATTTCGGTCAGGTGCAGCACGATGTCCGGGTAGCGCCGGTTCACTTCGCTGATGATCCGCGGCGTCAGGCTGGACGCCATGCTGTAGGGAGCGATGGCGATGGAAACCCGGCCCGACGGCGCAGCGCCGGATGCTGCCACATCCAGCCGTGCCTGCTCCACCAGCCTCAGGATGGTCTGCGAGTGGCGGTAGAGGGTGTGGCCCGCGGCGGTGGGCTCCACGCCCTGCTTGCTCCGGATCAGGAGCCGCTGCTTCAGTTCGGTTTCCAGGGAGGATACCTGCTGGCTCAGGGCCGGCTGGGCGACATGGAGGGCGGCGGCTGCCTTGGTGATGCTGCCGGAGTCGACGATCTTCACGAAGTACGCCAGCTTGCGGGTGTCCATAGCGTTTCTCTTTCCGGCGGGGACGGCACAGTGCTGCAGGGGGTCATACGTTGGCGCTATGGCGGGACAGGCATTACGTCTTTGTGTGATCCCGGCCTCAGGCATAGGTTAATTGCAGATGACTTCCCAATGACCAGAACATTCTATCCCCGCTCCGGTCATAGCGGCTTCCGATGACGGCATATGCATTTTGCATAAACCGCAGAGGCGTCATTTGGCCGCATTGCTTTTACATTTCCGAAACACGCCCTAAGTACATTTCCAGGTGTCGGCAGGAAGGCCGCAAGCGGGGGTCATAACCGTCCCCTATCCCGTGACACCGATTACGTCTTTGTGTGAGTCAAGTCTCCGGTGCCACACTTTTTTACATCCCCAAACATGCAGCAGAGGAAGGCCCGCAATGCCCACAGTTGATCTCGTAGCGGATCTTGGTGAAGGTTTTGGTGCCTACTCGATCGGCGACGACAAGGCCCTCCTGGATATCGTGTCCAGCGCCAACATCGCCTGCGGATTCCATGCCGGCGATCCGGACATCATGGATGCCACCGTTGCTGAATGCGTCCGCAAGGGAGTGGGCATCGGTGCCCACCCGAGCTTCCCGGACCTCCGCGGCTTCGGCCGCCGCGCCATGGACCTCACCGCGGACGAGGTCCGCAACGACGTCGTGTACCAGCTCGGCGCCCTCACGGCCTTTGCCGCCTACCACGGCGGATCCGTCTCCCACCTGGCACCGCACGGGCGCCTCGGCAACCTCGTAGCCACCCGCGCCGACTACGCAGAGGCCGTGGCCGACGCCGCGGCCCGCGTGGACCCCCGCCTGATCGTGCTCGCCCAGGACGGCGAACTGGCCACCGCAGCAGCTGACCGCGGCCTGCCGGTTGCCATCGTGGGCATCGCAGACCGCGCCTACCAGGAGGACGGCACCCTGGTTCCCCGCAGCCAGCCCGGCGCCGTCATCCACGATCCCGCAGTCATTGTCGAACGGACCGTCCGGATGGTCTGCGAAGGCCTGATCACGACCGCGTCCGGCAGGGAGCTCGCCATCCAGGCAGACACCATCCTGCTGCACGGGGACAACCCCGGCGCCGTCGAACTGGCCCGCCTGATCCGCAGCGAACTGATCGCCGCCAGTGTTACCGTAGCCCCGCTGGCGCAGGTGCTCGCCGCGAAGCAGAAGGTTTCCTGACCATGCCGGCCCCAACCATCGCCGCCCCCGCTGCACTGGAAATCCACGAGTCGGGTGACGCCGCCCTCCGGGTAGTGGCAACCTCCGGCAATGTAGAAGCCGACTGGGCCACCGTCCACTCCCTGGCAGGCTGGCTGGCAACGGCAGGCGTGGACGGCGTCCACGGCGCCGTGCCCACCTACGATTCGGTGCTGGTGGAATTCGATCCTTACGTCACCTCAGCGCGGCAGGTGCGGGCATTCGTGCTCCTCGCCATGCGCCAGCTGGACTTCACCGGCGCCACCGTCCGCGAGCCCCGCCGCTTCGAAGTGCCGGTGGTGTACGGCGGCAGCTACGGTCCGGACCTGGAGCGCGTGGCTGCACAGCAGGGCCTGGACGCCGCTGACGTCATTGCCCGGCACACCGAAAAGACCTACGTCATCCGCTGCCTGGGAGCGCCGGCCGGCTCTCCCATGATGGACGGACCGGACTTCCCGTTCCCCGTCCCCAGGCTCAAAGACCCGCGGCTTTCCGTCCCCGCCGGGGCAGTCTCCGTGGCCGGACGCCAGGCAGTGATCGCCCCGGCCACGGCACCCGGTGGCTGGTGCGTCATCGGCCAGACGCCGCTGACTGTCCTTGACGCCACCCGCGAACCGCTGGTGCCCTACGTTCCGGGCGACGAACTGCGCTTCCACGCCATCCCGGAAGCGGACTTCGACAGCCTCGCCGGCCAGTTCCTGGAGGCGCGGCCATGACCGGATCCCTCGTCATCCTGCAGCCCGGACACTCCGTGGTCACCGACCTCGGCCGCACCAGAGGCCCCGGTTTTGGCCTCCCGGTCAACGGCGCCCTGGACCAGTTCTCGGCCAAGGCCGCCAACATCCTGGCCGGGAACACGGACAACGAACCGCTGCTGGAACTCACCGCACTGGATTTCCGGATGCGTGCCACCACGGATCTGCTGATCGCCGTCACCGGCGCACCGCTGGACCTCACCGTGGGCGGCCGCGACTGCCCGCAGTGGGAGCCGGTCTCCGTCCGGGCCGGCGAAACAGTGGCAGTCCGTGGAATCCGTACCGGGCTCCGGGCCTACCTCGCCGTCCACGGATCGTTCACGGTGCCCACCCTGCTGGGCAGCTGCGCCCCGGACACGGTGGTGGGCTTTGGCCTCAAGCTTATTGAGGGAACCGAACTCGCCACGCAAAAGACCACCGCCCCCATTACCCAGCCGCATTACGGACTGCCCTTGTTCCGGCTGGGCCTGACCAAACCGGACTTCACCACCCACCCGGTCATCGACGTCACCGATGGTCCGGACGTGGCGGAGTTCGGCGACACCGCAGACCTGCTTTTTACCTCGCAGTACACCGTCAGCCCCAGGAGCAACCACATTGGCCTCCGGCTCGGCGGCGCATTGCCCGAACGCCAGCTCACCTCCGAAGTACTGTCCCGCGGCGTCCCGGTGGGGGCCATTGAGGTCCCGTCCCGGGAGGAACTGCTGGTCCTGCACCGGGGACGCGGCGTGACGGCGGGCTATCCGGTCCTGGCAGTGGTCACGAGCCGCTCCCTGGACGCCCTGGCGCAGGCCAGGCCCGGACACACCATCACCTTTCGAAAGACAACCGTTGCTGATGCAACGGCCACCCACAGGGCAGCCTGCCTGGAACTGGACAGGCTGCGGAGCACCATCCAAACGGTCTTCGGACTCCTCGGCATCGGAGCCGGCGAGCGCTGGCACGAACTCAGCCCAGCGTCAGGAAGCTGAATCCCGTGAATGCTTTTCCCAAACCCACAAAGGAAAACAAGATGTCAACATCAACGAATGCGGTAGCACCGCAGCATGACCGTCTGACTGCGAAGCAGACACGCAAGGTTGTCACCGCCGGATGCGTGGGCATCTTCGTGGAGCTGTATGACAACGGCATTTTTGCCTTCATGGCCGGCACCCTGGCTTTGGTCTTCCTGGCCCCGGGCAATCCGGACAACGCCCTGTTGTTCGTGTTCGCCGGCTATGCGGTGTCCTTCTTCGTCCGGCCCCTTGGCGCCATCGTCTGCGGCTACCTGGGTGACCGGATCGGCAGGCAGAAACTGCTGGTCTTTGTCATCATGCTGATCAGCGTTGCCACTGCCGGCATTGGCCTGCTGCCGCCGTACGCGGCCATCGGAATTGCCGCACCCATCCTGTTGGTCCTGCTCCGCCTGGTCCAGGGATTCTCCGTGGGCGGCGAAGCTGCCGGCGCCATGACCTTCCTCGCGGAGCACGCCCCTGAAGGCAAGCGCGGCGTGATCACCTCCTACGCCCAGATCGCCTCCTTCGCAGCCCTGCTGACCGGTACCCTGGTTGCCTTCTCCATGTCCCCGTGGCTCACCCAGGCAGCGATCGAAGGCGGCGGCTTCGGTTCCTTCGCATGGCGTATTCCGTTCCTGGTGGCCATCCCCATGGGCATCATTGGCTGGTACATCCGCAAGGCGATCAGCGACACCCCCAACTTCCAGAAGCTGAAGGAAGAGGGCGGCCTTTCCAAGAATCCGCTCAAGGAAGCCCTGGCCAGCCCGGTGCACCGCCGCGCAATGCTCCTGGCGCTGTTCATTCCGCTGATGAACGGTTCCGGCTACTACGTCCTGTTCTCATACATGCCCACGTTCCTGAAGGGCAAGCAGCTGAACTTCACCATTGGTGAAGCACTGCTGGTCACCGCCTGCAGCCTGGTGGTCATCTGCATCGCCATCCCGTTCATGGGCGCCCTCTCCGACCGTTTGGGCCGCAAGAAGGTCATCGCCGGTTCGGCTATCGCCATGGCCGTCCTGGGCATCCCGTCCTACGCCCTGATCGCCACCGGCCAGATGGGCCTGGCCATCCTCGGCGCCTGCATCATGGCCGTCGTCTTCGCGGGCCACACGGCAGTCATCCACATCCTGCTCGTGGAACTGTTCCCCACCCGTGTCCGCTACTCCGCCTACGGCGTGGGCTACAACATCTCCTCGGCACTCTTCGGTGGAACCGCTCCGCTGCTGATGACCTGGCTGATTGCGGAAACCAACAACATCTACATGCCTGCCTTCTACGCCGTCATCACGGCGCTGGGCACCCTCGCAGCGGTCAGCACCGTCAAGGACCGTGCCCACGAACCGCTGCGGGACGCCTAAGCACCCCCGATCCACAGGCTCCTGCGTCCGGCCCCGCTGCCGGGCGCAGGAGCACTCCCATTCCCCACACCTGGAGAACCACATGTCTTTTTCTGACTACACCACCGCCTTCGTCACCGGAGCTTCCACCGGCATGGGCGCCGCCATCACCGAACGCCTCACCAAGCGCGGCCTCACCGTCCACGCCGTGGCCCGCAACGAAGAACGCCTCGCTGAACTGGCGGACCGGACGGGAGCAGTCCCGCACGTGGTGGACCTGACCGACACCGCAGCGCTGGCCGCCGTCGTCCGCGACCTGAACGTGGACGTCCTGGTCAACTGCGCCGGCGTCTCCCGACCGGGCAACATCCTGGACTCCTCCGAAGAGGACATCGATGAACTGGTGGACGTCAACCTCCGCGGGCTGCTGCAGCTGACCCGGCTGGTCCTGCCGGGCATGGTGGAGCGCGACCTGGGCCACATCGTCAACATCAGCTCGATCGCCGGAACCTACAACTTCTACGGTCACACGGTCTACCACGCCACCAAGGCCGCCGTGCACCAGGTTTCCCGCCAGCTCCGCAACGACACCGTGGGCAAGCGCATCCGGGTCACCGAAATCTGCCCCGGCCGCGTGGAAACCGAGATCTTCGGCCGGAACATGGGCGGCAGCCCCGAAGCCATGGAAGAAGCCTGGAAGACGTACTACGAGGGTTACGAGTCGCTGACCACCGACGACATTGTCAATGCGCTTGATTACGCCATCGAAACCCCGCGCCACGTGAATGTTGGCATGCTTGAACTCATGCCCACGTTCCAGGTTCCCGGCGGCCTCACCTTTGACCGCCGCGAGGACTGACGAACAGCCACTCCGCACTGCCCGGGACCCGGGCAGCCGAATATCCAGCCCGCCAACCCGATAGGCCGCACCGATGCAGTTGATACGTACCGTCAGTTTCCCCGAACCCCAGCTCCTGGCTGACCTTTCCCCGCTTCCCGAAGGACTCAGGGGCGTGGTGTGGGACATGCAGGGCGAACCCGACGCGGCCCACGGCAGCATTGACGGCGTCATCCTTCCGTACATCAACGCCGGGGCCGTCCTGGGGAACCTGGACAAGGTACAGGACCTGAAGTTCGTGCAGACCCAGTCCACCGGGTTCGACGGCGTCCGCGAGGCAGCAGGGCCGGGCGCCGCGGTGGCAAACGCCTCGGGCGTGCACGCCGCTGCCACAGCGGAACTGGCAGTGGGCCTCATCCTCGCCAAGCTGCGCGGCATCGACCAGGCCGTCCGCGACCAGCAGACCGAAAACTGGGCACCGCAGCGCCGCCAGTCCCTCGCGGACCGGCGCGTCCTGCTGCTGGGCATCGGCGGCATCGGCCAGGAACTGGCCCGCCGGCTGGAACCCTTCGAGGTCACCGTCACGCGCGTGGGCAGCACGGCCCGCACGGATGAGCACGGCCGGGTCCATTCCTCCGCTGACCTGGAAACCCTCGCCCGGGAGCACGACATCCTGGTATCGGTCCTCCCGCTGAACGACCACACCCACCACCTGGTCAATGCCCAGATCCTCGTCGCCCTGCCCGACGGCGCCCTGGTGGTCAACGTGGGCCGCGGCCCGGTCATCGACACCGACGCGCTCACCGCCGAGGTTGTTTCCGGCCGGCTGCAGTGCGCCCTGGATGTGGTGGACCCCGAGCCGCTGCCAAAGGGCCATCCCCTCTGGTCCACGGACAACGCCCTCATCACCCCGCACGTGGGCGGCAACGCCTCCGCGTTCGAGCCCAGGATCCTCAAGCTCCTGAAGCGCCAGCTCGAAGCACTCGCCGCCGGCGAGACCCCGGCGAACCTGGTCCAGCAGGGCCCATTCCAGCAGGCTTCTTCCCAGCAGGGACTGCCCGCATGAGCGCTCTGTTCGATCTGACCGGCCGCGTTGCCCTGGTCACCGGATCCAGCCGGGGGATCGGATCATCGCTCGCCCGTGCACTGGCCGACGCCGGCGCCACCGTGGTGCTCAACGGCGTCAACCCGGAGCGGCTCAAGGAAGCCGAAACGGCGCTCGCCGCCGACTTCCCGCCCGGACGCATCACCAGCATCGCCTTCGACGTCACCGACGGCGACGCCGCCGCCCGCAGCATCGCCTGGATCGAGGAGAACGTCGGCCCGCTGGACATCCTGGTCAACAACGCCGGCATCCAGCACCGCGTGCCCATGCTGGACCTGGACGTGGCCGACTGGGAACGGGTGATCTCCACGGACCTCACCAGCGCGTTCCTGGTGGGACGGGAAGCAGCGCGTCACATGATCCCGCGCGGCCGCGGCAAGATCATTAACATCTGCTCCGTCCAGACGGACCTGGCCCGCCCCACCATCGCCCCGTACGTCGCCGCGAAGGGCGGGCTGCGGAACCTGACCCGTGCCATGACGGCCGAGTGGGCCGCCTCCGGACTGCAGATCAACGGCATCGCCCCCGGCTACATCCACACGGAGATGACGCAGAATCTGGTGGACGATGAGCCGTTCAACTCCTGGATCCTGGGCCGCACCCCGGCCCACCGCTGGGGCACCCCGCAGGACCTCGCAGGGCCGGTGGTCTGGCTTGCCTCCAGCGGCTCCGACTTCGTGAACGGCCAAACAATCTTCATCGACGGTGGAATGACGGTGGTGGTCTGATGCCAGGGAACACTTTCCAGGACACAGTGACTGAAAAGCTGCCCGTCTCCGGCCCGGCCCTGGTGGCCCACGCCGCGGGGGACCTGCGCATCGATGACGTCCCGCTGGCCGATCCGGCCGACGACCAGGCAGTGGTGGAGGTGCTGTACGGCGGCATCTGCGGCTCGGACCTGCACTACTGGCTGCACGGCGCCGCGGGGGAGTCCATCCTGAAGGACCCGCTGGTCCTGGGCCACGAGATCTCCGGTGTGGTGGTCCGCGCCGCGGCCAACGGCGAGGGACCGCAGGCGGGGACCGCCGTCGCCGTCCACCCCGCCACCCCCGGACCCGGCGCGGCGAAGTACCCTGCTGACCGGCCCAACCTCTCGCCCGGCTGCACCTACCTGGGCAGTGCGGCCCGCCACCCGCACACGGACGGCGCGTTCAGCCGCTACGTCAACCTTCCCGTGCGGATGCTGCGGCCCCTGCCCGAGGGTATCGACCTGCGCACGGCAGCCTTGATCGAACCCGCATCCGTCGCCTGGCACGCAGTGTCCAGGGCGGGAGATGTCCGCGGCAAGACCGCCCTGGTGATCGGCTCCGGACCCATCGGCGCGCTGGCCGTCGCCGTGCTCAAGCGTGCCGGCGCCGCATACATCACCGCGGTGGACCTGCACCCCAAACCGCTGGAGATCGCCACCGCCGCAGGCGCGGACCAGGTCATCAACGCCGCGGACACGGCGGCCATTGAGGCCGTCGAAGCGGATGTGGTGATCGAATCCTCCGGCAACCACCACGGCCTCGCCTCGGCCATCCGCGGCGCCGTCCGCGGCGGCACAGTGGTGATGGTGGGGCTGCTGCCCACCGGCATGCAGCCAGTCCCCATCTCACTGGCCATCACCCGCGAGCTGGATTTGAAGGGCTCGTTCCGCTTCAACGACGAGATCGATGAGGTCATCGCCGCGCTCGCCGATGGCAGCCTGCACATCGAGCCTGTCATCACCCACGAGTTCCCGCTGTCCGATGCCCTGCACGCGTTCGAGGTTGCCAAGGACTCCACCAGCTCCGGCAAGGTCCTGCTGAGCTTCAACGGCGGCGGTTCCGCGCAGGCAGCAGGCGGGCAGTGACCACCCAGGTCCCGCCGCTGGTGGTGATGGGCGTGTCCGGGTGCGGCAAGTCGACCGTAGGCGCCCTGCTGGCCGGGCGCCTCGGTGTTCCCTTCCTTGACGGCGATGACTACCACCCCGCCGCCAACAAGGAGAAGATGGCCGCGGGCATCCCGCTCACCGACGCCGACAGGGAGCCCTGGCTCGCCCGCATCGGACAGTTGCTCGCGGGGCAGGATCTGGCAGCGCGGGATGCTGCAGGGCATGGCGCGGGGATCGCGGGAAACTACGACGGCGGCACGCCGGTTGCGCCCATCGTCGCCTGTTCAGCGCTTAAGCGCAGCTACCGGGACCTTCTGCGGGCCGCCGCGCCGGACGTCGTTTTCGTGCACCTCTCCGGCAGTCCGGAAACCATCGCCGCACGGATGGACGCGCGGGCCCATGAGTTCATGCCCCGCACGCTGCTCGAGTCCCAGCTGGCTACCCTCGAAGCCTTAGAGCCTGATGAGGCGCACATCATCGGCGATATCGCCCTGGAACCCGGAGCTCTCGTGGACTCCGTCGTGCTTGACCTGCGGTCGCGGGCGGGCGCCGCCGCGGCATAGCTGGCCTGGTCTGGTCTTAAGTCTCCTTGGTAGGTAGACTGGTCTACCTACCAAGGAGTCGCCCCATGCCCGCCGACGCATCAGTTCCCTCTGCCGCAGCCCTACCCACTGCTTCGTCCGCTGGGCCGCTGCCTGCTGCTGATCCTGCGTCCGCTGCAACGCTGCCCGCCCGTCGGCCGGCGCGGCAACTGCTGCTTGAAGCCGCCGCCCGGCTGTTCTATGCCCAGGGCGTGGGCGCCACGGGGATTGACACCATCACCACCGCGGCCGGGGTCGCGAAGAAAAGCCTCTACAACAATTTCGCGTCCAAAGCCGATTTGGTGGCCGCCTACCTCGAGGCGCGCCATGAGGAATGGCTGGACCTGTACGGCGCCCGGGTGGCAGTTGCCGCCACCCCTGCTGAACGGGTCCTCGCCGTCTTCGACGCCTACCTGGACCACGCCAACGTCGCTTACGAGCACGGCTTCCGCGGCTGCGGCCTGCTGAATGCGGCGGCCGAACTGCCCGCCGGCCATCCCGGGAGGCTGGCGGTGCGGCAGCACAAGGAAGAGGTGGAACACCTGCTGTCCACGCATCTGGCTGCGCATCTGGCCGGTCGTCCCGCGACTGCGGCCTCACCGAACGAGGCCGAACGTAGTGCCGGGCTCGCGCAGCACCTCTCCTTCCTCCTCGAAGGCGCCATGGCGAGGGCCGGCCTCGAAGGCGACGACGCCAACCTCCAGCAGGCCAAGCGCATTGCCCAACAGATGCTGGCAGGACTGTGACAGGCAGTCGCCGGACAGAAAACGGTGCAACCGTGAGCCCGTGGACAGATGTCCCAGGGACAGACAGCCCCGCTTCAGTCGTCGCCGTGCATGCCGGGCCCGGCAACGCGCCGTTCTGGGGTGCCCTGTTCGTCGTGGCGGCTTCCATCCTGTGGGGCACCACGGGGACCGCCTCCACCCTCGCGCCGGGGGTGAGCCCGCTGGCCATCGGCGCCGTAGCCATGGGGGTGGGCGGCCTGCTCCAGGCGCTGTTCGCGGCCCGGGCCATCAGGAGGCAGCGGTCCGGCATCCTGCGGCGGTGGCGGCTCGTGGCCATGGGAGCGGCGGCCGTGGCCGTATACCCCCTGGCGTTCTACAGTTCCATGCACCTGTCCGGAGTGGCCGTGGGAACTGTGGTTTCCATCGGATCGGCGCCCGTTGCGGCAGCCCTGATCGAACGGTTCACCGACCGGAAGCCGCTGACCCGGCGCTGGATCATTGGTGCGTTCCTTGGCGTGGGCGGAGCGGCGCTGCTCTCGTTCGCCGGCCACAGTCCCGCGACCACCACTGGTACGGAAGCCGGTACAGACGCCGCCGGGGCCTGGGGCTATACCGCTGGAATCCTCCTGGGGCTGCTGGCCGGCGGCACGTATGCCCTCTACTCGTGGGCGGCGCACCGACTGATCGGCGGTGGCATCCCGTCCCGGGCGGCAATGGGCAGCATCTTCGGGCTGGGCGGGCTGCTGCTGATGCCCGTCCTGGCCGTCACCGGTGCGCCGCTGCTCGACTCCTGGACCAACTTCTCGGTAGGCGCCTACATGGCTCTGGTCCCGATGTTTGCCGGCTACATCCTGTTCGGCTGGGGCCTGGCGCGGGTCCGGGCCAGCACGGCCACCAGCATCTCGCTGCTGGAAACGGTAGTGGCAGCGGTCCTTGCCGTCCTGGTAGTGGGCGAGCGGCTCCCGGCACTTGGCTGGCTTGGCGCCGCCGTCGTCCTGGGCAGCCTCTTCATCCTGACGCCGCGGACCCAGCGCTCCCCGCAGCCCGCCGCGCCCGCGGACGGCACACGGTCAGCGCCGGAGGCCGCAGGGGCTCAGCCGGCAAAGGTCGGCCACCGGGACATCAGCCGGTAACCCCGTAGCGGGAACGGCCGCCGTTGACCGCCACAAGGACGTCAGCCGGCAGCCCGGCCGCGGGTACTTCAGCCCGTAGCCCTCCCACGCTGCGGACCGCGCCCGGTGGCGGGGCGGTTCAGCAGCAGGCAGCCACCCAGGACCAGCAGCATAGCGCCCACCACCACGGCGGCCAGCTCCTGGCTGCCAATGCCTGCGGCGACGATCGTGAACGCGAGCACGCACACCAGGCAGCCGGGCACGAGGCCCGGCGGAATACGGCGGGACGGGTAACCGGAGAGCAGCTCCATGGCCAGGTGGGGATCGTCGGCGATCAGTCCGAGCTCCAGCTCCTTGAGCAGCCTCCGCTCCTCTTCGGACATTGGCATCGGATGCCCCTGAATTCCATGAGACGCGGGTATCGCTTATGACGCTAAGAGCGTTCCACCATCGAGTCAAGGGTTCGCGTTGTCCCGCAGCACGATCCCGGGCATGCGCCCTGCCAGGAAGGGGTACCGGCCCACCCTTTTTAAGCCGGGATTTTCAGCCGGCGCACGACGGCGGGGCCGCGGCCTGCGCGGCCGGCGCACCCCGGGCGCTACCTTGGAAAGCCGCCTACCGTCGTCGCAATTCCGCGAACTCGATGGACGGAACGATGGCGCCGGCGTCCCGCTCCACGAAGTTGGTGCCCGGCGGCACCAGGTCATCGATGGCGTCCAGGACCGGCTCGCTGAGCCGGACATCCGCCGCGCCGAGGTAGGCCTGAAGATGTTCCTCGTTGCGGGGTCCGATGATCACGCTGCTGATGGCCGGGTGGGTCAGGGCGAACCCGATGGACAGGTCCACCAGCGAAAGTTCCAGCTTGTCCGCCAGCCGGGCCAGCGCATCCGCGGCATGGAGCTTGCGCTCGCTGGCGGGCCCTGAGATGTCGTATCGGCCCGGGAGCGAGTGCACCCGGGTGGGGGCCTTACCGGCTTCGAAGGTGAAGCTTCCGGAGAGCCAGCCGCCCGCCAGTGGGCCGTAGGCCAGGACGCCGAGCCCATATTGCTGGGCAATGGGAAGGACGTCGCGTTCATTCCCGCGGACCAGCATGGAATACGGCACCTGGTTGCCCAGCGGGGGGATGAGGTGGTTGGTGTTGGCCAGCCACTGGGCCTCCACCAGCTGCGCCGGTGTGAAGACCGACGTGCCGTAATACAGGATCTTGCCCTGCCGGATCAGGTCGTTGAGCGTGGTGATCGTTTCCAGCACATCAGTGTTGTAGTCCGGCCGGTGCGCCTGGTACAGGTCGATCCGGTCCGTCTGCAGCCTGCGGAGGCTGCCTTCTACTGCCTGGGTGATCCAGCGGCGGGAGTTGCCGGAATGGGCCGGGTTGGCGCTCATCTGGCCGTGGAACTTGGTGGCCAGGAAAACGTCGTCGCGCCGGCCCCGCAGGGCCCGCCCCACCACCTGCTCGGATTCGCCCTGGGAGTAGACGTCCGCTGTGTCGATGGCGGTGATGCCCGAGTCGAGGGCGGAATGGATGATGCGGATGCTCTCTTCGGCGCCGGTGGGGGCCCCGTGCGGACCACCCGTACCTTCGCCGAAGTTCATGGTGCCAAGGGTGAGTTGGCTGATAGGGGTGCCCGAACGTCCGAACACCCTCAGTTCGCTGAGGCTCATCCCCGGTTCCCTCCTGTTGGCTGCGTGCCAGTTGCGTATGTGCCTGAATGCCTGCTGCTGCCTGCATGTTGCCGGCGCGTCGTCGAGTGATGGAAACGTGCCGCCGATCGTCACGAGGCTACACAGATTCACTTCCACCCGGCGGAATCCCGCCTTGTTCCTTCTCTTTTCGACGCGGGAAGTAACGCACGGCAGCGGGCGTGACGTTTTGTGGCGGGCCGGCCGGTTTCGGTCCGCAGTTTCGTCCCGCGGCAGCACTGCAATAATCTGAACCAACGGTTGTGCGCGGGGGTGCAAACGCCCGGTGCAACGTGCAGCACGTAAGTTCAGGCCCATCACACCAGACGAGGCGGACACGCATGACGGCATCAGACCAGCAGCACGTATTACGGCGGAACGCGCCCGCGGAACCACCGGCCGTGGATGCCCACCTGCTGCAGCAGCTCGCGGACGCCCATGGGGTGGGCACTTCCTTCCAGGGCTGGGACGGGCTGCCGCACGCAGTTTCCCCGGAGACCCTGACGAAGGTGTTGGGCGCTTTGGGCGTGCCGGCCCACACCGATGAACAGATCCGGGCCGGGCTGGCCGAAGCGGAACTGGCACCCTGGCGCAGAACGCTGCCTCCCGCCGTCGTCATCCAGCAGGGCGAGCCGGCCCAGGTACCTGTCCACATCCCCGACGGCGCCCCGGTGAGCCTCCGCATCAGCCTTGAAGGCGGTGCCGGGAGCGTGGACGCGGCCCAGCAGGACGTGTGGGTGCAGCCGCAGGACGTGGACGGCGTGGCAACGGGCCGGGCCACCTTTGCCCTGCCGCAGGACCTTCCGCTCGGCTGGCACACGCTGCACGCGGAAGCCGGGAGCGTCACCGCCACCGCAACCCTCGTGGTGACGCCGGGCCGGCTGGACACCGCCCGGGACCTTGAGGAGCGGCGCGGCTGGGGGCTCGCCACCCAGCTCTACTCCGTGCGTTCGAAGCGTTCCTGGGGGATCGGGGATTTCTCCGACCTTGCCGACCTCGCCGCACTCAGTGGAGCCCGCGGCGCCGACTACGTCCTCGTCAACCCCTTGCACGCCGCAGAACCGGTTCCGCCGGTGCAGCCCTCACCGTATTCGCCGTCCACCCGGCGGTTCTTCAACCCGATCTATATCCGCATAGAGGCCATTCCGGAGCTTGCCTACCTGCGCCCCCGGAAGCGCGGCGCGCTGGAGAAGCTGCGCGAGGAAGTGGCAGGGCTTAATAAGGACGCCGAGCGGCTGGACCGGGATGCGGTTTACGCGGCGAAACTGCAGGCGCTGGAGCTGCTGTACTACACGCGTCGGTCGCCGTCCCGGCAGGCGGCGTTCGATGAGTTCTGCCGCATTTCGGGCAGCGGTCTGGACGACTTCGCCCTCTGGTCAGCCATCCGCGAGGACGCTGCGCCGGACGATCCCATGTGGACGGACCCGGCATTCTCGCTGGATTCGCAGGAGGCGCAGGCGCTGCGGGGAAGGCTCGAGGACCGGATTGGATTCCACCGGTGGCTGCAGTGGATCTGCGACGAACAGCTGGAGAACGCGCAGCAGGCAGCGCTGCGTTCGGGGATGCGGCTGGGCGTGGTGCACGACCTCGCAGTCGGTGTGGACCACAGCAGCGCGGACGCCTGGACGCTGAAGGGCGTGCTCACCCCCGCCACGAGTGTTGGCGCGCCGCCGGACATGTACAACCAGCAGGGCCAGGACTGGGGCCAGCCGCCGTGGCATCCGGTCCGGCTGGCCGAAGCGGGCTACCAGCCGTTCCGGAACATGCTGGCCACTGTTCTGCGGCATGCCGGCGGCATCCGGGTGGACCACATCCTGGGACTGTTCCGGCTGTGGTGGATCCCCAGCGGCAACGCCCCCGGCGACGGCGCCTACGTGAAGTACGACCATGAGGCACTGATCGGCATCCTGGCCCTGGAAGCGCACCGGGCGGGGGCCGTGGTGATCGGCGAGGACCTGGGCACCTTCGAACCGTGGGTGCGGGACTACCTTGCCGCGCGCGGCATCTTGGGTACATCCATTCTTTGGTTTGAGTACGACGGCGATTCTCCCCTTGCGCCTGAAAGGTACCGTACGCAGGCGCTTTCCAGCGTCAACACCCACGATCTTCCGCCCACGGCCGGTTACCTGGCCGGGGACCACGTGGCGTTGCGCAGCCACTTGGGTCTGCTGGAACGGTCCGAGGCCGAGGAGCGTGCCCAACACAACGCGTCCCTGGAAAAGATGTTCGCGCTGCTCCGCGAACGCGGCTACCTGCCCGGAGCCGGCACCGCGGGTGACACGGAGGAGCAGACCATCGAGGCACTGCACCTGCTGCTCAGCCAGACGCCGTCCGTGCTGCTGGGCGTGGCGCTGGTGGATGCGGTGGGGGAGCGGCGGGTGCAGAACCAGCCCGGAACCACCGAGGAGCTCTACCCCAATTGGCAGGTGCCGCTGGCCGGTCCGGATGGTAAACCTGTTTTCCTTGATGACCTCCCCGCCAACGCGCGGTTCAATTCGCTGCTCGCGGCGGTGGAGGAGGCCCTGCACGGCTAGTCAATGGTGAGGAGAATGCGATGAACGGCGAACCAGTACTGGTGGTCGGCGGTACCGGCATGCTCGGCGGCCAGGTGGTCGCCGCGCTGCTGGACCGGGGCAAGGACGTCCGGGCACTGGTGCGGCCGGGGTCGGATGCATCGCAGCTGGAATCCCGGGGCGTTCAGATTGCCCGGGGCGACATGATGGACCCCCGGTCCCTGGATCAGGCCATGGCCGGGGCGGACGCTGTCATCACCACAGCTGCCGGGTACACCAAGCACCGCAAGGGAGACAGCCCTGCAACCGACACCACGGGCAACGCCAACCTGGCCGAGGCGGCCGCCCGGGCAGGCATCCGGCGCTTTGTCCTCACCAGCATCCTGACCTGCGACGAAACCCCGCAGGTGCCGCACTTCTGGCACAAGAAGCTCATGGAGGACAAGCTCGAGGGGCTCGGCGTACCGTTCGTTGCGCTGCGGCCGGGTGCCTTCCTGGACCAGGTCACTCGGTTCGGCGGTGACCCCGTGACCAAGGGCAAGCTGATGTGGTTCGGTTCGCCCAACGTTCCGCTGACCTTTGTGCTCACCCCTGACCTTGCCGGTTACCTGGCGGATGCCGTGGATGCTCCGGGGGTCGATGGGGAACGGATCGACATCGGCTGGGACCGGCCGGTCCGTATGAAGGACGTGGCGGACATGATGGGCCGGCTCAGCGGATCGAGGATAGGGGTTCGCTCAGTGCCCTTGAGGGTGCTGAAGACGGCCGGAGTGGTGCTGGGACGGGTGAACCCGACGGTGCCGGACATGGCGTCCATGATGGACTGGTTCCAGACCGGCCGCTACGTCGCCAATACCACCCGGCAGCGGGCCGTCTTCGGCCCGCCGCCCACGGCCGAGGATGCCATCCGGCGGCTGCTCGGCATCCTCGGCCATCCGGCCGACAGGTAAATCAGCCCGCTAACCGGTGGTGATCACATGGGTGAAGTGGTCGTACCGGAAGGTGACCGGGCCGCCGTCGTGCTCCAACGCGATGTTGGCGCCCGGGGAAGCTCCACCGGCCCCGTAGCTCACATTCCAGGACCGGTCCAGGGCGGCTTTGAACTCGTAGCTGCCGGCCGGGAGGTCCGGAAAGGTCAGTTTCCAGATGAGGCTGGCAGGGTCCAAGGTGAGCTGGGCCTGATCGCACGCGGGATCCCAGTCCGCTGTGCAGCCGAGTTCACTGTCCATACTGCCTGCGGCGGCAACGGCCCCGGGCTGCTGCGCGGCGTAGGTGGCGCTCAGCAGGTGTGTGCTGTTGTCGTAGCGGAAGGTGACCGGGCCGCCCGGGTGGTCCAGGATGATGTTCTGTCCGGCGGGTTGGCCGTCGGCACCGTAGTTCGTATCCCAGTTGCCGTTGAGGGCCGCCTTGTACTCGTAGGTGCCGGCCGGCAGGTCCGCGGTCAACCGCCAGATCCGGTCCGCCGGGTCCAGGACCAGCTGCGCCTGGGCGCAGGCAGGGTCCCAGTCCGCCGCGCAGCCCATGGCCCTGTTCAGTGATCCGGCCACCGCCACCGAATCCGGCTGCGGCGCTTCACCCACGGTGACCGTCCGCGTCCCGCTGGCAACGCTGAAACCGGGCCCGGACATGAGGGCGCGGTACTGCACCGTGGTGCCGTCGGCCAGGGCGGAGACGTCGTCGGTGGCCGAATACACGGGGGAGGAATCGTCGGTTCCCACGGCCGTCCACTCTCCGCCGCTGACGCTCCGCTGGAAGGACACCACGTGGGTGGACTTTTCGGGATCGGCCGTGGCACTGAGTTTGACGTCGCCTTGGACGTTGCTGCCCTCTGCGGGCTGCTGCATTGTCAGGACCGGGGCGGGAACGCTTGCATTGCGTGCCTGGCTGGTGGCGGTATGCCCGCCGTTATCGAGCACTGTGGCACGGTATTCCACGGAGGTCCCGGCGTCCAGGGCGGCGACGTCATGGAACACCTGGTACGGCGCGGCGTCGTCCGTGCCGATCGGCGTCCAGTTTCCGCCCGCCTGCTTCGCCTCGAAGGTGACCTCGTAGAACGAAGTACCGCCGACGTCGGCCGTCACCTGAAGCCGCCCGTTGTCGCCGACTGCCGGCGCCGGTTGTTGAAGGACGACGGCGGGAGCGGACTTGGAGTGCGGGATGCGGCCGGAGGACTGGTAGACCACGGTTGAAAGCGGCGGCACGGTGACCGTCAGGGTGCCGGCGTCGGAGGTCTTGGCCTTGGCTGGTGCGTCGCCGTAGATGCGGGTGTAGTTTCGCTTGGCGATGTAGGTGGGAACTTCGGCGGCCTGGGGCTGCTCGCTGTTGTTCAGTGCCACCACGTATTCGCGCTGGTCCTTGGCATCGGTACGGGAGAAAGCGTAGATGCCGGGGCCGTCGGAGGCGTAGCGGCCTTGCTGTGCGCCGTTCCGCAAGGTGGGATGTTCCTTGGTGAGGGCGGCCAGTTCGCTGATTCCGGTGTAGAGCGGATGGCCAGTGTTGAAGTTGTCCGTGGCGTGGGTGGCGTCCGTGCCCAGCAGGTCGTCGTCCAGGTATTCCGGCACTTGGCTGGCGAACAGCGTCTGCCGGGCGTCCTGGTCTCCACCCGGCCCCGTGAAGCCCTGCTCGTCCCCGTAGTAGACCACGGGGTTGCCGCGGGAAAAGTACATGAGTTCGTGGGCAAGCCGGTCGCGGGCCACCTTCTCGGCGTCCGTCGCTCCGGGATTGTCGGCAGTGATGAAGCTGCCGATGCGGCCCATGTCATGGTTGCCCAGGAATGTGGGCAGTTGGTAGGCGTTTGAGTCGGCGTCGGTGTACCAGTCATCGCCTGCGAAGAATTCCTGCAGCGTACCGGCGTCCTGTCCTTTGGATGCGAAGTTCCGCGCTGCGTCTTGAAACGGGAAGTCGAGGACGGCCTGCATCCGGTTCCGCGTAGTGAACTGCGACGTGAAGCTCTTGGAGGTGTCGAAGACCTCGCCGAACATGAAGAACTCGTCCTTGCCCTGTTCCTTGGCGTAATTGAGCACGTCCGGACCGAAGTCCTGCCAGAACTCGTCGTTGACGTGCTTCATGGTGTCGATCCGGAAACCGTCAACCCCAAAGTCACGGATCCAGTTCTTGTAGATGTCCTTCATGCCGTTGACCACCGTGGGGTGTTCCGTGAACAGGTCGTCCAGGCCGAAGAAGTCCCCGTAAAACGAGTCCTCGCCGGTGAAGGTGGTGTCACCCCTGTTGTGGTACAGGGTGGGATCGTTGAGCCACGCCGGGACCTTGAGGTCCTCTTCGCCGGGTTCCAGGACTGGTTTGTAAGGAAAAGAGGTGCCGGCGTCCAGTTTCGGGAATGCATCCGTCCCCGCGTAGTCGCGGTCATCGAAGGCCTGCCCGTCGGCCGTTTTGTAGGGGACGGCGTCCTTGGTGACGTAGCTTTTCCGTTCATTCTTGTCGCCGTAGCCGATGACGTCCGCAGTGTGGTTGGTGATGATGTCGAAGTAGACCTTCATCCCGCGGGCGTGGGCTTCGTCGATGAGTGCCTTGAGTTCGGCGTTGGTGCCCAGATGGGGATCGATCTGGGTGAAGTCGGTGACCCAGTAGCCGTGGTAGCCGGCCGATTTGTCCTCGGGCTGTACCGCCTTGTTCTTGAAGCTGGGCGTGAGCCAGATGGACGTGGTGCCGAGGCCCTGGATGTAGTCGATCTTGTTTCGGAGCCCGGCCAGGTCGCCGCCGTTGTAAAAGCCCTTCCTGGTGGGGTCGAAACCGGACACCATGGGATCGGAGCCCAGGCCTCCCTGGTCATTGGCCGTACTGCCGTTGCTGAACCTGTCCGCCATAACGAAGTAGAAATTCTCGTCGGTCACAGGGGCGCGGAGCGAATGTTGGGCCACCGACGCCGGGTCCTTCGGGGCAGGGGCGGCCTGCGCCGGGAGCGACGCAGCAGAGATGGCGACGGTTGCCGCGAGGAGTCCGACGGCGGCACGCCGGGCGGCAGTGCCGGGACGGGTGCGGGAACGGGTTGGCGTTGGTGGCGTGGCGCGTGGGGGCACGCCGGTGGGGGTGCGGAGCATCAAGGGTGAGACCTTCCTGGTAGCGGCGCTGCTTTACAGGCTTGCTGTCGGCAAGGGTTGGTGCGGCAAGGGCGCCGCCGGGTCCGAAGGAAAGCATGCTTCCTGTGAACCACATCACAACCGTAGGCGCTGGCGCAGGATTACTCCAGTGTTTAGGAAATTGCCCGTTGGAGGCAGCCGGAAAGCCCTCTTACACGGATTGCCGCTTCATGCCGGGACCTGGCAGCGTGCGGCCGTATCAGCCGTTCGGTACCAGGGCGGTAGGCGAAGGAGTTTTGACGTCGTGGATTACTGGTCCGGGAAGGCCTGTCCCTGAGTCCAGGGCGAAGGTGGCCACGTTGTCGGAGCGTTCGTGCGCAACGTGGAGCCAGGGCCCACGGACAATGTGGTGCCGGGGCCAGTCGCCGCCGCTGTCAAGATCCTGCACGGGCAGCAGTTCGCTGCCGTTGCTGCCCACCTCAAGCACACTGATCCGGTTCGATCCGCGGACGCCTGCGTAGGCAAAGGTGCCGCCTGGGCCGAGGCAGATTTCGGCAGCTGAGTCGCCGTCCTTGGCACCTCCGAGTGTTGCGGGGCCCCCGAACACCAGCTTGAAGGTTCCGGCTTCCGGCCGGACAACAAAGACCTCGATGGAGTATTCGGAGACCACGAACACGTTCCCGCCGGGGTGCAGAGCCAGATGCCGGGGGCCGCTGCCGAACGGCAGGACAACCTCATGGTCGGCCACCAGCCCGGTTCCGGGTTTGTAGGTCCAGATTCGGAGTGTGTCGTGGCCCAGGTCTGTGGTCATGACCCGCCCGTCGTGCAGCATCAGGCTGGTGTGCGCCCTGCTCTGCCGGCGTTCATCGGGGGAGTGGGCCGAATGCGGATCAACCGACGGTGAGGCCGGGAACCGCCCAGTGATCCCGCCGTCGGCATCCAGTTCATAGAGCAGGACCTGGCCGTCTCCCCAACAGGTTGCGGTGACGAAGCGGCCCTGTGGGTCTGTTGCAACGTGGCAGGTGGCCTCACCTGCCGGCCATGATGTGCCTACGGGTTCCAGCCTGTGGCCATCGACGTGCCGGTAGGCCTGGACCATCCTGCGCTGCTCGGCCACCGCGTACACCACCGGAAGGGTCGGGTGGACGGCAACGAACGACGGCGACTGGGCCTCCACTGCCGTGCCGAGCCATTCCAGGCTCCCGTCCCCGTTGGCGCGGAGGGCGCCGATGCCCTCTGCGCGTCCGCCGCCGTCCGGGGTGTAGGCGCCAGTCCAGATGATGTTGGCGTGAGGAGGAGCTTGGCCCTTTGTGGCAGGTGTCCCGGAGGCAGATGTCATGGCTCCATCCTGCCAATAAACACAGCCCCTGCCGCGGCGGCGTGGCGTCAATTACGATGAAAATTCCAGCCAGGCAGATGGAGGTGGATCCGATGGGTGATGGTGTTGCCGCGGGTTCACTCCCTCCCCGTCCTGTCTCGTAGTTGTACGTAGTTCTACTCAGTACACCTAGTGCCGGCAACCACAGTTCCCGCACTCATTTCGAAGGGGGCATGTTGCCTTCTGTCCCGTCCTCCAGAACTCCGCAACAGTCGGGTGTGGGGGTCG
Source organism: Pseudarthrobacter sp. NPDC059871 (assembly GCF_042731175.1). NCBI lineage: Bacteria > Bacillati > Actinomycetota > Actinomycetes > Micrococcales > Micrococcaceae > Pseudarthrobacter > Pseudarthrobacter sp. NPDC059871. The sequence goes on from NZ_JBHWJV010000002.1 coordinate 397,552, forward strand.
TTGGAGTGGCCGCCGCCCTGCGGGCCGCCGGCTGCGTGTTTGCCGAGGAGGAAGCCCTGCTTCTCCTTGAGCAGGCGGCCAGCCCCGCCGAGCTGGCGGACTGCGTGCGGCGCCGGGTGGCCGGTGTTCCGCTGGAGTACATCCTGGGCTGGGCAGAGTTCGATGGCCACCGGACCGCGGTCCGGCCCGGTGTCTTCGTTCCCCGGCGCCGGACCGAACTGTTGGTTCGGCTTGCCACTGAGCTGATATCAGCAGAAAGCGGTTCGACACGCGGCGCCGTTTCAGGTGCTTCCCCGTCCGGCATCGCCACAGCGGCCGAAGGCCTACAGGGAAATGCTTTCTTCGGCGGTGTGTTGGTGGACTTATGTTGCGGTTCCGGCGCCGTCGGCGCGGCGCTGGCGCGACGTTTCCCGCGAGCAGAACTGCACGCGGCGGATATTGATCCCGTGGCTGTGGAGTGTACGCGGAGCAATATCGAGGCACTGGGAGGCCATGTCCACGCCGGTGATCTGTTCGATGCGCTCCCTCGCGGACTTAGAGGCAGGGTGGACATCCTCGCCGTCAACGCACCGTACGTTCCCACCGATGCCATCAAAAACATGCCGCCTGAGGCGCGCGTTCACGAACCGCTCATATCCCTGGACGGCGGCGCTGACGGGCTCGACTTCCATCGCCGTGTGGCAGCAGGCGCCAAGGAATGGCTCGCGCCCCACGGCTGCGTGCTGATCGAAACCAGCGAACAGCAGGCCGACGGCACAGCGGCGCTCCTGGCCGCCGAAGGGTTATCTGTGACCACCGTTCATTCAGGGGAACTCGATGGAACGGTCGTGGTGGGCAGCGCGGGAATTTAGCGGTGCCTTTGGCGGTGCGGGCATCATGTCCTGGCGGCTGTCCCGCCAACGTGTCGGGCGTGTGTCATGGCCGGGGGGGGGTGTTGGTCGCCGGCGGTGGTGGTGGTGGTTTGAAGTAGTGGTTTTGTTGGGGTGTTTGGGTGGGGTCGATGTGGGGTGGGGGGATGAAGGTTGGGGTGCCGCCGGTGGTGGTGATGGTCCAGTCTTCTTTGTGGATGAGGTGGTGATGATGGGTGCAGAGGAGTGTGCCGTTGGTGGTGTTGGTGTGGCCGCCGTGTGACCAGTAGGTGATGTGGTGGGCTTCGCACCAGGGGGCGGGCATGGTGCAGTTGGGGAAGGTGCAGCCTTGGTCGCGGGCGGTGAGGGCGAGGCGTTGGGCTGGGGTGAAGAGTCTGGTTTTGCGTCCGAGGTCGAGGACTTCGCTGGTGGTGCTCAGGAGTGCGGGAATGATGTCGGCGTCGCAGGCGATTTTGCGGAGGGTGGTGGCGGCGACGGGGCCGGTGAAGGCGAAGGCTCCTGCGGCCGGTGTGCGGGGTGTGGTGGGTGTGGGGGTGGGGAAGAGGTCGTGGTGGTTGATGGTGGCGATGATTTGGGGTCTGTTGCCGCCGGTGGTGGGGAGGTGGTTGGTGGTGAGGGCGGTCTTGACGGCAGTGATGATGCCGTCGAGTTGTTGCTGGGGGCGGGTGCGGCGTTCCAGGTCCGGGAGGCCCTTTTTGTTTGCGCCGTTGGGGTAGGCGCTTACCGCGGCGGTGTCGTCGCCGTTGTCGCCGTCTGTTCCTGCCCGGTTGGTGCTGGTGTTGGGGGTGGTGGTGCGGGGATTGGTGGCGATGTTCATGGCGGTGAGGAGGTGTTCGTATTGGTCGGTGGTGGCGAAGATTTCTACGTGGTGGAGGCCATGGCGGGGTTTGCGGATGAAGGCGCCTTGGGTATGGCGGAGTGCTTCTTCGGTGGGTTCGGTGCCGTCGGCGTCGAGGGTTTCTGTGAGGCGTTGGGCCAGGCGGGCTAGGAAATCGGGGTCTGCGGTGGTGGCGGCGTGGGTGAGGTGGTGTTCGATGCCGTGCAGGGTTTCGGGGGTGGCCTGGTGTTGTAGCCGGTCGAGGGTGACGGTGATGATGGTGGCCGCGTGGGAGGAGACGGCGGGTGCGGTGATGGCTTGTGGTGGTGTGGCTGTTGTGGCGGGCTGGCCGGTGCTGGCGTCGGCCGGTGCGAGGGTGATGGCGAGGTGTTCGTGGGGTGGCGGCGTGGGTGCGCCGGTGAGGGTGGTGCCGGGCAGGGTTTGCTGGGCGAGGGTGAGGCGGCGGCGGGCTTCGCGGATGGGGATCCGGAGCCTGAGGCGGAGGAACTCGGCGGTGTTCCGGCAGCCGTCATCGGCCGGGGACCTCACCACAGTGGGTGCTCCGGCGGGTGTGGGCCAGTTGGCGTCGGTTTCGTTGAGGGTTTCGGTGCCGTTGGGCGCCCAGGAGCTGACCCCGGTGGTGGTGCGGCGTGCAGCCCGGTGGGTGGCAGCCCGGGTGGCGGCGTTGGTGATCGCGCGGGTGCGGGTGCGGTCCACGGCCCCGGCGGCGATGAGCTGGAGATACTCCACGCAGCGGGAGAGCTCTTCGACGTCGGCGGCGAACGTGGCCGCCCTGGTGTAGTCGACCGTGGGCAGAGCTTGCCGGGCTGTGACCGCTGCGGCGGCCACAAGCCCGGTCAGGGCAGACAAGTCCAGAGGCGGGTCCAGCGGTTGCCCTGATGAGTGGTGTGGTGCGGGGTGGCCGGGGACGGGCCAAAGGTGGCCTGCCGGGCGGACGTTCGGCCCGGCGTCGTGCCCTGCGGAAGCCTGGACGCCGGGGCGAAAGCGCAGCGGCAGCAAGCCGGAAGAGTTTGCGCTCTCCGTCAGTTGCTCCCCAATGGCTTCCATGACCCCACTCTGCCAAAGGGCACTGACAATCAGGACACCCACAAACCCCTATGTGGACAACCCTCCCGGTACACGTCACGCGACTCGGTTACGTCACCCGCAGTCGTAGCGGGCGTGCAGCCGTACCTCGAGGAAATTGCCATTATCTTGATGGTATTCAGCGGTTTCGGTGTTCGCCCGGGACTAGGGTTGCCCTAGTGGTTCATGCAGACGGGCCTTCGTCAACAATGGGCCGGGAGTGGCAAATGGCTGGCAGCGAACGGGGCAAGACGGTCCGGGAGGACCCTGAGGAGTCGGGTAACGACGCCGCTGTGAATGCGGATTCCGTTGCCCCTGAGCATGCAGAAGACGTGGATAGCCTCCAGCCGGGACGGCGTGTGCCGGGGATCAACGGTTACGACCCGAACCAATGGCCCGACGCCAGGTCTTAGCGCCTGGTTGGTCTTAGGCCCGCCAGCGCATGGGCAGCGCTTAAACACGCTGCCGGCCGGCGCGTCCCCCAAGGATCGCGACGGCCGGCAAGGCGAATCAGTTGTAGCACACGGGAAGCAGGAGCCCCATGTCAATCGGGGTTTCACCCCGGGGCGGCTGCCGCCGCGGAGCGGCTAACTCTTGGAGTTGCCCTCGCTGGTGGTGCCGAGGTTCGTGGTTTCCGGATGGGTGCTGTGGGCCGGAATGTGGTCTCCGCCGAGCCCGCCCAAATCACCGGCGGAAGGTGAAGTATCGGCGCTGGATGGCGCGGACTTCCCGGAGGAGTCATCGCGGTGCATTGCCGAACCCAGCACAGTTCCGGCGCGCCGGGCTGCTTCTGTCAGCTGGTCGGCTACGTCCGGGGCTTTCTCTTTGATGGCCTCGGTAGCAACTGCCACTTTGTCCTGAACGGGTTTGCTGTCCCAGACGCCGGCCGCCCGGGCCTTCAGCTTGTCGTATGCGGCGCGTCCCGACCTTGATCCAAGGACGTAACCGACGGCAACTCCAACACCCAAAAGAAGCTTGTTTTTCATTGTGAACTCCTGCTCAGAAAGAAGGTTTCCAGGTCTGGCCCGGCTGCAACGCCGTGGCCGGGAATGTGAAAACCGGCCTGGGGATGTGATCCCCAGGCCGGTTTCCTGGCTGTGGGCGCTGCGTTAGCGGCGCGCACCGCGCTTAGTGACCATGCCGTAGATCGCAAGGACGATCAGCGATCCGAGGATCGCCAGCAGCCAGGTCTGCAGCGAGAAGAACTCCTGCAGTCCGCCGCCGAACAGCGCGCCGCCGATCCATCCGCCAAGGAGGGCACCTACGACGCCCAGCACCATGGTGATGATCCAGCCGCCGCCCTGGCGTCCCGGAAGGATCGCCTTTGCAATCGCACCGGCAATAAGTCCGAGAATCAGAAATGCAATGAAACCCATTTTTCGCTCCTCTTCCTAAGTAAGGACGCCCCCGGATTCCGGAGGCAATTCATCCTCTGCCCTAATAGTAATCATGCTTACTATCGATTTGCCAACCCCGGAGAGGAGGAAAGTGGCTGCTCAGGCCTGCCTCAGTGCCCGGTTACGTCCGAATCGTTTCCGGCGCCGGGGCCCTCGTCGAGGATAGCCAATTCCGCGAGATCCTGCGGATCCAGGACGAAATCGAAGACATCCATGTTCTCACGCATCCGGTCCGGATTGGCGGTCTTCGGAATCGTTACCAATCCGTTTTGTACGTGCCAACGCAGCACCACCTGGCCCGGCGTCTTGCCGTGTTTCTCGGCCAACCGGCCCAGGACCGGTGCGCCCAGGATGCCGGCCCCGGAACCACCCAAGGGGCTGTAGGACTCGGTGGCAATGCCATGTTTTGCATGGAATTCCCGTGCGGCCATTCGCGTCACAGCAGGGGTCAGCTGGACTTGGTTGACGGCGGGAACAACATCCGTTACAGCCATCAACCGCTCCAGGTGCGCGGGCTTGAAGTTGGACACGCCGATGGAGCGCACCTTTCCCTCTGCCTGAAGGCGCTCGAATGTTTTCCAGGTGGAGATGAACTCATCCCGGCCGGGCAAGGGCCAGTGGATCAGCAGCAGGTCCACATAGTCGAGGCCAAGCCGCTGCAGCGACCCCTCCAGCCCGTCCACAGCCCTGTCATTCCCCTGGAACTCGCCATCCAATTTGGTGGTGATGAAGAGTTCGCCGCGATCAGCGCCGCAGGCCTTAATGCCATTGCCCACGCCGCGCTCGTTGCCGTACTTCACTGCCGTATCGATGTGCCGGTAGCCGGCTTCTACGGCATGGACGACGGCGGCCGCCGCCTGGTCGTCGTCCAGCGGCCACGTGCCAAGACCGATCTGGGGAATCGAGTATCCGTCGTTGAGTGCGATTACCGGTGCAAGTGTCATATCAACAGTCTGCCGTTACCCGGCGGTCCTTTCCCTGAGGGGCGTCATGCGGCTAAGCCCTATTTCTCGAAAGCGCGGAGGACGTTGCCTGCGTTGTGGTTCAGCACCGCCCTGGCCGTGTCGGACACCTTGTCCGGGTTCTTCTGCTGGGCCAGGAACTTCACGAAGCGCTGGATGGCCTGCCCTGCCTTGGCGGCGTCGCGGTCCTCCACGGCCTTCTGTGCCTGCTGGGCAGCAGCGGTGAGCTGGCTGGCCACGGGGCCAGCAATCCCACCCGATTCCACCAGGTCCTCCACCGCATTCTGCAGTGCCTTCACACTGCCCGGAAGCCACGCGGCGCGCAGCGGGACGTTGCCGAACTTCATGTCGGAGGCGAGGTAGAAGTCGGTGTAGGACGGCTGGTTGTACGTGGTGTTCTGGCGGGCCACTTCGGCACGGTACTGGGGATCGTGCATCAGGGTGTAGAGCTTGTGGTCCGTCACTTCGGTGCTCAGGTAAATCCGCAATGCGGAGCTGTCGGCGGTGCGGACCACCAGTTCTTCGCGCCAGTCGCCCAAAATGTCCGCCACCAGGCTGGGGGTGCCCTTGGTGCCGTTGTTGGTGCGTGTGCCGTCCGCGGTCAGCAGGCGGCCCCGCGTCCAGTCGTCGATGGTGGGGGTCTGGTCGCCGGAGCCGTTGACGACCTGGGTCGTCATGTTAGCTGCCCACCTGATGCTCATGTTGGTGCCGGGGCTTGTGCTTGAAAGCTTGCGGCCGTCGGCGGACTGCATGCCGATCGCCCAGTTCTCCAGGCCCGGGACGGAAGGATCGACGTCGCCGATCATGCCGCGTCCCGTGTCCTTGCCGGAGTAGGCGCCAAACAGCACCTCACCGGTCGCGGCGTCGCGCATGGCGTAACCGTAGGGCGCGTAAGTAGCGCCCTCGTGGACGGTGAAGATCTCCTTGCCGGGGCGGTTGGGGTCGATGTCCGCCACGTGCATGGCGTCGCCGTGGCCCAGGCGTGCTTCCTCGCCCGGTGCGGCACTGCCGGCCGGCAGGGTGTCGAACGAGCTGTACAACAGCGAGCCGTCGTCGTCGAGCGTTGCCGAACCGTAGACGATCTCCTGCTTGCCGTCGCCATCAACGTCGGCGGCGCTTAGGGAGTGGAAGCCCTGGGTGGTGAGCTTGCCGTAGGTCGGATCCGTGCCATCGCGGCCGTGGGGGGAGTCGTTGAACGGGTTGGTCATGGGAGTCCAGCCCGAGTCCACGGTCCACACTGGGGAGAGGTTGGCGCCGTCCCAGGTGTAGGTGGCCAGGGTGGTGCGGGTGTAGTAGCCGCGGGCGAACACTGCAGCGGGCTTCTTCCCGTCCAGGTAGGCGACGCCGGCGAGGAACCGGTCCACGCGGTTGCCGGGTTCGATGCGGGCCATGGCGTAGTCGCCCCACATCATGCCGTCGTCGGTCCGGCCAGGCTGGTAGGCGACGGTCTTCAGTTCCTTGCCCGTGGCACCTTCGAAGACGGTCAGGTATTCAGGGCCGGACACGATGAATCCTTCGAACGCGCGAAGGTTGTTCCGGGCGCTGCGGGAGGGGGCGTAGACGTCCATGAAGTAGTCGGTCAGTGCCTCGGCATCGGCCTGGGACAGCGGGTATTTGTACTTCGGCGCGATACCGAAGGCTTCTTCGAGGGTGGCCGGCCAGTTCCCGGCCTTGACTTCGGGGTGCTCCGTCCAGCCCTGGAAGGTCTTCACCATGTGCTGGTAGTAGTCCGCCGCGCTCATCCGGTAGTCGTCGCTGTTTGAGTACCCGGCATTGATATCGGACCGGAGCATGGTGATGAACGATTCCGCGGCCACGCTGCCGTCCGCGTTGTAGTTGGTGGACTTGGTACCCGGCGCTGTCTTCATCATCAGCTCGGCCCGGCCGTCGCCGTCGAAATCGTTGACCAGCATCTGCGTGTAGTGGGCCCCGGAGCGGATGTTGACGCCCAGATCGATCCGGCTAAGGAGCGTGCCGTCGGCCTTGTAGGTGTCCACGTAGGTGTTGCCGGTGTAGCCCACCTGCGAGACGTCTTTGGAGTTGTTCGGGTCCCACTTGACGACGAACTCGTACTGGCCATCGCCGTCCACATCGCCCACGGAGGTGTCGTTGGCCGAGTAGGTGTAGGCCTGGCCGGTGGGCGTGGCGCCGTCGGCCGGCTTCTTCAGCGGAATGTCCTTGAAGTTGCCGCCCCAGGAGGTGGCGGTGGCGCTTTCGTCCAGTTCAACGCCGCCGACGACGGCCCGCACCTGGTACTTCGACGCGGCGGTCCCGGCGGGGTCCTGGTAGTTGGTGCTGTCCGTGACGGTCGCCAGCTTCTGCCCGTCCCGGTAGACGTTGAAGTCCGTGCCGGTGAGGCCGGTTGCGGAGGACCCCGTTGCCTCGTTGCCGAGCAGGCGCCAGCTGAGAAACACGCCTTCGGACGTCCCCGCAGCCACCAGGCCGCGGTCCAGGTGGTCGAGCTGGATTCCCGGATTGCCGGGCTTGGAGGGGGAGGGCCCGACGGCGGCAGCAGGGGCTGCTAGGCAGCCGACGGTAAGTGCCAGGCCGAGAGTGGCGACCGACAGGAGGCGTGCGGGTGCCTTGGAGGGATTCATCAGTGAATCCTTTCAATTTTGAGTTGGGAAAACGCTTCCCCAGCAATCTAGACGGCGGGGTGGGGCAAAACAAGCCTTGTCTTTTGAACCCGCTGCAGGGTATTTAGAACGTTGTAGAAATCCGGGCCATCAGGCCGACTCCCGTACCACCAGTTCAGTGGGAATGGTGATGGCAGCATGGTTCTTCCCGGCGATGACGTCCAGCAGCAACCGCACCATTTCCTCGCTGATCCGGTCGAATGGCTGCCGCACCGTGGTCAGCGCCGGCGTGGCGGCGGATGCGGCCGATATGTCGTCGAACCCGACTACCGCAACGTCTTCAGGAACCCGCCGGCCGGCGTCGTGCAAGACCTCCAGGGCGCCGAGGGCCATCAGGTCGTTGGCGGCGAAGACGGCGTCCACGTCGGGGACCCGGGCGAGGAGTTCACGCATGGCCCTGGCACCGCTCTCGCGGCTGTAGTCACCCGGGGCCACCAGCGCCTCATCCAAGGCCTCGCCCTGATGCGCCCGGTAGGCTTCCAGCCGCCGGATGCCGCCGGAGGTGTCCTGCGGGCCTGTGATGGTGGCGATCCGCTTCCGGCCGCCGTTGTCCAGGTACTCCAGCAACTCCAGGGCGCCCTGGTAGTCGTCGGCTGCCACGTAGCCCATCTTCTTTTCGAAGCCCAGGGGAACGCCACAGGCGATGGCAGGTACGCCGGCGGCGATGATGTCGGCGATGACGCCCTTCCTGCTGCCATGCGAGGAGACCAGCAGGACTCCGTCCACATGGCCGGCGGTAAGGAAATCGGTGGCCCGGCGCTGCTCGTCGTCCGTGCCGGCCATGATCAGCACCAGGGGGATGTCGTGCACGGCCAGGGCGTCGGCAGCGCCCCGCATCAGGACGGCGAAGTTGGGGTCGGCGAACAGGCGGTCGTGCGTTTCGGTGAGCAGGAAGGCCACCGAGTTGGCCTTGTTCGTGGCCAGGTTCCGGGCGTGGGGGTTGACACGGTAACCGGTCTTTTTGATGGCGGCGTTGACGGCGGCCAACGCGGGCGGGCTGACCCAGTGCCCGCCGTTGAGCACCCGCGAAACTGTCCCTCGCGAGACGCCTGCCTCCCTGGCCACATCGTCAATCTTGGGCCGGGGCCGGCCTTGCGGTTGCATCATGATCCGAGCCTATCCAGCCCTAGGCCTTTACGGCGCCGGCGGCGAGGTCAACGCGCCAGTAACGCTGCAGGAACAGGAACATGATGACCAGCGGCACGATGGACAGCAGGGCTCCGGCCAGCACCAGCGTGTACAGCGCCGGGGCGGTGGCGCCCTGGTTGAGCAGCCCGTTCAGGCCCACTGTCAACGGGAACAGCTTGTCATCGCCCAGCATGATGTACGGCAGCATGAAGTTGTTCCAGATGGCCACGAACTGGAACAGGAAGATGGTTACCAAACCGGGGAGCATCATGGGCAACGCGATGCGGTTGAAGATGTACATGTCCTTGGCGCCCTCCGTCCGGGCAGCCTCGATCACGTCCCCGGGAACCGACGCCGCGGCGTAGATGCGGGCCAGGTAGATCCCGTAGGGGCTGATGATCTGCGGCAGGAGAACGGACCAGTACGTGTTGGTCAGGCCCAGCTGGGCCAGCATCAGGTACTGCGGGATGGCCAGGATGACGCCCGGAACCAGCACGCCCATGAGGAGGACCTTGAACACGCCGTTCTTGCCGGGAAAGTCGTATTTGGCCAGGACATAGCCGGAGAGGGCGGACACCCAGGTGGAGAGCAGGGCTCCCACGCCGGCGTAGAGGGCGGTGTTGAGCATCCACCGCCAGAACACGCCGTCGCGGTAGGCGGTCAGTTCCACGATGTTGTTCCACAGGTGGACACTGGGCGCAAAGGTAAAGGTGGAGAAGAGCTCATCGCTGCTCTTGCTGGCCGCGGCCACCACCCAGATGACCGGGAACAGGCAGTACAGCGCCCCAAGGATCAGGATGCCGGTGGAAAGGAAGCTCGGCTTCTCGCGGATCTCAGTGGGAGTGGACACGGTCAGTTCTCCTGTCCGAAGGCCCGCTTCTGCACAATGCGCAGGAAGAGGAAGGAAATGGCGAAGGTGGCGAGGGCGATGATGATGCTGGTTGCGGCCGCGGAGTAAATGTCATTGCGGGTGAAGGCGTCCCGGTAGACGAGCATCAGCGGGGACCAGCTCGTGGAGAGGCTGTTTGCCAGCGGGCGGAGCGTGGTGGGTTCCGCGAAGACCTGCAGGGTGGCGATCATGGAAAACAGGGCCGTCATGACCACGGAGGGGGCAATGATGGGGATCTTGATGCGGAGTGCGGTCTGGATCTCCGACGCGCCATCCAGTTTGGCAGCCTCGTAGATTTCCTGGGGCACGGCCTTGAGTGAGGTGTACATGACGATCATGTTGAAGCCAACGCCGCCCCACAGGGCGATGTTGGCGATGGCAAAGGTGATCAGGTCCGGGTTCAGCAGCGACGGCAGGGCGATTCCCAGCCTGTCTGCCACGAAGTGGAAGGGGCTGACTCCGGGCAGGTACAGGAAGCCCCAGAGCAGCGAGCTGATCACGGCCGGCACGGCGTAGGGCAGGAAGATGGCGGTGCGGGAGAAGTTGCCGGCACGGGTGCGCCGCGAGTCCAGGAGGAGTGCGAAGAGAAGGGCGAAGCCGAGCATCAACGGAATCAGGATGGCGCCGTAGGTGAGGACACGGAGGACGCTGGCGGTGAACTCGGGGTCGGTCAGGGAGCGCATGTAGTTGTCGAACCCGGCAAACACTGTGCTTTGTGCGCCCTTGCCGAGCCCCAGCCCGCTGACCTTCTTCTGTTGGAAGCTCAACACCAGGGTGTAGATGATCGGCGCCGCCATGAACACCACGAACAGGACAATACCAGGCGCCAGCATGGCGTACGGGGTCAGGGCACGCTGCCTGAAGCTCCGGGCCTTCCGGGGAGTCCCGGGCCCGGCAGTTGCGGTCTTCTCCGCTTTGGTTGGCGCAGTCGCTGTCGCTGCCATGGTGCACTTCCTTGGTGGGGTGGTGGGGAACCGGGAGGGTGCCGCGGCACCCTCCCGGCAGGCGGGACTACTTGACTGTGAAACCGGTCTTCTTCAGGTCGTCAACGGTGACCTGCTGCATGCCGGCCACGGCGTCCAGGAACGCACTCTTGGTTTTGGCCTGGGCAGCCTTGGCGAACTGATCGTTGTAAGCGTTGTAGGCCACGTTGACGTTGGGGCCGTAGCTGAACGATGTGACGCTCTGCGCAGCTTCGCCCACCACATCGTAGAAGTCGGGCTGGTTGCTGAAGAATTCAGGCGCCTTGGTCAGGGCCGTCTTGGCACCCTCGGTGTCCGCCGGGTAGATGCCGGCCACGTCCACCAGGGCCTTGACTGCCTCGGGATCGGTGTTCAGCCACGAAGCGAACTTGGAAGCTGCGGCGACGTTTTTGGACTGCGAGGTCACGGCGGTGGAGGAGCCGCCCCAGTTGCCGGTGGCGGGCTTGGCGGAATCCCACTGCGGCATGGGGGCCACCTTCCACTTGCCGGCCGTTCCGCCGGCATTGCCGGAGAGCACGCCGGGGGCCCAGGCAGCGCTGAGCCAGCCTACCTGCTTGCCGTTATTCAGTGCGGCGTTCCATTCGGGGGTGTACATGGGCTTGTTGTCGATGATGCCCTGCTCCACCAGTCCTCCCCAGTAACCGGCCACCTTCTCAGTGGGGTCCTCGGCGATCTTGACGCTCCACGCGTCACCATCAATGGCCCACCATGACGCGCCGGCCTGCTGGGCCATGCCCGTGAACCAGCCGGCGTCGTTGGAGGAGAACGTGCCCAGGTAGGCCTCCGGGTCAGCATCGTGCACCTTCTTGGCCGCCGCCGCATACTCTTCCCAGGTGGTGGGGACGGCGAGGCCAAGGCGCTCGAAAATGTCCGCACGGTAGTAGAACGCCATGGGGCCCGTGTCCTGTGGAACGGCATAGAGGGCGTCGCCACCAAGGGTGACGGAATTCCAGACGGCCTCGGGGAACGTTTCCTTGGTGTCCTTGGCTTCGGTTCCCGAGAGGTCCGCCAGCGCGTCCGCCGCCACCAGGGTGGGGATCTTCTGGTACTCCGCCTGGATCAGGTCCGGCGCGCCGGAGCCGGCGTTGACGGCCGTCAGCAGTTTGGTGATGGCGGGATCGCCGCCATCCTGCTTGTTGACCGTGACGTGGATGTTGGGGTTTTTCTCATTCCAGATATCCACCACCTTGTCCAGGTTCGGGGCCCATGCCCAGTAGGTCAGTTCCACCTTCTGGTTGGGATCGGTGTTCTGTTCCACGGCGTTGGTGCCTGATCCTGTGGAACATCCTGCGGTGAGCAGGGCCGCTGCGGCCATCATTGCCACTGCGCCTGCACGAAATGAGCTGCGCATTCCGTCCTCCTTGTCGAAAAAGCTGGCTGTGTAAGAGCTGGTGGGACCCCGGTGCGGGATCCGTGGTGCTGCGGCGGAGGCGGACACACTGCGTCAACCAAGTCCTGTGAGCGGTTCCAGTAATTCATACAGTTGTGATCTATGTCAACAGAATATTGCCTGTATCACTTCAACTAAGAGCTGTGATACTACTGGGAGCGCACACAGTTCTAAGGAGATCACCCGATGACAGACGTCCTGCAGGCCCCAGCACCCGGACTCGCGCCGGCGCCGTGGGTCCAGCGCCCGGCGGGCCTTTGCTACGGCGGGGACTACAACCCTGAGCAGTGGCCCCGCGAGGTGTGGGTGGAGGACATCGCCCTGATGCGCGAAGCCGGCATCAACCTGGTCAGCGTTGGGATCTTCTCCTGGGTCCTGCTGGAACCGCGGGAAGGGGAGTACGACTTCGAGTGGCTGGACCACCTTGTGGACCTGCTCACCGATGCCGGCATCAGCATCGACCTGGGCACACCCACCGCAGCCCCGCCGGCCTGGTTCTGGAAAAAGTACCCCCAGGCCCATCCCGTGACCCGGGACGGACTCACACTGGGTCACGGTTCCCGCGGAATGGCCGCGCCCAGCTCGCCGGACTACCGCCGGGCTGCGGTGAACATCACCGAACAGCTGGCGCGGCGCTATGGTTCCCACCCCGGCGTCGTCCTCTGGCATGTCCACAACGAGTACGGCGCCCCCGTCAGCGAGTCCTACGACGACGCCTCCGTGGCGGCGTTCCGGACCTGGCTGCAGGCCCGCTACGGCAGCCTGGACGCCCTGAACGCGGCCTGGGGCACCCTCTTCTGGGGCCAGAAGTACAACGCCTGGGACGAGATCGACGCCCCGCGGATCTCCGCGAGCGTCAGCAACCAGGGGCAGCGGCTGGACTTCGCCCGGTTCACCTCCAACGCCATGCTGGAGTGCTTCATCGCGGAACGCGACGTCATCCGCCGCTACGCCCCCAATACCCCGGTGACCACCAATTTCATGGCCACCAACTGCCTGTCCCCGGACTATTGGGCCTGGAGCCGGGAGGTGGACATCGTGGCCAACGACCACTACCTCGTGGCGCAGCGGACGGACAACCACATCCTCCTGTCCATGGACGCAGACCTCACCCGCTCGCTGGCCGGGAACAAGCCGTGGATGCTGATGGAGCACTCCACCAGCGCCGTGAACTGGCAGGGCCGCAACATCGCCAAGCGTCCGGGTGAGCTGGCCCGCAACAGCCTGGCCCACGTGGCCCGCGGTGCCGACGCCGTGATGTTCTTCCAGTTCCGCGCCTCCCGCTTCGGGGCGGAAAAGTTCCACTCGGCCATGCTTCCGCACGCTGGAACGGGCACCCGGATCTGGCGGGAAGTCCTGGACCTGGGCGACGACCTGCAGAAACTCACGGCCGTGAAGGGCTCCACCGTCACCGCCAAAGTGGCCATTCTGTGGGACGTTGAATCCTTCTGGGCCCAGGACCTGGAATGGCGGCCCAGCAACGAGCTGACCCACCGGGAGCGGATCGAGGCCTACTACTCCGTGCTGTGGAACCGTGGCGTAGCCGTGGACTTCGCCCACCCGGAATCGGATCTTTCCGGCTACGACCTGGTGCTGGCCCCGGCCCTGTACCTTGTGGGCGAACCTGCAGCGGCGAACCTGCGCAACTATGTCCGGGGCGGCGGGCACCTGATGGTGTCCTACTTCTCGGGCATCGTGGACGCCACGGACACCGTTCCCCCGGGAGCTTCGCCGGGACCGCTGCGCGACCTGCTGGGGTTGGAAATCCACGAATTCCTGCCCCTGCGTGAACACCAGGCAGTCCAGCTCAGCGCCGGAGGCGGGACCGGCACCATCTGGTCCGAGGAAATCCACCCCACCACCGCCGACGTCGTGGCCCGTTACCAGGACGGACCGGCGGCGCCGGGACCGGCCATCACCCGCAACGCCTTCGGCAGCGGCACGGCGTGGTACGTCTCGACGGACCTGGACGACGGCGGCCTGGCTGCCATCCTGGCGGAGGCGCTGGCCCACGCCGGGCAGTCCGTGGGCGACGGGCACCCGTCAGGCCTGGAGGTTTCCGTGCGCAGCAACGGCGCAGAGCGCTTCACGTTCCTGATCAACCACACCGAGGCTGACGCGTCATTCGCAGTCTCGGGAATGGACATGGTTTCCGGTGAAAGGGTGGACGGCGTCGCCGCCATTCCGGCCGGAACCGTGCGGGTCATCCGCACCCCTGAAGGATCCAGCTAGCCCTACAGACCGCCGGCCGGGGCCGCCGAGGCCCCGGCCGGTTTCCACGCCCAAGGTTCAACGTCAAGGAGGACGCCCCAGTGATAATTCCCCGCACGACGCGCACTGCCCGCAAACGGCAGCCTGGCCGCCTACAACTTTCCGGCCGCTCGTTGCCCTCCGGCCGGGCCCTGGCCGCCGTCACCGCGCTGGCCCTGGCAGGAACGTTGCTGGCTGCCGGTCCTGCCGCTGCGGCCCCGGGCAAGCCCCCTGGCGCTGGACCGGCTTCCGTAGCCAATTCGGGCTTCGAAGCGGGAACCACGGGCTGGTCCGTTTCCGGGCCGGCCGGCGCGGCCACGGTGGAGTCCGGGGGAGCCGACTCGGCGCACCGGCTCACCCACTACCTGGCCTCGGACAACACGGTGACCACCTCGCAGACCGTCACGGGCCTGAAGAAGGGGTGGTGGACCTTCCGCGCCTCGATCAAGTCCGGCGGCCCGGTGGATTCCTCCCGCCTGGTCCTCTCCGGATGCGGCAGCGACGGTTCCACCGTCCTGCCCTCCACGGAAACCGATAATCAGTGGCTGACCCTCGCCGTCAGCGCCAACGTGGCGGGCAAATGCACCCTCTCGCTCACAACCACGGGCGCCGGGGCATGGGCCAGCATGGACAACGTGACTTTCACCGAAGGCCGGGTGGAGCGGACCTTCCGCGGCGCCGACCTGTCCAACGTTCCCAAGAACGAGGACCACGGCGCCGTGTACGCCACGGCGGACGGTACCCGGATAGACCCGGTGGAGGCTTTTGCCGATGCCGGCGCCAACCTGGTCCGCCTGAAGGTCTGGGTCAATCCGGCCGATGGCTACAACACCCGGCAGCAGGTGGTGGATATGGCCAAGCGCGCCCAGGCCCAGGGCATGAAGGTGCTGGTGGACTTCCACTACTCCGACCGCTGGACCGATCCAGGGGCGCAGGGCGTTCCGGCGGCCTGGAAGGGCATGTCCGTGGCAGCCATGGCCGACGCCGTGTACGCACACACCAAGGACCTCATGGCTGCGCTGAAGGCCGCCGGGATCACGCCGTATGCCGCGCAGGTGGGCAACGAAATCAACCCCGGCATGCTCTGGCCGCTGGGCCAGACCTGGGACGTTGATCCTGCGGACGGTGTGGATGGCGCCCAGTGGGACAACCTCGCCGCCTTCCTCAAAGCCGGAACCCGTGCCGTCCAGGACGTCAGCCCGGACACCAGGACCGTGCTCCACCTGACCAACATCAACAACGGCATCGGCGGGCTGACCTGGTGGTTCGATGAAGCCACCAAGCGCGGCGTGCCCATGGACTTCATCGGACTGTCCTACTACGGGTACTGGCACGGCACCCTGGCAGACCTGCAGAACGCTGTAACCACACTCTCCCAGCGGTACGGCAAGGACGTGCTGGTGGTGGAAACCTCGTACCCGTTCACCCTTGAGGACAACCCCAACGCCCCGTGGGAAAACGTGATCGCCAACGGGTCCCAGCTCGTCAAGGGCTACCCGGCAACACCGGCGGGCCAGGCCGCCAATTTCCGGGCGGTCCAGGACGTGGTGGCATCCGCTCCAGGCGGACGCGGCATCGGCGCCGTCTACTGGGAGCCCGCCTGGACGTCGGTTCCAGGCAACGGCTGGGATCCGGCCGACCCCGCGTCAGGCAATGCCTGGGAAAACCAGGCAGTCTTCGACTTTGCCGGCCGCGCGCTGCCGGCGCTTGATGCGTTCGCCGCGGACGACGCCGGCACCTGGCACCGGAAGTAGGCCATCCGCGCCATGGGGCGCGGCAGGAAAAATGACGCCGACGGCGGGAGCCCACCTCCCGCCGTCGGCGTCCTGCTCTTTCCTGCGTGTTCCTGTTTGCCCCGCCGGGACGCTAGTTCACGCCGCCCGCGGCCCATTTGGTGAGGGTGTCGCTGAGGTCCATGTAGGGCTGGTCCACCTGCTGCAGCTCCGGGTTGGCGTCGTACCACTGGACGATTTCCCGGGCACCGTCGGCGAACGGAATGGTGGCGGTGTACTCCGGGACCAGGGACTTGATCTTGGTGTTGTCGAACACCACCGAGTGCGACCTGTCGCCCAGCAGGTTGGGCCCGAGCTCCGGACTGTGGGCCGCAATGGTTTCCGAGGCCACATGCACCAGTTCCGGCTCAGCCACCCCGGCAGCCCGGGCGAACAGACGGTAGATCTGGTTCCACGGCAGGTACTCGTCAGAGGTGATGGTGTAGCTTTCACCCACCGCCTGCGGCCTGCCGAGCAGTCCCACGAAGGCCTTGGCAAAGTCCCTGCTGTGCGTCAGCGTCCACAGCGAGGTGCCGTCGCCGTGGACCATCACGGGGAGGCCGGCGCGCATGCGGTGGATGTACGTCCAGCCGCCCACCATGGCGATTTTGGTCCGGTCGTAGGTGTGGGAGGGTCGCACCACGGTGAGCGGGAAATCCTCGTCGCGGTAGGCGCGGAACAGCAGTTCCTCGCAAGCAATCTTGTCCCGGGAGTATTGCCAGAACGGGTTCTTCAGCGGCGTGGATTCCAGGATGGGCAACCGGGTGGGTGGTTTCTGGTACGCCGACGCTGAACTGATGAACACGTACTGCCCGGTCCGGCTGCGGAACAGCTCGAGCCCGGCCTGCGCCTGGTCCGGGGTGTACGAGATGAAGTCCGCAACGGCGTCGAACTCCCTCCCGCCCAGCACCTCGCGCACCGACGCCGGGTCCCGGACGTCCGCATGCAGGACCTCCGCGCCGTCCGGGATCGGCCGGGTGGACCGGCCCCGGTTCAGGATGGTGAGCCGGTGGCCCAGCGCGACGGCGTGTTCAGCGGCCGCCGCGCTGATGACTCCGGTGCCGCCGATGAAGAGGATGCTTCTCGGCGCCACCGTCCCAGCGGCTGTCCCGGAAACTGACGGCGGGTTTACCACGCGTAGTCTTCCGGAGCGGTCTTGTGCCCCGGGAAGATGTGGTCCAGCCGCTTGAGCGCGTCCTCATCGAGGGTGACATCCAGGGCGCGGATGGCGGCGTCCAGCTGTTCCTGCGTCCTGGGCCCCACGATCGGTGCCGTGACGGCGGGCTGGTGCAGCAGCCAGGCCAGTGCGACGTCCCCGGGTTCGTGCCCCAGGTCATCGGCAAGGTCCTCGTACTGGCGGATCTGGTCCTCGTGCTTCTTCAGGGTTTCCAGGGCCCGTCCCTCGGTGCGCCGGACGCCGTCGCGTTCCTTCTTCAGCACGCCGCCCAGCAGCCCGCCCTGCAGCGGCGACCACGGGATGAGCCCCAGGCCGTACTGCTGCGCCGCCGGGATGACCTCAAGCTCCAGTTCACGGCGGAACAGGTTATAGATGGACTGCTCGCTGACCAGGCCGGTGTAGTTGCGCCGGTGCGCTGCCTCCTGGGCCTGGGCGATGTGCCAGCCGGCAAAGTTGCTGCTGCCCGAATACAGGATCTTGCCCTGCTGGACCGCCACTTCGATGGCCTGCCAGATCTCGTCCCACGGGGTGTTCCTGTCGATGTGGTGGAACTGGTAGACGTCGATGTAGTCGGTCTGGAGCCTCTTGAGGCTGGCGTCCAGGGCACGCCGGATGTTCAGTGCGGAGAGCTTGGACTCGTTGGGCCGGTCCGTCATGGTGCCGTAGAGCTTGGTGGCCAGCACCGTGTGTTCGCGGCGCTCGCCGCCCTTGGCGAACCAGCGTCCGATGATTTCTTCGGTCCAGCCGCGGTGGCCGGCACCGCCATATACGTTGGCGGTGTCGAAGAAGTTGATGCCGTTCTCCCGCGCGGAGTCCATGATGCCGTGCGCGTCGGCTTCCTCGGTCTGGGGGCCGAAGTTCATGGTGCCAAGGCAAAGGCGGGAGACCTGCAGGCCTGAGCGGCCAAGATGGGTGTACTGCATAAGAAGGTCCTTTCTACATCTGGGTAAAGGAGGCGACGGCGGGATCGGAGCCGATGCGGGCACCGGACTCCAGCGCGGTGATGGCTGCCAGTTCGTCGTCGGAAAGGGTGAGGGAGGACGCAGCGAAGTTCTCGCGCATCCGGCCGGGGTCAACTGACTTGGGGATCACGATGTTTCCGGAGGCGAGGTGCCAGGCGAGCACCACCTGTGCCGTGGTGGCTCCATGGGCGTCGGCGATGGCCGTGACGGCGTTGCCGTTCAGGTCGCCGCCCTGCCCCAGCGGGCTGTAGGCCTCCACCTCGATGCCGAGGCTCCGGCACTTGGCCGCAAGGTGGGCCTGCTGGTAGCTGGGGTGCAGTTCGATCTGGTTCACGGCCGGGACGATTTCCGACGATTCCAGCAGGGTGTCCAGGTGGTCGGCGAGGAAGTTGGAGACGCCGATGGCCCGGATCTGCTTGTTGTCGTAGAGCCGTTCCAGTTCCTTCCAGGCCTGGACAAAAAGTCCCTGCGACGGGACCGGCCAGTGGATGAGGTAGAGGTCGACGAAGTCCAGTCCCAGCGCCTTGCGGCTGTTCTGGAACGCCTCCTGGGCCTTGCCCTGCTCGCCGTTCCGGAGCTTGGTGGTGACGAAGATGTCCTCGCGCGCGATGCCCGTCGCCGCTATGGCGGCGCCGACGCCGGCCTCGTTGCGGTATCCGGCAGCGGTATCGATGTGCCGGTATCCCGCCTCGAAGGCGTCCTCAACGATCCGCTGGGTATCTTCCGGCGGGACCTGGAAAACGCCGAGGCCAAGCTGGGGGATGGTGACGCCGTTGTTCAGTGTCAGCTCTGACATGGTGCTCCTTGGATGATGCTGGTGCTGGGATCGGTGCCGTTGGCTCGACAGGGAGAAAGCGGTTTCCGCTGGCTCAGTATTGAGCCTATGCACTTTTGGCCGCCACGTCAGCAAGTAACCGTGATCCTGTTTTTCCTAGGACTGGCAGTCCTACCTTCGGTGTAGGAGGAGTGCCGGACGGACGGGCAGAATGGTCAGCATGGGTCAAAGTGCCGAGTTCGGAAAATTCCTCAAAGCCATGCGGTCGCGCCTGACACCCGAGGACGCCGGTGCCGGGCCCACCACGGGCGCCCGCCGAGTGCCCGGGCTGCGGCGCGAGGAAGTAGCCCGCCTGGCCGGCGTCAGCACGGACTACTACGTAAGGCTCGAACAGGGCCGCAACATCCATCCTTCCCGGACCGTCCTTGACGCCGTGTCGCGGGCTTTGCGGCTGGACAGCAGCGAGCATGCGCACATGATGGATTTGCTGGAGAATTGCGCCGCCAACCCGCGTACCGCCGGCGCGGCAGCCCAGGGAGTGCGGCCGGGGCTGCGGCAGTTGCTCGAGGCCGTGGGTGATGTGCCTGCCCTGCTGCTGGGCCGCCGCAGCGACGTCCTCGCCGGGAACAGGATGGCGTACCTGCTGTTCGCCGACTTTCCCTCGCTGCCCGCGGCGGAGCGGAACCTCACCCGCTGGCTCATCCTCGATCCGGCGGCCAGGGAGCTGTTCCGCGACTGGAAGACGCTGGCGGCCGAGGCTGCCGGGTCGCTGCGGCTCGATGTGGGCCGCCACCCGAACGATCCCCAGGCCAACCAGCTGGTGGGGGAGCTGGCGGTGAACAGCGAACAGTTCCGGCAGTGGTGGGCCGGGCACCGGGTTGCCAGCCGGTCTGCGGGGATAGTGCGCCTGCACCACCCCACCGTGGGGGACCTCGAACTGAACTTTGAAAGCCTCGCCCTCCCGGACGACCCCGACCAGGTGCTGAGGGTGTATTCAGCGAAACCGGGCTCGCCGTCGTCGGACGCGTTGGCCCTGCTGGGGAGCCTGGGCGCGGGCGAGGCGCTGCCCGAGCGGGAGCGGGTAGGCGAGGTTCCGCCGTCCGGCGCCGCAGAGCCCTAGAAGCCTTGTACGTTTGGCCAGACAGGATTGCATTGTTTGGCCAGAGATCCATTTTGGCGGTCCGTGGGGTTTCGTAGGCTTGGGGAACACACTTCTTCCCAAGGATGGTCTCAACGATGAAACGCATCGCGCTGCTGAAAGAACGCCAGGCCGCTCCCGCCGGCACCGCCTCGACGTCCACCGGCTCGCACTGCCCGGTGTCCGGACTGTGGAGCCCGGACCACGATCCGCACACGGTGCTGTCCTTCTTCGAGGGCCACGTTTTTCCCGCGTTCGACGGCGTTCCCACAGTGTGGCGGCGCCGGTCGCTGGGACAGGCCTACTAAAGCGAAGCCCACGCAGTACCCGCACAAGGGATGTGCCGGGATGAAGAAGGCCGTGACCCAAAGGGTCACGGCCTTCTTCATCTGTTTAGGGTCGCGTCCTACTGTTCTTCGAGGCGGAAACCGATCTTGATGGTCACCTGCCAGTCCGCCACCTTGCCGTCTTCGAGGTGGCCCCGGACTTCCTTGACTTCGAACCAGTCAAGGTTGCGGAGGGTCTGGGAGGCCTTGGCGATCCCGTTCCGAACGGCGTCGTCCACACCTTCCGTGGAAGTACCGACAATTTCAGAAATGCTGTACGTGTGATTGGACAACTTCGCTCCTCGTGATCATCGTTGCTCCCGGTTGCGGGCCGTTCCTGAAGACTAGTAGGACTTCAAGAGCCTTGGCCAGACCCTGCTTCACGCCCCACCCCTTCCCGGGCTGCCGGAGCCGGCTCGATTCGCAGGTGCGGCCCGGCGGTGCCGCTGACTGCAGGGGTCAGCGCAGCATCCGGGTTGGCAGCGTTATAGGCGTCCAGGACGTTGACCTTCCGGCCGTTGACCCAGGTGCCTGCCTCGTCGATTCCCGTTCCGCCGAAATTCCGGATGATCTGTGCGGCCGGGATGCCTTCCGCGAGTTCGAACGTGTTGTTACGGGCGATGATGCTGGATTCCACGCCCGCACCCCATGAGTACTGGTACTGCGCCGGGTCCGTCACGCGGTACACGTTGTTGTACACGTGCGCCTGCCCAAACCGGACCCGTGGCGCACGCTGCCCCAGGTCCACGAATTCGTTGTGGTGGAGGGTAACCCGCAGCTTGCCGCGGTCCGCCGTGGCACCGTCTCCGTTGCCCCACAGCATGGATTTGTCGTGGCCCGAGAGCCGGCTCCAGGACATGGTGACCAGGTCTGCCTGCCGGACGACGTCGAGGAGGCCGTCATGGCGCAGGAACCGCTCACCGAAATACCGCGGCTGGTCGGCATCGGCTGTTTCGCCGTCGTCCAGCGTCAGGTGGTCCAGCCAAACGTGGGTGGAGCCGGAGACCACCAGGTTGTCCCACTCGGTTTTCCAGGTATCCCCGTTCCAGCCCGGGAAGCAGTCATAGGCGTCGGAGAGGCGGAGGTTTCGGACGATCACGTTATCCACATTGTCGATGTTCAACGTGAAGCCAGAGAGCTGGACGTCACCAACGCCCACGATGGTGGTGTTGGCGCCAACGTTGATCCGGACCCGTTCACGCTGCTTCGCACTTGAATCCTTGCGGGCCTCCTCGAGGGGGCCGGAGGCCGGCCCCGTCCAGTTCGCGGGGTCGAAAGCCGCGAGGTAGGCCTCAAGTGAGTAGCCGCCGGTTGCGTAGTCCCCGCACGTGATGGCGGTGCCATCCGAGGCGGTGTTTGCGTTGAAGCCGTGCTTCACGTACACGATCTTAGGCTCGTTTCCTGCCACCGCGGCGGCAAGTTCATCCCTCGTTGAAACTTCGTGCACGTTCGCGGGCACGGCGCTGGAGCCGCCGGTGGTGCCGCCGTCAGCGGAGGCCCAGCCATCGCCTGCGGCGAGGACTTGCCGGCCCAGGTCGGGGGTGCTTTGCGAACGCTCGGCGCCGGATGGTGCCGCTGACGGAAGTGGTCCGGCGAGGGCAACAGCGGTGGCCAGTACAACGGATCCAGCCAGGGACATCATCTGTGGTTCTCCTCGAAAGGGTGGTCGCCAGCCATCTCAGCCACGTCCTGCCGGGGTCCAGTCGCCGAGGAACGCGTCTACGGTGAACTTGGCGGCCTCCGCCTCGGACAGCTGGGGATGGAATTCGTTGTCGTACGCGCCCGGGCCAGTGTTCCTGTACTCAGCGAACCTTCCTTCGGTCCAGGCGTGGCCGCTCATATCCGCCCAGCCTTGGACTGCGATGTGGTTGCCCAGGATCGAGTCCCGGATGACCGCCATGGGGTGTGCGTCCGGATCACTGCTGGCAAACCAGGGGCGGCCCAGGCTCACGGTGCCGGGAGCGGCATCGGAGGTAAGGGTGCTGTTGACGATCAGGAAGCCGTACGGGTTGGAGTTCTTGGTGCTCGGGGCCACGATGTAGCCGTTGTTCGTGTCGCTTCGCCGGTCCAGGGAATGGATGGTGCAGCCGTCAAAGACGGCGGTGCCGCGGCCGTACAGGAAGTCCACGTCGCCTTCGATGTAGCAGTTCTTCAGGTAGGTCCTGGCGCTGGCGTCCCTGCCCGTGGTGTCGGCGAGGTAGGTGTCCTGGTTGCCCAGGAAGCGGGTGCCGTCGAAAACCACCCTGTCTGCGACGCTGCGGACGGCCAATGCCTGGCTTCCTCCGTTGGCCGCTTCGTCATAGGCGTTTTCCACCGTCAGGTTGCGGACGGTGGTGCCCGAGGCTGCCACGGTCAGCGTGGCGCTGCCCACGGCTCCCCAGGTTCCGCCGAAGAACTTCGCACCGTTCGCGGGCAGGTCGTAGGTGATGACGACGTCGGCCGGGTTGGCTGTTGCGCCCTGGATGGTGAGGTTGGGGCGGTCCGCCCAGACGTTAACCACTTCGCGGTAGGTGCCGGGTTTCACGGTAATGCTCCGCGGCTGGGTGCTGCCGGCAGGGATGGAGCCGATGGCGGCCTGCAGGCTGCCGAAGTCTCCCGTCCCGTCCAGTGCCACGGTGATGTTTGCGGCCTTGTTCGGTGCATTGTTCTCGCGGGGTCCGGCGCCTGCACTGACGATGCCCGGCACTGCCGCGGCGCTGTCCACGGTGTAGGAGTAGTTCGCAGCGGGGTCGAATGCGGTTCCCACGTTGTCCTTGCGGCCCCGGGTGGAGTCGAAGATGTTGTCCCGGTTTACCACCTGGGTGGCGGGGTCCTTGGCTACAATCGGGTCCTGGACGGCGGTGAAGTAGTTTCCTTCCAGTACCACTTTGGCGTTGTTGCGGCCCATCATGCCGTACTGGCCAACGTCCTGCAGGTAGTTGTTGTAGACGTGCGCGGCGGCAGTGTTGTCCAGGCTGAAGTTCCGCTGGGTGGTGTTGCGGATCCAGTTGTGGTGGATGGTCATCTTCGTGACGGCGTTGGCGGTCCAGCCCACTCCCAGGGCTTTGTTGTTGTCCGCGAACACGTTCCAGGAGTAGGTCAGGTAGTCCGAGTCCTTGCGGGTGTCGATCAGGCCGTCGCCCATCCGCTCGAACTTCATGTGGTCCACCCAGACGTGGTGGCTGGTATCGAGCTGGATGCCGTCACGGTCGTTGTCCGGCCGCTTGCCGTCCCAGTCACCCGGGATGTAGGAATCCCGGACCGTGAAGTTTCGAAAGATCACGTTGGAGACATTGATCAGCTTGAAGCCGGCGTTGACCACCTCGGCCCCTGCCCCCGTGCCGATGAAGCTCTTGTTGGCAGCGACAGGTATCTTGACGTACTGGTCAGCCGTGAGGGAGCCGCTGATGAAGATCACCAGTGGCTCTGCAGCCGAGGCATACTCCTGGAGCTGGGCGATGGTGGAGGCCGTGACAATCCGTCCCGCCTGCCCGCCGGTAGTGCCCGCCAGCCCGTTCCCGGGAAGCGATGCGAAGCCGTCGGGCGTCTGCTTCCACAGCGGCCCGTTCCCTTCGGACAGCGAAGTGGGGGCAAGGACGGTGGCTGCCAGGACGGCATTTGCCTGGACTGTGGGTGCCGGGACCGACGGGGTCGCGGCACCGGAACCCTGCAGCGGCGGTGCCGCCGTCGCCGGGGCGCTTGCCAGGCTGGACAGAAGGACGACGGCGGTTGCCGCACCTAAGAACCGACGCAAACTCATGCAAAACTCCTTTGTTCCGGCTCCCGGGCAGCCTCCAGCCCGGGCACCGTGCACTGTGTTGTTGAGTGGGTGATGCGTGGAGAGACGCGGGCTACTTCAGGCCCGTGGTGGCGATGCCGTTGATCAGGTACTTCTGGCCGGCAATGAAGAAGCCGATGATGGGTGCGATGGACACTACGGACATGGCGAACATGGGTCCCCACATGCTCTGGCCCTCGGAGTCCATGAAGGCCCGGAGCGCCAGCGGGACGGTGTAGAGGTCCTGGTTCTGGATATAGAGCAGGGGTCCGAAGAACTCGTTCCACGTTGAAATGAACGTGAAGATGGCGGTGGTGGCCATGGCGGGAACGCAGAGCGGAAGGATGACCCGCAGGAACGTGCGGAATGGTCCGCAGCCATCGATCTGCGCGGCGTCGTCCAGTTCCCTGGGCAGCGCCTTCATGAACTGAACCATGAGGAAAATGAAGAACGCGTTGGTGGCCATGAAGTTCGGCACGATCAGCGGCAGGTAGGTGTCCAGCCAGCCGAGCTGCGAAAAGATGATGTACTGCGGCACCAGGAGCACGTGCCCCGGGAGCATCAGCGTTCCCAGCATCAGGGCGAAAAACAGCTTCCGGCCCGTGAACTCCATCCGGGCAAAGGCGTACGCCGCCAGGGCACAGGAGAAGATGTTGCCGATGATGGAGAAGACCACCACGATCATCGAGTTGATCAGGTAAACGTGGAACGGCTGGTTAAGCGCGGTCCAGCCCTCGGCGTAGTTGCTGAAATCCCAGTTGTCCGGCCAGAGCCCCAGTTGCCGGAAGATGTCGTTGCTGGGCTTGAAGGAGCTGGAGATCAGCCACAGCAGTGGATACATCATCACCAGCCCCACCAGGCAGAGGATCAGGTGCCGGGAAAACCGGGTGCCCCGGGTCCCGGTGAGGGCGTCTTCCGGATCCGCCTGCTTGGGCTGCTTCGCCGGTTTCCCGGGTTTGGTGGCTGATGTGGGAGGTGATTCGAGGAGTGCCATGGGGTTGCCTTAATTGTCGTAGAAGACCCAGAACTTGGATGCGATGAAGTTGATGGCGGTGAAGATCGCAATGATCATCAGCAGCAGCCAGGCCATCGCCGAGGCGTACCCCATCTCGAATTCGGTGAAGCCCTTTTGGTACAGGTAGAGGTTGTAGAACAGCGTCGAATCAGCCGGGCCACCGGTGCCGCCGCTCATGACGTAGCCCTGGGTGAAGGTCTGGAAGGACCCGATGAGCTGCATGATGAGGTTGAAGAAGATGATGGGGCTGATCAGCGGGATGGTGATGTTGCGGAACTGCCGCCACCGGGACGCCCCGTCGATGGAAGCCGCCTCGTAGTACATAGTGGGGACTTGCCGCAGTCCGGCCAGGAAGATCACCATGGGTGAGCCGAAGGTCCAGACGTTCAGGACTATCAGGGTGCTCAGGGAGAAGTCCGGATCCGTCACCCAGGCAGGGCCGGCGATCCCGAACAGTCCCAGAAAGCTGTTGACGATTCCTTCGTTGCCGAAGATGTAGCGCCACAGCATCACGATGGCCACGCTGCCGCCCAGCAGGGAGGGCAGGTAGTACACGGACCGGTAGATGGCCAGGCCCTGCAGTCCCCGGTTGAGCACCAGGGCGATGAGCAGGGCGACGGCCAGCGAAATGGGCACTGAAACGAAGGTGTAGATGAACGTGACCTTCAGCGACTGCCACAGCCGGGGGTCCTCGGTCATCGCCTGGAAGTTTGCCAGCCCCACGAAGTTGGGCTCGGTGAACAGGTTGTAGTCCGTAAACGCCAGGTACAGGGAGGCGAAGAACGGAATGATGGTGAAAAGCATGCCCAGGAACCAGGGCAGCAGGAACAGGTAGCCCGAGCGCTGGTTCCTTCGCCGCGCGGTGCCCTGCTTCCGGCGGCCCGGAGGTCCTGCCGCAAGCGAGGCCGCCGCGCCGGGGGCTTGTTTGGTCAGTACCGACATGCGTCAGGCTCCTTTCGGGTGTGGGCTGGTGCTACTTGTTGATGGCTGCATTGCTCTTGTCAAGGAAGGTCTTGGCGGCGTCGGCCGGGGTGATCCTGCCGAACTCAACCTCGGTGGCCAGCTGCTTGAGGGTGTCAGCCACCACGCTGGCGCCCTTGGGGTAGACGTAGGCCGGGGGAAGGTCGTCCTCCTGGATGGCGGCCATCATGTTGACGAAGGTGGTGTCGTCAGCGCTGAGCTTCGACGTGATGGACTCCGCCACATCGGGGTTGATCGGCACACCGCGCTGGGTCAGCGTTTCAGCTGCGCCGTCGGCGTCGTTGGTCAGGAAGTCAAGGAGCTTGGCCGCTTCCTTGGGGTGCTTGGACTTGGCAGCGATGGACCAGAGCATCGTGGGGTCGGCGGAGTAACCGCGCCGCTTGTCCGTGGTTTCACCAGGCATGCGCAGCAGTACCACGTCGCCTTGGACAGCCTCGTTATAGCCCCGGAAGTTGTTGATGGGAATGATCTGGGAAGCCACCGTGCCCTTCGCCAGGTAGGACTGCGCGGGCGAGCCGCCGATTTGCTCGAAGAATCCCGCGGGCGGGTACCCGCCGGCGTTGCGCAGGTCAACGCTGTACTGGAACCACTCGCGGATGGTGTCCTCGCTGACGCCGAGCTTGTTGTCCTCGGTATAGAAGTCCTCGCCGCGCTGCCGGGCAAGAAGGATGGGGCCGGTTTCCGTTGATACGTCGTAACCGGCGCCGTAGACCTTGCCGCCGGTCTTCTGGGTCACCTCGGTGGCAAATTTTGCGTAGTCTTCCCAGCTCCAGGTCTTGTCGTCAGGGATGGTGACGCCGGCCTGGTCCGTGATGGTCTTGTTCACCACCATGCCGATGGTGGTGACGCCGGTGGCCAGCCCGTAGAGCTTGCCGTCCACTTCGCCGCGGCTCTGTACCGTGTCCGGGATCTTCTCCAGGTTGAGTTCCGGAAGCCCTTTGAGGTCCGCCAAAGTGCCACGCTGCGCGTATTCGAGGAGGCTGCGGTTGGCCATGGCCAGGACATCCGGCGGGTTGCCGCCGGCGAAGCGGGTGGCCAGCTTGTCCGCGTAGGGGCCGCTGTCCTGGTACTCGCTCTTGACAGTGATGCCGGGATTCTTCTCTTCGAAGACCTTGATGGCCGCGTCCGTCATCTTGGCCCGGTTGGAATCGCCCCAGTAGACGAAGTTGAGTTCAACGTTGCCGCCGGCTGCCGGGGAACCACCTCCAGCGCAGCCGCTCAGGCCCAGGCCCGCGGCCGTGACTGCCGCTCCCAGGAAGATCCTGCGGGAGAACCCGGTGGTTGCTGTCTTCTTCATTGAATGACGCCTCTCTGTGGCTGCCCCGTAGGAGCGTTAGCCTGCTGAATTTTCCAGAAACTTTCTGCTGCCTCTGCCATCGACCTTCGCTGCCAACGAGGCAAAAGCCAACCCCGGGCAGGGATACGAAAGAAGTGAGTAAACGATTTCTAGCAAGCAGCGGCTGTGACTGTCAACACCTTTCCCAAAACAGATGCAGTTCTGAGAGCAGAAAGTTTCTGTGATACTTGCTGATTCTTTTCTGCATGCCTATGCTGTTCTCCATCGCCATAGGTGCGATGTATTTCCCACCGGAAGGAGGCGCCGTTGCCCATCCCAGCCCTTGAGCCCGCCCGGCTCATTGCCCTGGTTCCCGGCTCAGGCGTTGCGCCGGCCAGTGCACCGAGGCCGTACTTCCACCCGGTACGCTCCCTGTCCGGAACCGTGCTGACGGACGTCGCACCGGCAGACCATATCCACCACCTGGGATTGTCCGTGGCCTTTTCGGACCTGAACGGCACCAACTTCTGGGGCGGGTCCACCTACACGCAGGACCTCGGACCCGTGGTCCTGCCCAACCACGGCAGCCAGGCCCTGGACAGCTGGACCGAAGAGGAAGGCCGTGCCTCCGGTACCGTGCTGTGGACTTCCCGGCACGGAACCCTCCTGGCAGAGGAACGCCGCACGGTGGAGGTTTCCGCGCACCCCGCCCCGGGAACCTGGAGCCTGACCCTGACCTCGGTGATGGTCCCGGCGGGTGGCGTCCCCGCCCTGGAGGTGTCGTCGTCGGCCGTGAAAGGCCGCAGCGGCGCCGGATACGGCGGCATCTTCTGGCGCTTCCCCGCGGACTGCTCCGAAACCCGCGTCTTCTCCGCTGCCGGTGCCGGCGCGGATCCGGCGCACGGATCCCGCTCGCCCTGGCTTGCCATCAGCACCGTCACCGGCGGCGCGCCCGTCACGGTGGTGCTCGCCCAGGACGCTCCCACCCGCCCCTGGTTCATCCGCTCCGAGGGCTACCTGGGCGTGGGGCCCGCCGTCGCCTGGTCCGAAAAAGCGGTGGCCAGCGCCGCCCACCCGCTGGTCCAGTCGCTGCACGCCGTCATCCACGACGGCGCCGTGGCATCACCGGACCAGGCGCTCCACCTGCTTGAACACCATCCCGCCGTACGCACGCCCAGCCATCCCGACAGGACATCATGACCTCGCGCAACGCCGTCCCCGTGTACGCCAATCCCATCCTCAACGCCGACTGGCCGGACCCCGATGCCGTCCAGGTCCGCGGCACCTATTACATGGTTGCGTCCAGCTTCAACCGCGTTCCCGGGTTGCCCATCCTCAAGTCCCGGAACCTCGTGGACTGGGAGCACGCCGGCCACGCCCTGCTGCAGCTGCCGCAAGGCAGCCACTTCTCCCTGGTCCGCCACGGTGGCGGGGTCTGGGCGCCCGCGCTGCGGTACCACGACGGACGGTTCTGGATTTTCTACCCGGATCCGGACCACGGCATCTTCGTGCTAAGCGCCGAAAAGGCTGAAGGCCCCTGGACCGCGCCGCACCTCCTCTATGCAGGCCGCGGGCTCATCGACCCCTGCCCGCTGTGGGATGACGATGGCCAGGCCTATCTGGTGCACGGGTGGGCGAAAAGCCGGATCGGGATCAAGAACCGGCTCACCGTGCACCGCATGAGCCCGGACGCCGGAAAGTTGCTGGACCACGGCACCACGGTCATCGACGGCGAGGACCTCCCCGGCTACACCACACTGGAGGGGCCCAAGTTCTACAAGCGGGACGGCTGGTACTGGATCTTCGCCCCCGCTGGCGGCGTGGCTACCGGTTGGCAGGCGGTCTTCCGTTCCAGGTCCCCGTTCGGTCCGTACGAGGAGCGCCGCGTCCTGGAGCAGGGGAACAGTCCGGTGAACGGGCCGCACCAGGGTGCCTGGGTGACCTCGCCGCGGGGGGAGGACTGGTTCCTGCACTTCCAGGACCGCGGCCCC
Source organism: Pseudarthrobacter sp. NPDC059871 (assembly GCF_042731175.1). Lineage (NCBI taxonomy): Bacteria > Bacillati > Actinomycetota > Actinomycetes > Micrococcales > Micrococcaceae > Pseudarthrobacter > Pseudarthrobacter sp. NPDC059871. The sequence goes on from NZ_JBHWJV010000002.1 coordinate 427,129, forward strand.
TACGGACGCGTGGTCCATCTCCAGCCCATGGGCTGGGATGCGGACGGCTGGCCATGGATGGGGGAGCAGGCGTCCGACGGCGGCCCGGGAACCCCCGTGGCCAGCCACCCCTACCCGCGGGGTACTTCGCCGCAGGACGTGGCGCCTCCGGCCAGTGATGACTTCGCCTCACCGTGGCTGGGCCCGCAATGGCACTGGCAGGCCAACCCCAGGCACTCCTGGTCCTTCCAGCCCGGCGGCGGCCGGTTGATCCTCCGGCCGCAGGCCAACGATCCCGTCAACCTCCGCGAGTTGCCCAATGTCCTGGCGCAGATCCTTCCCGGCACGCCGTCCACTTTCACCACGTCGTTGGAACTTAAGGACGTCCCGGCGGGGACCCGTGCCGGCGTGGTGGTGCTGGGGCAGGAATACGCCTGGCTGGGCATTATCCGGACCGCCGATGGATTCGTCCTGGGAAGCGGGACCGGGGGAGAGGGGCCGTCGGAGCAGGCGGCTGGCCGCAGCATTCCCCTCCCGGCTTCCCGCGTGGAGCTGCAGATCCGCACCGACGGCACGCCCCGGTCCACCTTTGCCTGGCGCCTGGGTCCCGGGGAGCCGTGGGAGGTCCAGGGCTGGAACTTCCGTGTTGTGCAGGGGAAATGGATCGGCGCGGAACTGGGGATTTTTGCCACGTCGCCGCTGGGATCGCAGGAGGGCGGCAGTGTTATCGTGGGACCCGTGCGCGTGGACACGGCGCCCGTTCGCCGGGCTACTGCCCCGCAGCTCGCCGCCGCAACCACATGACCCCAAGGACTGCCCCGTTGACCGCCACCCCGCGTCCCAAGATTGCAGACGTTGCGGCCGCCGCAGGGGTATCCGTGCCCACCGTCTCCAAGGTCCTTAACGGCCGCACCCATGTCTCGGACGCCACCCGCGCCAAAGTGCAGCAGGCCCTGGACGAGCTGGACTACTCCAAGAGGAACGCCGCCGCGGCCCAGCCCGGCATGCTGCAGCTGGTGGTCAACAACTTCGATTCGCCCTGGGTCCTGGCCACCATGGAAGGCGTGGAGGCCGCCGCGGACCGGTTGGGATATGCGGTGGCGTACGTCCGCGCCGAGCATGTCACTGCCGACCGCTGGCGCAAGCTGCGTGAACCCTCGGCGAACCGCCTGGACGGGGTCATGCTGCTGGCGCCGCGCAGCGGCTCACGCCTGGTCACCCTGGTGCGGTCGCTGAAGATCCCGGCCGTCGCCATCGACCCCGAGGGGACCGAAGGCCTGGATATCCCCAGCGTCAGCCCGGCGTCGTTCTCCGGGGCGCTCGCCGCCGTCGGCCATCTCCTGTCCCAGGGGCACCGCCGGATCGGAATCATCACCGGACGCAAGCACAGCCCGGGGCACGGCCGGGCGCGGTACGCGGCATACGCGGCCGGCCTGCACGAGGCCGGCCTGCCGGTCCTGCCGGAGCTTGTCCGGGACGGTGACTTCAGTATCGAGTCAGGCATGCGCCTGGGTGCCGACCTCCTGGATCTGCCAGAGCGGCCCACGGCCATCTTCACTGGCAGTGACCTGCAGGCCCTGGGTGTGATGAATGCGGCGGCGCAGCGCTCGCTGCAGGTACCCGGGGACCTCAGCATCGTGGGGTTTGACGACATCGCCCAGGCCGCGCTGACTTCGCCGCCGCTCACCACCGTCAGGCAGCCCCTGGCCCAGCTGGCCACCATGGCCGTGGGAATGCTTATCGAGCAGCAGGACGGCCATGGGGCGGTGCCTGCAGCTTTGGAGGTGGCCACCGAACTGGTGGTCCGCGGAACAACGGCCCCGCCGGCAAGCTAGCCGCCGGGGAAATGCAGTCCGGCCCGGCAAGCCGCTCCCGCCCGGCCATCCAGCCCCGACCGGCCGTTGCAATCCCTAAGTGGCCGGCTATTTGGCCGGGAGCACCAGGTTCTTCAGGTCGTCCAGCGTCTGCTGCATGTGGGCATCCATGGCCAGGCGGGAGCGGGTGGCGTCGCCTGACCGCAAGGCCTCTGCGATGTTCTGGTGGTGGCCGATGGCGTGCTCCTGGATGGCCGGAACGGCAGATGTTTCCGCCCGTCGCTTTTCCAGGACGCGGTGCAGCGGCTCAAAGAGCACAGAGACGAACACGTTGCCGGAAGCGCGCAGGATGACGTCGTGGAAAGCGAGGTCGGCTTCGACGAAGGACGTGACATTGTTGATGGCATGGGCGGCCTTCATCGCCGCAATGTAGGCGAACAGGGATTCGGTATCCGCCTCGGAGATCCGGCCCGCAGCCAGCTCGCAGGCACCGGTTTCCAGCATGCGGCGGAGTTCGATGAGCTGTACGGACGCCTCGGCTTCGTTCTTTCCCTCTGAGGCCGCCCGGAGCACTGCCTCAAGTGAGGTCCACCGGTTCAGCGGATTCACGAAGGTGCCCCGGCCACGCTCAACGCTGAGGATCTGTTGCGCCTGGAGCGTCTTCATGGCTTCGCGGACCGTCATCCGGCTGACCTCATGCCGGGCACTGAGTTCGTGCTCGCCGGGGACCGTTGATCCCGGCGGAAATTCGCCGTCGATGATGCGGTCCAGCAGTTCGTCGGCCACAACGCCAACCAACGACTTCCTTGCCATGGTTCCCCCGATTCCTGCCCTGGGCGTCTACCCGGCGGATATGTCTGACAAGTCTACTTGCGCGTCTTTTATGTCGTGTGCCACACTAGCATTCAAATGCAAGATGTCAGACATCTTACAGATTCATTTACACCTTGATCCGGCCCCCGGATCGCAACACAACGGAGTGCACTGTGACGCTTGAAGCAGACGTCCTGGCCGCCTATCCCGCGGACTTCCCCATCCCCGCAGCCCTGGTGGCCAGCACCCTGGCCGCTTCCAACGCGGAGACTCCCCGCGTCCTGGTAGTGCTCGACGACGACCCCACCGGAACGCAGTCCGTGGCAGACCTGCCCGTGCTCACCCAGTGGGATGTTGAGGACTTCGCCTGGGCCTTCAGCCAGTCCAAGCCGGCGGTCTACGTCCTGACCAACACCCGCAGCCTGGACTCGGCCGAAGCCGCCGCCCGTAACGAGGAAGTGGTCCGCAACGCCCTCACCGCCGCCGGTTCCAGCGACGACTCCAGCCTGCGGCTCGCATTCGTCAGCCGCAGCGACTCCACCCTCCGCGGCCACTACCCGCTGGAGCCGGACGTCATCGCCGCCACGGTCAGCGAGGTAAGCGGTGAAGCCACTGACGGCGTCGTGCTGGTCCCCGCTTTCCCCGACGCCGGCCGCGTCACCATCGGCGGTGTCCACTACATGCGCGGCACGGGTGAAACCGCCGGCACCCTGGTCCCGGTCTCGGAGACCGAGTTCGCCAAGGACGCCAGCTTCGGCTTCAGCACGTCCGTCATGGCCGAATATGTGGAGGAAAAGTCCAAGGGCCGGTTCGCCGCTGACTCGGTCATCGTCCTGGACCTGAACACCATCCGCGCCGGCTCTGCCGCCCAGGATCCCGCCATCTCCGCCAAGGCCATCGCCGACGCCATCGAGGGGGCCACCAACTCCACCCCGATCGTGGCGGACATCGTCACCGAGAACGACTTCCGCGCGCTGGCACTCGGCCTGGAAGAAGCCGAGCGCCGCGGCAAGAAACTCCTCTACCGCGTTGGCCCGCCGTTCGTCCGCGGCCGCATCGGCCAGGAAGTCCGCACCGCCCTGACCGCCGAGGAAGCCTATGAGGGCAACACGCCCTCCACCGCCGGCGGCCTGATCGTGGTGGGCTCGCACGTGGGCGTCACCACCCGCCAACTGAACGTCCTCACGGCCGAACACAGCTCCGCAAGCATCATCGAGATCGACGTCGAGAAACTCCTCGCCGATCCGGCGCAGGCGGCCGAGCACCTGGACGCCACAGTGGACGCCGTGGTCGAGGCCCTCCGCGGCGGCGACGTCATCGTGCACACCAGCCGGCTCCTGATCAAGACCGACGACGCCGCCGAAAGCCTGCGGATCGCACGCACTGTCTCCGCCGCCGTCGTCGCCGTGGTCAACCGCACCCTGAAGACCTTCCCGCCGCGGTTCGTCATCGCCAAGGGCGGCATCACCTCCTCGGATGTCGCAGCCCACGGCCTGGAAATCCGCCACGGCATTGTCCGCGGACCCATGCTGCCGGGCATTGTCTCCCTCTGGGAACCGGTGGACGGACCCGCCAAGGGCATCCCGTACATCGTCTTCGCCGGCAACGTGGGCGACGACGATTCCCTGGCCCAGGTCACCCGCAAGCTCAGCAACACCTTCTGATCCCCACAACACCCCAAAAGATTCAACGGAGAACACCATGACCAGCAACTACACCGTCACCGTTCTGGGCCTTGGCGCCATGGGCCTGCCCATGGCCACCCGCCTCGCCTCGCAGCTGACCGTGCACGGCTTCGACATCGCCGAACCGCGCCTGAAGCTCGCTGAAGAAGCCGGCATCGCCACGTTCGGCACCGCCCGCGAGGCAGCCAAGGGTGCCGACGCGGTGCTCCTCGCCGTCCGCAACGGCGAACAGCTCAACGAGGTCCTCTTCGGCGAGAACGGCGTGGCCTCCGTCCTGGAGCCGGGCGCCGTGGTCATCCTCGGCAGCACCGTTGGCACCGAAGCCATCCCCGCCACCGTCGAAAAGCTGGCTGCCTACGGCGTCGAGCTCGTTGACGCGCCGCTCTCCGGCGGACCCAAGCGCGCCGGTGAAGGCGACCTGCTGATTGTCGTCGGCGCTTCCCCCGAAGCCCGCGAGAAGGCAGCGCCCGCGCTGGAACTGCTGGCCTCCACGCTCACCGTGGTGGGCGACAAGCCCGGCGACGGCCAGGCCCTGAAGACCGTCAACCAGCTCCTCTGCGGCGTCCACATCGCGGCCGCCGCCGAGGCCCTGGCCCTGGCGGACGCACTTGGCCTGGACCAGGCCAAGACCCTCGCCGCCCTCGAAGCCGGCGCTGCAGGTTCCTTCATGCTCTCCAACCGCGGCCCGCGCATCCTTGAGGCCTACAACGAGGAAGGCGCCGAGGTCCTCTCCCGCCTGGACATCTTCGTCAAGGACATGGGCATCGTGGGCAAAGCCACCCGCGCCGCCGGCCTGGCAGCCCCCGTTGCTGCCGCAGCCGAGCAGCTCTACCTGCTGGGCCAGGCCCAGGGCCTCGCCGCCGCCGATGACTCCGCAGTCATCAAGGTGGTAGCCCCCGCCAAGCGCACCAACTAAGTACCAACCAGCAGCACCCTCCCCAAAACGTACGACGGCGGCGGTCCCCCCTCCGCCGCCGTCGTACCCCTTGCGTTACTCCCCTTAGAAACAACCGGCGCCTTATTGCCCGTCTTCTGGAAGACTGGCACGTCAAAGGAGACACCCATCGTGAACCACCTCATTAGCCCGCTGATGGTGCGGGCGGCCGACGCCCCGGCCATCAAACCCGCAGTGGAGCTCGGCACCCCGCTGCTGCTGACCATCGCAGCGCTCGGCATCGCCGTGCTGCTGGTGATGATCATCCGCTTCAAGATCCAGGCCTTCGTGGCACTGCTGACCGTCAGTATCCTGGTGGCCGTGGCCTCCCAGATCCCGCTCAAGGATGTGTTCACCGTTGTGGCCAACGGCGTGGGCAGCACCATGGGCAAGGTGGCGCTGCTGATCGCCCTCGGCGCCGTGCTGGGACGGATGATTGAGGTCTCCGGCGGCGTGCAGTCGCTGGCCGCACACTTCACCGAGAAGCTCGGTGCCAAGCGCGTCGCAGTGGCCCTCACCGCCGTCGGCTTCCTCGTGGCCATCCCCGTGTTCTTCGAGGTGGGCGTCATCGTCCTGGTGCCGATCGTTTACGCCTTCGCCAAGATCGCCAAGGTCCACCCGGTCAAGTTCGGCCTGCCCATGGCCGGCATCATGCTCTCCATCCACGTTGCCGTCCCGCCGCACCCCGGCATCGTTGCCGGCGCGGGAGTCTTCGGCGCGGACATCGGACTGATCACGCTGATCTCGCTGGCCATCTGTATTCCCCTTGGCTTCCTGTCCTACTGGGTGGCCAGCATCATGAACCGCAAGGAATACGAACTTCTGCCCTCGGTCAAGGCGCAGGTTGAGGAGTTCGGCTCCGACTCTCTGGTCAAGGTGGGCCACGACGGCCCCGGCGCCTCCGCCATCGCCCCGCCGCGTCCCGGCCTGATCATCTTCCTCATCGCCGCCCCCATCGTCCAGATCCTCCTCGGCACCCTGGGTACGCTCACCATCCCCAAGGACAACTCCTGGTACGGCCTGGCCGCTTTCATCGGCAACCCGTTCTTCGCCCTGCTGGTGGCCGTTGCCCTCTCCTTCTTCCGGCTGGCCGTCCGCCGCAACTGGTCGCTGAAGGAAACCGGCGAAATCTTCGAAGGCGCCCTGCCTCCCATCGCGTCCATCCTGATGGTGGTTGCCGCCGGCGGCGTATTCGGTGAAGTCCTCCGGACCTCCGGCATCGGCGCAGCGCTGTCCCAGACCCTGGACCACCTTGGCCTGCCCGTCATCGCACTCGGCTTCGTGATCTCGCTGGCACTGCGTGCCGCCCAGGGTTCGGCCACCGTTGCCATCGTGACCACCACCGGCCTGCTGACCTCCGCCGTCATGGAGGGCGGTTACAGCCCGGCACAGATCGCCGTCATCGTGATCGCCATCGGCTTCGGCGCACTGGGCCTGTCCCACGTCACCGACGCCGGCTTCTGGACCGTGGTGCGCTACTACGGCCTCACCGTCTCCGACGGCCTCAAGACCTGGACCGTGCTCACCACGGTCTTGGGCCTGGCCGGCTTCGCCCTGACCTTCGTGGCCTGGATCCTGGTGGGAGGCCTGGGCGTCTGATGCGCACCCGACTCGACCACCTGGTCACCTCCGCACTGCAGCAGGGCTCCGCTGTTCCCGCCTTCACCTGCTACGACTTCACCACCGCCCTGGCTGTGGTGGGCGCGGCCGAGGAATCCGGCCGCGGCGTCATCCTGCTGGTGGCACCCAAGACGGCAGCCACCCCCAACGGGCTCCGCCTGATCGCGGCACTCCGGGGACTGGCGGACGCGGCCTCCGTGCCGGTGGCGGTGCAGCTTGACCACGCCACGGACCTGGCAGTGATGGCCGACGCCGTCGCAGCGGGGGCGGATTCGGTACTCGCCGACGGTTCGTGCTTGCCTTACGAGGACAACATCGCCCTGGTGGCGGCCGCCCGGGAAATGCTGGCAGCCAACGGGCATCCCGATGTGGTGCTGGAAGCCGAGCTCGGCGGCCTGGCCGGCGACGAGGACCGCGCCTTCTCCGCCAACGAGCCTGCAGAACAGTCCGGCGTTGCCGTGGCGGGGCTGACCGACTCCGCGCAGGTGGAGGACTTCGTGGCCCGTACCGGCGCCCAGCTCCTCGCAGTTGCAGTGGGCAATGTCCATGGCAAGTACAAGGGCGAGCCGCAGCTGCGCTGGGACGTGCTGCAGGACATCGCCGTGCGGACGCACCTCCCGCTGGTGCTCCACGGCGCTTCCGGTATTCCGGCCGAAGAGCTGGTGAAGGCCGCGGCCATGAATGTTGGCAAGGTCAACTTCAACACCGAGCTGCGCACCGGCGTGCTGGCAACCCTGCAGGAGCAGCTGCCCGCCCACCGCGCCGACGGTGAAAACCTGCAGGCGCTCCTGGGCCACTGGAACCGGTCCGCCGGAGAGTTCGCCGGCGCCACGCTGGCCACGCTGAGCCGCTAGGCCCCAGACGCCAAGAAACTCCGGGGAGGGAGGCTAGGATCGAGCCATGATCCTGGCCTCCCTCCTTTTCGCATTCCTTGCTGCGGCGCTGCACGTCTTCATCTTCACGATGGAATCTGTGACCTGGACCAAACCGGCAACGTGGAAGCGTTTCAGCATTGAGTCCCAGGAAAACGCGGAGATCACCAAACCGCTGGCCTACAACCAGGGCTTCTACAACCTGTTCCTGGCTGTTGGCGCCCTCATTGGCATAGGCCTGGTGGCTTTCGGTGCGGACGGCTCGGCGCAGGATGTGGCCGGCTGGACCCTCATCTTCGCCAGCTGCGGCTCCATGCTGTTGGCGGCACTGGTCCTGGCCCTGTCAGGCCGCAAGTACCTCCGCGCGGCCGCAACCCAGGGTGCTACGCCGCTGCTCGCCGTCGTCCTCGGCCTCCTCGCTGTGGCACTTTAACTGCGTGGCACGTTAACTACCCGGCACTCCAACTGCGCGGCGCTTTACTCTTGCCGCGGCCGCTCAATCCTTCTCCACCCAGGTGGCGGGCGCACAATAGTGCTGTGAACAGCGCGGAGACGCTCCGGGGTGCACGGTGGGTACCGCCGGCGGCCTGAGCGGAAGCCTCCGGCCGGGCACGGCAGGCCGTGACCCGGTGATCGACCTTGTCCGGTTCACCTGCCTTGCCCTGGTGGTGGTGGGCCATTGCATGATGGTCAGCCCCGTGCTGCACGCCGACGGGACGGTGACCACGCAAAACACCCTCGCTGAGCAGCACTGGTTCGAACCCGTGATCTGGATCTTCATGGTCATGCCGCTGTTCTTCGTCACCGGCGGGATGACTGGCCTGGAATCCTGGCGGCGGCTCTCGGCAAACGGCGGCACGGCTGCCCTGTTCATCCGGGCACGCCTGCTGAGGCTGGTCAGGCCCGCCACCGCCCTGCTGGCCGCGATGTTCCTGGGGCTCGGAGCCGCCCAGCTATTCGGCGTGCACCCACAGGTCATCGGGCTGATGGCAGCCGGGGCAGGGATGCCACTGTGGTTCCTGGCCGCCTACCTCGCGGCGCAGCTGAACATTCCCCTGCTTGCCGCATGCCACGCCCGTGCCCCGTGGCGGACTTTCCTCCTGCTCACCGCGCTGGTGGTGGCCGTGGATTGCCTCCGCGGCACCTTGCCACTCCTGGCCAACATCAACCTGCTGTTCCTGTGGTGCGCCGTCCAGCAGATGGGCTTCCTCATCGCCGACGGCAAACTGGCCGGGATCTCACGCTCCGGGCTGGTAGCGGTGGCCCTGGCAGCAAATGTCCTCCTGGGCACCGTGACGGGCCTGGGGCTTTACCCCGGGAACATGCTGGTGAACCTCAATCCGCCCAACCTGACGCTCCTGCTGCTGGGCTTGTCCCAGGCGGCCCTGATGGAGGCGGCGCGGCCGGTCCTGGCAGGGGTGGCGTCGTGGCCGTGGCTCAGCAGGGTTCGGCAGACCGCGGGTGCCCGGTCCCTCACGGTGTACCTCTGGCACCTGCCCCTGCTGGCGGCCATGTCCGGCCTGCTGCTCCTTGCGCCTGTCCCGAAACCGGAGTCGGGAACACCCGAGTGGTGGTGGGCGCGCGCCGTGGTGCTGCCGGTACTGCTGCTCCTGCTCCTGCCCGTCATCGCCGCTTTCGGGTGCCTCGAGGACAACCCGACGGCGGCTCCGGGCTCCGGCGCCAAGCCCGCCGCGGTGGGTGCCGCCGTCGTGGTGGTCTTCCTTCCGGTGGCAGACGCTGCACTGGGCGGCCTCACCCTCGCCCTGCTGGGAACAGGAGCCGCCTTCTTTGTCCTCGCCCAACTGATCCTCGGTGCGGTGCCCTGGCGGAGTCCTGTCCGTGGGCGCACACCGGCCGCCGCCGGCGTGCGAAGGCGTGCCGGGCGCAGGAGGGGGCGGAAGGGCATTGCCAGCGGGGTGAAGTAGTGCCAGTGTCGAACCATGACCGAGAACATGTTGTCCACCGAGGATAGGTTCGCCCCCGATGTCACGCTGCGGCGCAACGATGCGGAGCACAGGTATGAACTGCTGGTGGGCGGCAGGCTCGCCGTGCAGTCCTTCTTCCGGGACCTGCCGGGCCACATCGACTTCACCCACACCGAGACGGGCCAGGACTTCGAAGGACGGGGCCTAGGCAAGGTGCTGGCGCATTTCGCCCTGGACGACGTTGTGGCTACCGGCAAGCGGGTCATTCCGCATTGCCCCTTCATCTCCAGCTACCTCCGCAAGCACGAAGGGTACGAGCAGTTCGTCGACTGGCCGGAGGGGTAGCGCGTCAGTTCGTCAGCTTGCCAGGGCCTGGTCGCTGACCGTGGCGCTGAAGGCTGGGTCGTCGAGGGTAAAGCCGCAGGCGCAGCGGTAGGTGGCCACCGTTCCGGCCGGTGTGGCTGGTCCGGCGGGCAGCACCCCGGTTCCATCGACGTAAACAGGCTGCCCGACGGGCAGGTCCAGCGGATCGAGCCGCTGCATCGGCGTGCGGCAATGCATGCGCGAATTGAGGGTGACCAGGAGCCCCAGGTCCAGTGGCTGGGCTGTGCTGCCGGCTGGCTCTGTGCGTTCCCCGGACGCGGCCAGACGGTGTTCCGTTGCGGTGGTCATGCGATGTTCATCCTTGGGCTTCTTCACGAGGCTGCTCTTCCAGCCCCGCCGCGAACTGCTTGCGGAGGTCATTTATCCCCACAAGCAAAGCATGCTTACTAAAGGTGTGACAAGCCGGACATTCCCGTCCGCGGCCGCCCCCGCGTTGCTGGCGGGGCGTGAATTGTGCACCATGGGCCCGCTTCGGCGCCAGTCAATGACCTTCTGCACATCCTGAAAACCCTGTCATTCCGGGGCGAAAGAGAAATAGGGCACAAAAGTTTGATTAAAAGGGCATCCTAAGTAAGGCTTACCTACGCAACGCCCCCAAATTGCTGACCGAAGGAAGACCCGTGCCGCTGATGCCCCGACTCGATGAGACGCAAGTGGACCACTCCACCCGCCCCGACACGACCCGACAGGACCTGGACAACACAGTTCCGCCGGGACAGGATTTCGGCTCGCGCGTGGAACTGGCCCTCGGGGCAACCAACCATCTTTTCAATGCCCGGAACTCACCCCGGTACGTTGCGCAGGTGCTGCAGGGCGTCACCACCGTGGCAACCAAGCTGGAGCGGACCACCCGGCCGTTCACCGGCGTCGGGCCCGCCGAAATGCGGAATCGCGTGGGTGCCGTGGACCTGGATACGCCCTTGCCGGACACCGCCGCGGCCCTGCAGGAACTCGAGGATGTGTACCTGCGTGACGCCGTCTACTTCCACGACCCCAAGTACGCCGCCCACCTCAACTGCCCCGTGGTGATCCCGGCGCTGGTGGGCGAGGCCATCCTGTCCGCCGTGAACTCCTCGCTGGACACCTGGGACCAGAGCGCCGGCGCCACCATGATCGAACGGCGCCTCATCGACTGGGCCGCCGAACGGCTGCACCTGGGCGCCGCGGCGGACGGCATCTTCACGTCCGGCGGCAGCCAGTCCAACCTCCAGGCCCTGCTCATCGCACGGAACCACGCCGTGGCCGGCCTCCGCCAGGACCCCGCCAGGGCATCCCTCCGCATCCCGGCTCTGCTGGATACCCTGCGCATCTTCACCTCCGAGGACAGCCACTTCAGTGTCCAGAAGTCCGCCTCCATGCTGGGCCTCGGGTTTGACGCCGTCATCACCGTCCCGTGCTCCGCGGACCACCGGATGGATCCGGCGGCACTTGCTGCGGCCATGGCGGAAGCGCACGACGCCGGCCTGACCGCCATGGCCGTAGTGGCCACCGCAGGGACTACCGACTTCGGCGCGGTGGACCCGCTCGCAGAGCTCGCCGCCCTGGCCCGTGCCTACGGTGCCTGGTTCCACATCGACGCCGCGTACGGCGGCGGCCTGATGGTCTCCGGCCGGTACCGGCACCTGCTGGACGGCACAGGCCTCGCGGACTCGGTCACCGTGGACTTCCACAAGACTTTCTTCCAGCCCGTCAGCTCCAGCGCCCTGCTGGTCCGGGAAGCGGCGATGCTGCGCCACATCACGTACTACGCCGATTACCTGAACCCGGAGAGCGCCGCCCTGGCGGACATCCCCAACCAGGTGGACAAGAGCATCCAGACCACCCGCCGCTTCGACGCCCTGAAGCTCTGGCTCACCCTGCGCATCATGGGGGCGGACGCCATCGGCGCGCTCTTCGACGAGGCCATCGACCTCGCCGCCCGCGTGGGTTCGGTCCTCGACGCCGACGACGATTTCGAGCTTGCCGCCGCACCGCAATTGAGCACCCTCGTGTTCCGCTACCGCCCCGTGCTGGCGTCCGGCGCACGCCTCTCTGACGAGGACGCCGATGCCCTCAACCCCGCCATCCGGGCGGCCGTCTTCGCCTCCGGCAAAGCCGTGGTGGCCGGCACCAAGGTGGGTGGACGCCACTACCTGAAGTTCACCCTCCTCAACGCCGAGGCCACCCTCGAAGACATCACGGACATCATCACCCTCCTGCGCAGCACCGGCGCCGGACTCCTGCAGAAGGAAACCACCGCATGAGCACCCCCACCAACGGCACCATCTTCGACTTCGCTGCGATCGGCGTCGGGCCCTTCAACCTGGGCCTCGCTGCCCTCACAGAACCCGTGGAGGGCCTCAACGGCATCTTCCTCGAACAGCGCGATTCCTTCGACTGGCACCCCGGCATGATGCTCGAACCCGCGCACCTGCAGGTTCCCTTCATGGCTGACCTGGTGACCATGGCGGACCCCACCTCACCCTATTCATTCCTGAACTTCCTGAAGCAGACCGGCCGGCTCTACCGCTTCTACATCCGGGAAAACTTCTACCCGCTGCGTGCCGAGTTCAACCAGTACTGCCAGTGGGTTGCCGGGCAGTTGCCGTCGGTGCGTTTCGGTACGGCCGTGCAGGAGGTGGCGTACGACGACGGCGTGTACCGGCTCACCGTGTCGGGCCCCGGCGGGCCGGAGGTGCTTTCCGCGCGGCGGCTGGTGCTGGGCACTGGCACCTCCGCGTACGTGCCGGCGGCGGCCGAGGGGATCCTTGCCTCCGCGGCTTCCGGAACCGGGGGAGTGGCCTTCCACAACGCCGAGTACCTGTCCCGGAAAGCCGAACTGCAGCAGCAGCGCAGCATCACCATCCTGGGCAGCGGCCAAAGCGCCGCTGAGATCTACTATGAGCTCCTGCAGGAGGCCGACGCGTACGGCTACCAGCTGAACTGGGTGACCCGCTCGGGTAGGTTCTTCCCGCTGGAGTACACCAAGCTGACCCTCGAAATGACGTCGCCGGAATACGTGGACTACTTCCACGGCCTCCCGCCCGAGCAGCGCGACCACCTGAACAAAACACAGAAGAACCTCTATAAGGGCATCAATTCGGACCTGATCGATGCCATCTATGACCTCCTGTACACCAGGAGCCTGTCCGGCATGGTGGACACCCAGCTGCTCACCCACTCCACGCTGACAGCCGCCGAATGGGACGCGGCCGCCGGGACCCACCGGCTGCATCTGGAGCATGGCGAACAGGGCACCTCCTACACCTTGGACAGCGAGGCCGTGGTGCTGGCCACCGGTTACGGCTACCGCGAACCCGCGTTCCTCACCGGGGTGCAGGACCGGATTGCCCGGGACGGTTCCGGCCGCTTCGCCGTAGACCGGAACTACAGCACCGGCGTTGAACCGGGCGAGATCTTCGTCCAGAACGCCGAACTGCACACCCACGGGTTCGTCACCCCGGACCTGGGCATGGGCGCCTACCGCAACTCCTGCATCCTCCGGGAAATGACCGGCCGCGAGATATACCCGGTGGAGCGGGGCATCGCCTTCCAGCAGTTCGGGGCGCCCTCTTCCGTTCCGGGAGTGCATCCGGACGCGGCGGCGGGGACCATGACCGTGGAGGTGCCGGCATGAGGTTCACCTTCCGGTGCGTGGACCCGGTGGCGGACGCACCCGTCCTGCACAGCTGGGTAACCCAGCCGTACGCCTCGTTCTGGGGAATGCTTTCCGCCACCGAGGCCGACGTCATTGACGAATACGCGAAGATCCAGGCGAGCGGCCACCACCACGCCCTCCTGGGGCTCGACGGCGGCGTCCCCGCCTTCCTGATGGAGGAGTACCTTCCGGCGTCCTCACCGCTGGCCGGCGCCTACCCCGTCCATCCCGGCGACGCGGGGATGCACCTGCTGGTGGCACCGCCGTCGGGCGTTCCGGAGGCGGGCTACACCACCGCCGTCATGGACGCCGTACTGGCCCGGCTGTTCGCCAGGCCCGAGGTGGAGCGCATCGTGGTGGAGCCGGACGCCCGCAACACAAAAATCCACGCCCTCAACGAACGGTTCGGGTTCCGGCCCTCGGGAGTGGTGGGGCTGCCGGACAAGGATGCGCTGCTCAGCTTCTGCACCCGGGCCGGCTACCTGGCAGCCCGCGCAACCATTCCCACCTTGGAAACTTCCGCCCTTATGGAAACCACCCGCACCGATGACCTGCAGGGAGCCGCAGCACTATGACCGTCCAGCTCGAATCCACCGCCCCCGCATCCGGCACAGCCGCCGCAGCACCGCACCTCGAAGCGGGCCGGTGGGATGCCGCCAACCGGCACCTGCTCCGCAAGGCGCTCGCCGAGTTCTCGCACGAACGGATCCTCACACCCGAGCCCGTTCCGGGTGCCCCGGAAGCCAACTCTTACCGCCTGGCCAGTGCCGACGGCACCCACGAATACCTGTTCACCGCCAGGATCCTGGAGCTGGAGCACTGGTCCATCAGCGCCGATTCCATCCGGCACGTCCAGGACGGCACCGAAGCGCCGCTGGACGTTCTGGAGTTCATCACCGTGTTCCACGAGACCCTCGGCATCAACCTGCAGATGCTCCCGGTCTACCTGGAGGAGGTCAGCAGCACCCTGGCCAGCCATGCCTACAAGCAGTGGGCCGGCCAGCCGACTGCGCAGGAGCTGGCCGCCGGGGTGACGGGCGGGCAGGATCCCGCGGCCGACTTCCAGGCGATCGAGCGGAGCATGACCGAGGGCCACCCCTGCTTCGTGGCCAACAACGGCCGGCTGGGGTTCGGCATCAGCGATTACCTGTCCTTTGCGCCGGAAACCGGGGCGCCGGTGCTGCTGGAATGGATCGCCGTGCACCGCAGCCACGCTGTGGTCAGCATCAGCAGCGGTTTGGACTACGCGGCACACCTGGACGCCGAACTTGGCCCGCTGGCCGGCAGCTTCACCAGCGAACTGCTGCTGCAGGGCTTGGACCCGGACCAGTACTTCTTCATGCCGGTCCACCCCTGGCAGTGGGAGAACAAGCTCACGGTCACCTTCGCTGCTGAAATCGCCCGGAAGCGCATCGTCTACCTGGGAACCGGAACCGATTCCTACCAGGCGCAGCAGTCCATCCGGACGTTCTTCAACACCAGCGCCCCGGCCCGGACGTACGTGAAGACCGCCATGTCCGTGCTGAACATGGGGTTCATGCGCGGCCTCTCACCCCAGTACATGAAGGCCACGCCGGCCATCAACGACTGGCTGCGGAAGCTGATCACCGCCGACCCCGCATTGCACCAGCGCGGGTTCACCATGATCGGCGAAATCGCGGCCATCGGCTACCACAACAGGACCTACGAGGCCGCGTCCGCCAGCGGGTCGCCATACCGGAAGATGCTGTCCGCCCTGTGGCGGGAAAGTCCGCTGCCGCTCCTGGAAGGCGGGCAGCAACTGACCACCATGGCCGCGCTGCTGCACGTGGATTCCACCGGAAAGCCCATGGTTTCCGCCCTGATCGAGCGCTCCGGCCTGGCCCCGGAGGACTGGCTGCGCCGCTACTTCGAGGCGTACCTGGTGCCGCTGGTGCACTGCCTCTACAACTACGAGCTCGCCTTCATGCCCCACGGCGAAAACGTCATCCTGGTCCTTGAAGACGGTGTTCCGGTGCGTGCCATCATGAAGGACATCGCCGAAGAGATCGTGGTGATGGGGGACCGGCTGGACCTCCCCGAGGAGGTCGCCCGGATCCGGGCCGACATCCCCGACGGCGAGAAGGTGCTGGCCATCTTCACCGACATTTTCGACTGCATCTTCCGCTTCCTCGCGGCACTGCTCGACGACGACGGGACGCTTCCGCAGGAAACCTTCTGGCGTACGGCTGCCGACGCCGTCCGGGACTACCAGGCACAGCACTCCGGCCTGGCCGGACAGTTCGCCCGGCACGACCTCTTTGCTGCCGACTTTGAGCTGTCCTGCCTGAACCGCCTGCAGCTGCGGAACAACCAGCAGATGCTGGACCTCACGGATCCGTCCGGAGGCCTGCAGATGGCCGGCCGCCTGGCCAACCCGCTGGCACGCTTCGCAGGAAGTAGTGAGGAGAATGACGGAGCCAAGTAGCGGCAGCGGTGGCTAGGCTGGCTGTATGACGCAGACCACTTCACGGACAACTGCCCTGGTCACCGGCGCCAGCGCAGGCCTGGGCGCCGAGTTTGCCCGCCAGCTCGCCGCCGAGGGCTGCCACCTGGTGCTGGTGGCCCGCAACAGGAGCCGCCTCGAGGAGGCCGCCGCGGAACTGGAACGGCGCTACGGAACCACCGCTGAGGTGCTCCCCGCCGACCTGACGGACGACGCCGAGGTGGCTGCCGTCGTCGAACGCCTGTCAGATCCGCAGCGCCCGGTGGGCATCCTGGTCAACAATGCGGGCATCGGGCTGCTCCACAACTTCGAGGACAATCCCGTGGAGGAGGAGAAGAGGCACCTGAAGCTGCACGCCGAAACCGCCCTGGTTCTTTCGCACGCCGCGCTCAAGGGCATGCTGGACCGTGGCGAAGGCCGGATCATCAACGTGGCCAGCATTGCCGCGTTCCTGCCGCGCGGAACGTATTCGGCGGCCAAGGCGTGGCTGCTGAGCTTCAGCCGGTGGGCCAACCTGGCCTATCGGACCCGCGGCATCAAAGTGACGGCGGTGTGCCCTGGTTTTACGCACACCGAGTTCCACGACCGGATGGGGATGGACAAGTCCGTGGCACCGAAGTGGACCTGGTTGGCGGCCGAGCGCGTGGTGCGGGAGGGGCTGGCGGACAACGCCATAGGCAAAGCCGTCTCCATCCCGTCCAAGCGCTACAAGGTGGTGGCAGCCCTGGCCCGGATCGCTCCGCCCAGGCTAATGGCGGGGCCGCCGCGCAAGCCCCAGGAGGAGCGCGGGGGAGCGTGAACCCCGCCGGCGGACGGCCACCACAACGGCGATGCCCACCAGCGCGCCCACCAGGGTCTCGATGGCACGCTCCAGGATCAGGACGCCGGGATCCGCGGGTGCCGCGAGCTGGGTCATCAGCAGGATCACCGGCGTGAAGGACACCATGGCCAGGCCGTAGTGCCGCGTCATGAACAGCTCGGTGGTGAACTGGAACAGGATCACCAGCAGTGCCAGGACCACTGCCTGCTGCCCGGGGAACAGTCCGGGCAGCGTCCAGGGGGCGGGAATAATCACGACGGCGGTCACGGCCAGCCCCACGAACGTCCCCACGATGCGGTGGATGCCGCGGCGGACGCTGCTGGGGAGGTCCGCACCGGCCAGCGGAACAGCCGCGGCAGCCATGGCCCAGTGCGGGTGCCCGCTGCCGGTGAGGACGCCGACAGTTCCGGCGGCGCCGACGGCCAGCACGTAGCGGGCGGCGTGGATCAGCATGGCGCGGCGGTCCACCGCCTGCGACGCGGCGGGGATGCGGACGGCCCCCCGCTGCCACCGGCGCCGACGGACCCACCCGGCGAAGCCCACCAGGACCGCGAACGCTGCCGACCCAAGGGCGATCAGCAGTGCGGTGTACCAGGGGACTGCCATGGGCACGGACGCGCAGGCGCCCAGGGCCAGGATGCCGAAGAACGGGCCGTTGGGCTTGAGCCGCACGCGGTCCGAGTAGAGCGAGCCCAGTCCCGCCAGAGCGGCTTCGATGGCCACCAGCGCCCACGAATGGATGTGGTTGACGGACAGGAACACGCCCACCGAGACGCCGCCCAGGAGCACCAGGGCTGCCTGGGACTGGTGGAGGACCCGCAGCTGGTGCGGTTCTGACCGGCCGTACATCCCGGTCAGGGCGCCGAAGACCGCGTAGATGATGAGGTCCGCCCGGCCTGCGGCCAGCAGGAGCAGCGACGGGACGGCCACGCTGAGGGCAACCCGCAGCGCAGCGAGGTGGTCCGCGTTGGCTGGCTCCAGCCGGTGGAGGGCGCGCACGTGGTGCAGGACGCGTTCCATGCCGTGCCACCTCCTCCGTGCTTCTGGCCGCTTTGCGGACGACTCAACCTTAAACGCCCGGACCGCCGCACCCGGCATGGGTGCGGCGGTCCGTGTAACGGAGCGGAACAGTTGGCCGGGGCCTAATGACATCCAGTCGTACGCGAAGGCCCGCTCATTGTGCTTCCCGCAACACAAGGAGTGGGCCTTTGAGCGTGGGCTACAAGAATGCCTTGGGCGAACCCTGACTAAACCCGAGACGTTGGGTGCACACTATTCAGCCGTTTGGTTGGGAGCAACGAACTCCGTTCGAATGAGCCCCCGTGATAATTCCGTAGACATATGGCACCAGTGAATGATTTCCCGGTGAAAGACAAAGGAGTGTCAGTCCGCCTCCGAGTCCCGGCGGGGAACCAGGCGCCACTATCGAAGTCACCTGTACGTAGACGTTTGACCCGTCAGCGGTGCAGTGATTGTAATGGGCCAGGATCCCCTCCATATGAAAACCGCAAGGAGTGCTGGCTGCCACGGTTGAAGGAGAAGCAGCATTGGCCGAAGGTACCGACCAAACAAGCAATGAGAGGGAAAGCGCAAACAGCGCTGCGATTCTCCGGACTGCGGTGTTCTTTTTGCGCGATGAGCTCAGATTACGGTTCATTCATTCGCCCCCAGACGATTGAGATGTTTCCTTGCAAATGCCGTTTGGCACTTTTTCAACCTAACGGAGAACCCTTGGTATCTAAAGTCGCCGTAGAAACACCCGCTGGCCCGCGCGGATTCGATACCACTACCTTCTATTCTCGGTCCCCGCTTATGCCCCAGCCGGAACACCACGGTGGGTGTGCGGATCGATGCCGTCCTGGGTGTCGAACGGCAGTTCGTCCACGTTGATCAGCGGGTTCTCGGTGGAGGGCGCGCACGTGGTGCAGGACGCGTTCCATGCCGTGCCACCTCCTCCGTGCTTCTGGCCGCTTTGCGGACGACTAAACCTTAAACGCCCGGACCGCCGCACCCGGCATGGGTGCGGCGGTCCGTGTAACGGAGCGGAACAGTTGGCCGGTTAGGCGTTGACCGGGGCCTTTCCGCCGTCCTGCGGATGGGTGTCGAACGGCAGTTCGTCCACGTTGATCAGCGGGTTCTCGTCCTGGGTCTTGACGAGTTCGCGTGCTTCTTCCTCGGTGTCCACGCTGGGCATGGAGCCGGGCAGTGGCCGGTTGGCCGATTCCTTGAGGAAGTAGATGGCCGCCGCGCCTGCCAGTGATGTAACCATCAGGTAGTAGGCGGGCATCATGTCGTTGCCAGTTGACTTGATCAGCAGTTCCACGACGAAAGGCGTGGTTCCGCCAAAGATGGCCACTGCAAAGTTGTAGGCAATGCCCATGGCTCCGTAGCGGCTGGACGTGGGGAACTGGGCCGGCAGGGCCGAGGCCAGGTTGGCCACGTAGAAAGTCACGGGGAAAGCGACCAGCGCGAGTCCGGCCAGCGTGGACCATACCTCGCCGACCCCGATCAGCAGGAATGCGGGAATGGCAAGGACGATGGTGCTCACGGCGCCGATCCAGAGCACGGGTCGGCGGCCGATCCGGTCGGACAGCCTGCCCGTCAGCGGAATGCAGAGGCTCATGACAACCAAAACGGGAATGGTCAGCAACGTGCCGTGGACCTCGTCGTAGCCCTTGGAGGCTGTCAGGTACGTGGGCATGTAGGACGTCAGTGCGTAACCGGCGGTATTTGCAGCGGCCACAACGATCATGGCCACCAGGATGGGGCGCCAGTAAGCCTTGACGATCCCCACGGGGCCCTTGGCGGCTGCAGTGTCACCATCCGTGGCGTTCTTGGCATTTTCTTCCTGGGCGTCCAGGGTGGCTTGGAACTGCGGGGACTCCTCGATCTTGCTCCGGAAGTACACCGCAATCAGGCCCAGCGGACCGGCCACGAGGAACGGGATGCGCCAGCCCCAGTCCTCCATGGTGTCCTGTCCCAGGGTCAGCTGCAGGACGGATACCAGGGCGGCGCCGATGGCGAAGCCCATGTAGCTGCCCAAGTCCAGGAAGCTGGCGAAGAAGCCGCGGCGCTTGTCGGCGGCATATTCGCTGACGAAGGTGGTGGCACCAGCGTATTCGCCGCCGGTGGAGAAGCCCTGGATCACCTTGAGGAGCACCAGCAGCGCTGCTGCCCACAGTCCGATCTGCGCGTAACCGGGCAGCAGGCCGACCGCGAACGTGCTGGCGGCCATGATCATCAGCGTGGTGGCCAGGATCTTCTGCCGGCCCACCTTGTCGCCAAGCCAGCCAAATACGACGCCGCCGAGGGGGCGGGCAATGAAGGTCGCCGCGAACGTGCCGAGCAGGAACAGATTTCGCGTCGTGGGGTCGGATTCGGGAAGGAACACGGGACCCATGGTGGTGATGAGGTAGCCGAACACGCCTACGTCGTACCACTCCATGGTGTTGCCTACGATGGTGCCACCGAGGGCTTTCTTCAGCATCGGCTGGTCAACCACGTTGACGTCTGATTCCTTGAGCCGGCGGCGCGGCAGCAGCCTCGGCTTCTTGGCAGCCATGGGGGCTGCAGGGTCGGTTCCGCGGGCGTTCCTGGCGCCTGCTGAAGAGTCGGTGTTGCTTTGGTCTGTGGGCATTTGGTCAGCTCCTGTGGAGGTCATTTGCTTGCGACTACTTGCTGCCCCGCTCCGGGCAGGCCTTCAATTTTACGCCGATTTTGTAGCGTTCGCCCGTTTGATGCCGTACTGTCCGCCCTTTTGGGCACGTTTCAGGCCAACTTTTCGAGGTTGTTTTTGGCCGTTTTCCGGCGTCAATACTGGGAAGCATGCTGACTGTGACCACTGTCACCGAATCTTTTTCCACAACCGTTCGTTGGAACACCTTTCGGGCCGTAGTCCGGCGCTGGATGTGATGGCGGACACTGGCTTTCAGAGGGTTCACAGAGGGCCCGCCGGTGCCTATGGTTGATCAATGGGAACACTGATTTTCGAATAGTAGACGCGTGCGGCCGGGATCTCCCCGCTGCCCGACACCGAGCCAGTCACGCCGGCGCTGCTGTGCCTCACAGCGCCGACCTCACGAACGAGCCGGCGTTCCCGGCAATCACGGAGGCCCCCGCGCCTCTTTTCTGGACTTCATTTCATCGTGGAAAGGAAGAAAAAATGGCTGACGAAAACCGCAAATCCCATCTCAATCCGGAGATGGCGGACCATCTGGCCGCGGCAATGGACACTCCGGACATGCCCGCAGCGGCCACCACCGCTGCCAGCGCCATGCCGCGGCAAAACTCCTGGCCGGACGGCAACGGCAAACGCCGCCACCCGAAGGACCGGGGATCCGGCCACGGACGGATGGGCCACGAAGCCTCCGTGGCAGCCGTCCACCGGACCGGGAAGCCGCAGATGCCGCACTCGTCCTAGGACGGGCGATCCGCACATTCACTACCGACACGGAAATTCCCTGGCGCGCCCATATACGCGGTGCGGCAGGGAATTTCCGTGTCACGGGTGAGTTTGCGCGTCACTGGGGAACCTGCGCATGACCGGAGCCTGCGCGCCCGCAAGCAAAAGCGTCAATCCTCCCGGACCACCTCTGACGGGTCCTTGTCCAGGCGCCAGCCCCGCCACCGGGGATGCCGCAACCGCCCCGGGCCGGTCCACTCCCCGTACGTGACCTCACCCACGAGCTGCGGCGTGACCCAGTGCGCGTCCGCCGAGTCGGGCCGCGGAACCTCGTGGAAGGGTGACGTCTTCCGTGCCAGCTGTTCCACGGTCTGCCGCAGTTCGGCCAGTTCGCGGCCACTGAATCCGCTGCCCACCCGGCCCACATACTGGAGTTTTTTGCCGTCCGGGATGCCCACCAGCAGCGACCCCACCGTTTCCTGGCGGCCGCCCTTGCCCGGCCGCCAGCCGCCCACCACCACTTCCTGGGTGCGCTCCGTCTTGAGCTTGATCCACGTTCGGGTGCGCTGTCCGCTGACGTAACGGCTGTCCGTGCGCTTGGCCATCACGCCCTCGAGCCCCAGTTCCCGTGCGCTGTCCATGATGTGTTCCACGGGATCCTCCAGCACTAGGGACAGTTCCACGGGGCAGTCCGAGGGCCGGAAGAACTGTTCAAGCCGTGGCCGCCGCTTGCTGAGCGGGAGGCGCCGGAGGTCCGTGCCGCCGTCGAACAGGAGGTCGAAGAGCATCAGCCGGACGGGAATGGCCTTCTGCGCCTTGGCGACGTCGGCGGCCCGGGTGAGCTTCATCCGGCCCTGCAGAAGGCCGAAGTCCGGCCTGCCGGACGGTCCGACGGCGATGATCTCACCGTCGGCCACGAACGGCTGCTCCGGCCAGCATCCGCGGTCCGTCAGCTCGGGGTACGTCTTGGTGACGTCGTTACCGTTGCGGCTGAAGATACGGACGGTGGACTCATCCGCCACGAGGATGGCCCGCACCCCGTCCCATTTGAGTTCAACCTGCCAGTCGCTGCCCATGAGGTCTGAGGGGACTCCCGCGGTGGCCATCATGGGGCCGAAACCTTCGGGCGAAACTCGAACAGGGGAGTCCTCCGGTTCGCCGGCACTCTCCGCAGGCTCCGCGGATGAAGGTGCGTGCCGGCGTCGTCCGCCCTGGTCTTCCTTGTCCATCAGGTGAATCAGCCACTGCTTCCCGGCATCGCTTCCCTGGCCGCGGCCGGTGTGGATGAGGGCAACCTTCCTGGTGCCGCCCAGCCCGCCGCCCTCGGAACCGTGGAGGGTGACGATCACCTCCTTGCCGTTGATCCACTTGTGCAGCTCGTACGTGCCGGTGTCCCAGATGGTCATGTCGCCGGCGCCGTACTCGCCCTTGGGGATGGTGCCGTGGAAGGTGAGGTAGTCCATGGGGTGGTCCTCGGTCTGGACGGCCAGATGGTTCTTGCCGCCCGATTCCGGCACACCCTTGGGCAGCGCCCAGGATGCCAGGACGCCCTCGTGCTCCAGCCTGAGGTCCCAGTGCAGGCGGCTGGCGTGGTGTTCCTGGATCACGAACGCGTCGCCGCCGCGCGGCGCGCCACTGAACGGCTCGGGCGTGGCCCCGGGGTCGCGCATCGAACGGTACTTCACCAGGCGGGGGTTCCCGCCGTCGCGCGAGCCGTCCTGCCCGGTGCCGGTGCCGGTCCCGCCTTCCCCGGCCGTTCCGGAAGCGCGGACGACGGCGGCGAACGGGTCCCTGCCCTCCTGCACCCGGCGCAGCACCTCACGGTAGTCGAGGTGTTTGAGCCTGGCGGAGCTGATCTCCCGCCACGTCCGCGGCGCCGCGACCATGGGCGTGGGCCGCCCGCGCAGGGAGTAGGGCACGATGGTGGTTTTCGCTGCGTTGTTCTGGCTCCAGTCCACCAGGACCTTGCCCTTGCGGAGGGTCTTCTTCATGTCGCTGACGGCGAGGTCCGGGTGGTCGGATTCCAGGGCGCGCGCCAGTTCCCGGGCGAACTCCGAGATCTGGTCCGAGGTCTGCGTGCCGTCCAGGGGCGCGTACAGGTGGATGCCCTTGCTGCCGCTGGTGACGGGGACCGGATCCAGGCCCACGTCCTGCAGGATGGCGCGGGCCAGCAGCGCCACCTCACGGCATTCGTCGAGGCCGGCGCCCTCACCGGGGTCCAGGTCCAGGACCAGCCGGTCCGGGTTCAGCTGGTTGCCCTGGGAATCCACCCGCCACTGGGGCACGTGGATTTCGAGGGAGTTGATCTGCCCGAACCAGGTGAGGACGGCGGGATCGTTGACCATCGGGTAGTGGATGGTCCGGTCCTTGTGGGTGATGGCGGCGCGGGGGAGCCAGCCGGGGGCGGAGTCCTCCAGGTTCTTTTGGAAGAAGACCTCGCCGGGCTTCGCCGCGGTGCCCACGCCGTTCACCCAGCGTTTCCGGGTGGCGGGCCGGTTGGCCGCGGCGGGGATGAGGACGTGGGCCACGGCGGCGTAGTAGGCCAGCACATCGGCCTTGGTGGTGCCGGTTTCCGGGTAGATGATTTTGTCCAGGTTGGTCAGCGTCAGCTCTCGCCCGGCCACACGGACACGTTCCTTAGAAGCCACAGGTCTTCACCTCCGGCCCGGTGTGATGTTGACTGTAGGGATGAGAGCCATCTGGAAGGGTGCCATCGCATTTGGGCTGGTCAACGTGCCCGTCAAGGTCTACAGCGCCACAGAGGATCATGACATCAGTCTGCACCAGGTCCACAACGCCGACGGCGGAAGGATCCGCTACCAGCGCCGTTGCGAGGTCTGCGGTCAGGTGATCGACTACTCGGACATCGAGAAGGCCTTTGAAGAGGACGGCCGCACGGTGGTGTTGTCCAAGGATGAGCTGAAGGCCATCCCGGCGGAAAACAGCCACGAAATCGAAGTGGTGCAGTTCGTCCCGTCCGAGCAGCTCGAACCGATGATGTTCGAAAAGAGCTATTACCTGGAACCGGACTCCAAGTCGCCCAAAGCCTATGTGCTGCTGCGCCGGGCCCTCGAGGATACCGACCGGGTGGCCATCGTCCAGTACGCCCTGCGTGAGAAGACCCGGCTGGGGGCGCTGCGGATCAAGGATGACGTCCTGGTCCTGCAGTCCCTGCTGTGGCCGGACGAGGTGCGTGAGGCAAACTTCCCCGCGCTGGACACCGCCATCAAAATCTCCGCGCAGGAACGCGACATGTCAGCGGCGCTGGTCGAATCGATGGCCGCGGACTTTGAACCGGAGTCCTTTACCGACGACTACCAGGTGCAGCTGCGGAAGCTCATCGACGCCAAGCTGGAGCAGGGCGAGTCCCTGGACACGGACGAAACGTTCGGTGTGGAAGCGGGCGACGGCGGCAAGGGCGAGGTCATCGACCTGATGGAGGCCCTGAAGCGCAGCCTCGACCGGAAACGCGGCGGCGCGGCAGCGGCCTCGGGCGCAGACGATTCCGAAGAGGAAGAGTCCGACGACGGCGGGCCGGAGGATGCGGATAAGCCCGCCAAGCCCGCGCGGAGGTCCTCCGGCTCACGGTCGCCGGGATCCGGGACGGCCGCTTCCAAAACATCAGCGTCCAAGGCCGCGGACACCAAGACCGGAACCCGGTCCACGGCTGCCAAATCGACGGCGTCGAAGAGTACTGCAGCCAAGAGCACTTCAACCAGGAGCACCGCGGCAAAGTCCACGGGCACGGAGGCAAAGACCGCCGCCGGAAAATCCACCGGGACCAAGCCGGCCGCGTCCAAGAGCACCGGGAAACCTGCCGCGAAAGCCACCACCACCAGGACGCGCAAGCCCGCGTAGGAAGGGGCAGGGGCCTTGCCGCTGCCCCTGCAATTAGCCGGACCACCTTTACAGCCGGTGCCCGCGCGGCCACAATGAGTCGCATCGCAGCGCCTGCTGTGCCCGCAGCGCGCTGAACCCCAACGGCTCGATGAGGAGCGCGGACCATGAGTGACCAGACCGATGCGGCCGAGGCAGACCGGGCGCTGAAACAGAAGCACCGTGCCATGTGGGCGTCCGGTGACTATCCCGCGCTCGCCGATGAAATGCTCCTGGAACTGGGCGCCATCCTGGTGGAGGCATGTGGCGTCCGATCCCGCCACAGGGTGCTGGACGTGGCTGCAGGGTCAGGGAACGCGGCTATCCCTGCGGCCATGATGGGAGCCAAGGTGGTGGCCTCGGACCTCACGCCGGAGCTCTTCGAGGCCGGGCGCCGCGAAGCCGGCAACCGCGGCGTCAGCCTGGAATGGAAAGAAGCCGACGCCGAGGCGCTGCCGTTCGAGGACGCCTCGTTCGACGTCGTCATGTCCTGCCTGGGTGCCATGTTCGCGCCGCGGCACCAGGCGGCGGCGGATGAGATCCTCCGCGTGTGCAAGCCCGGCGGGAGCATCGGGCTGCTCAGCTGGACCCCGGAGGGCTTCATCGGCCGGATGTTCGCCACCATGAAGCCCTTCGCGCCGCCGCCACCGCCGGGGGCCCAGCCGGCGCCGCTGTGGGGGAGCGAGGAGCACGTCCGCGAACTGCTGGGGGACAGGATCACCGACGTGACAGTCCGCAAGCAGGCCCTGGCCGTACGGAGCTTCCACCAGCCCGGCGACTTCGTCCGCTACTTCAAATCCCACTACGGCCCCACCATCGCCGTCTACAAGCACATCGGCGCCGACGCGGACAAGGTCAAGGAACTGGACCAGGCGCTGACGGAGCTTGCCGACTCCTTCGGCGACGCCCACGGAGACACCCCGTTCCAGATGGAGTGGGAATACCTGCTGTTCAACGCGAGGAAGGCCTGACATGCCCGGAGACTTCACGGCAACATCCAGCACCACCATCGACGCCCCGCCGGACCGCGTCTGGAACGTCATCACGGACCCCGCTGCCGCCAGGGAATTTATGTTCGGGGCAGAACTGGAAACAGACTGGGCGGAGGGAAGCCCCATCACCTGGAGCGGCGAATGGGAAGGCAAGCCGTACCAGGACAAGGGCAGGGTGCTGGAGGTGGAGCCCGGCCGGAAACTGGTGCACACCCATTTCAGCGCCCTCAGCGGCGACGAGGACGTCCCGGAGAGCTACCACACGCTGACTTGGACGCTGCAGGACCGCGACGGCGGAACCCATCTCACGCTCGCCCAGGACAACAACCCGAGTGAAGAGGCGGCCAGCCACTCGAAGGGCATGTGGGACAAGCTTGTGGCAGACGTGAAAGCCATCGCCGAACGGGGGTGACCCTGGCGATTAAAGCCAGCGGCCGCCGTCGTGCCGTTCCCACGAGGGGAAGGCGCGACGGCGGCCGCTTGGCTTAATCCGGCTGCCGGGCAGCCGGCCTGCTACTCGGCGTCGTGGTCCGTTTCCAGGATCTGCACCAGGCGCTCCAGGGCGTCGTCGGCGCCTGCACCCTCGGCGCGGAGCACCACGACGTCGCCGTGGGAGGCACCCAGGCTCATGAGGGACAGGATGCTGGCCGCATCCATGGCCTCGTCGGCGGGCTCGCCTTCACGGGCGATGGTGATGTCCAGGTCGAACTCGCCGGCTGCCTCGGCAAAGATGGCGGCGGGACGGGCGTGCAGGCCCACGCGGCTGGCGACGGTTGCGGTGCGTTCTGTCATTGTTGCTCCTTTGTCTTTCGGCGAGCTGACGGTTCAGCGCCGGTGAGGTGTGTGGGTGGGGCCGCGGTCAGACCGTTGCGGGAACCGGTTCAACCGTATCAACGGTCTTCTTCACTGCCCAGCGCTTCAGCGCCACCACGGTCAGTGCGCTGACCACCGTGCCGGCAATGATCGAGACGATGAACATCAGCACGTTGCCGATGGCGAAGAACACGAAGATCCCGCCGTGGGGTGCCTGCGATGTGACATTGAAGGCCATGGTGAGGGCACCGGTGAGCGCGCCGCCCAGCATGCTGGCGGGGATGACGCGCAGCGGGTCGGCAGCAGCGAACGGGATGGCGCCCTCGGAGATGAAGGAAGCGCCCAGCAGCCAGGCTGCCTTGCCGTTTTCGCGTTCAGCCAGGCTGAACAGTTTCTTGTCCAGGACGGTGGCCAGGGCCATGGCCAGCGGCGGGACCATGCCCGCTGCCATGACGGTGGCCATGATCTGCCACGGTGCCTGGTTGGTGGCGCTGCCGGCGCCGAGCCCTGCAACAGCGAAGGCGTAAGCCACCTTGTTGACCGGGCCGCCGAGGTCGAAGCACATCATGAGGCCCAGGATGATGCCCAGGACGATGGCGGAGGCTCCGGTCATACCCGAAAGCCAGTTGTTCAACCCAAGGGTGATCCCAGCGATCGGTCCGCCGAGGAACAGGAACATCAGCCCGGATGCCACGATCGATGCCAGCAGCGGGATGATGACCACGGGCATGAGGCCACGCAGCCAGCGGGCCACCTGCCAGGTACCGATCACGTGGGCGATGTAGCCGGCCAGCAGGCCGCCCACGATGCCACCGAGGAAGCCGGCGCCCATGAATCCGGCAACAGCACCGGCCACAAAGCCGGGGGCGATACCCGGCCGGTCGGCAATCGCGTAGGCAATGTAGCCGGCCAGCGCGGGGACCAGGAAGCCCATGGACAGGGCGCCGATCTTGAAGAAGACGGTGCCGAGATAAAGGGCCAGATTGCCATCGGGCAGGTTGAACAGCGTGTTGTTGGCCAGGATGTCGTTGGCCTTGGTGCCGAGGGCGATATCAAAGCCCGCGAGGAGGAACCCGAGGGCGATCAGCAAGCCACCGCCGGCAACGAACGGGATCATGTAGCTGACACCGGTGAGGAGTGCCCGCTTCAGCTTCTGGCCAATGTGCTCGCCCTTTTCGGCGGCCGCCTGCTCAGCCTGTTCCTCGGCACCGAAGTGCGGAACGCGGCGTGCGTGGGGGTCGTCCGCAGCGGCGAGCGCTTCCTGGACCATCTTGGTGGGCTCGTCGATGCCGCGCTTGACGGGGGCATTGATGACGGGCTTGCCGGCGAAGCGCTCCTTGCCGCGTACGTCCACGTCCACCGCGAAGATCACGGCGTCGGCGGCGGCGATGACGGCGGGGTCCAGCGGCTTGGCACCGGATGAGCCCTGGGTTTCAACCTGCAGGTCCACGCCCATTTCCTGGGCGGCGGCAACCAGCGAGTCGGCGGCCATGTAGGTGTGCGCGATGCCCGTGGGGCACGCGGTGACGGCCACGAGGCGCTTGGGGCCGGCAGCGGCAGGACCGGCGCCTGAGGAAACCGAAGCAGCCGCGGCAGCCGCCGGGGCAGCAACCGCAGGCGCAGGGGCAGCGTGCGCGGCCGGCTTGTCGGCGAGGGCACCGTCCACCAGTTCCACGATTTCTGCCTCGGAAGAGGCATTGCGGAGGGCAGCCGTGAAGTCCTTTTTGATGAGGGACCGGGCCAGCTTGGAGAGCAGCTTCAGGTGGGCCTGGTCGGCACCGTCCGGAGCGGCAATGAAGAAGACGAGGTCCGCAGGGCCGTCCTTGGCGCCGAAGTCCACCTTGGGGGACAGGCGGGCCATGGCCAGGGTGGGCTCGACCACCGCAGCGGAGCGGCAGTGCGGGATGGCGATGCCGCCGGGAATGCCGGTGGCGGTCTTCTGTTCGCGGGCGTAGGCGTCGGCAAAGAGGCCTTCAACCTCTGTTGCGCGTCCGGTGGCAGCAACCTTGCTTGCCAGGTGCCGGATCACCGCCTCGGGGTCGTTGCCCAGGTTCCGGTCGAGCTCGACCAGTTCCGTGGTGATGAGCTGAGTCACTGTCAATCCTTTCGAAGGGCCGTGATGGTTACGGCTTCCGGGGTGGTTTGGTGCACTGCCGGAACCGTTGAACCGGGCAGGGAGGCGGCGGCGGCTCCATGGGCCACCGCCTGACGCAGGCAGTCAGCCGGGGCGGCGCCCTGGCTGTGGGCGAGCAGGTAGCCGGCCAGTGCGGAATCTCCCGCACCCACCGTGCTCACTGCGGCGACCGGCGGATGCGTGGCCAGCCACGCGCCGTCGGCCGTTACGAGGACAGCTCCCTTGGAACCGAGAGTTGCCAGCACAGCACCCACACCGGAACGCACGACGGCGGACGCGGCCTCGGCGGCAGCCGCCGGGTCCGCTTCCAGTTCGTCAGCGGCGGCCGTGGCGAACCCGGCTGCAGCAGCCAGTTCCGCCAGTTCCTCGGCGTTGGGCTTCAAAAGATCCGGCATGCCCTCCGCGCCGCCGGTCAGGGCGGCGGCGAGTGGCTGGCCGGACGAGTCGACGGCGATCAGTGGCGTGTGCCCTGAGGACTCGCCGTCGGCAGCTGAACGCAGGCGGCGGGCCGCCGTCGCGTAAAAATCCGAGGGGAAGCCCGGCGGTAGTGAACCTGCCAGGACCACCCAGCCGGCACCCCGGGAGCTTTCCAGCAGCAGCTTCAGCAGCGCCTCCTGCTGGTTGTCGTCGAGGACGGGCCCGGGTTCGTTGATCTTGGTGGTGACCCCGCCGGGTTCGGTGAGGGCCACGTTGGTGCGCAGCGGCTCGTCGATGGGCAGCGACACGAAGGGTACGGCGCCGGCGCGCAGGCCGGCCAGCACGGGATCGCTGTCCGCGCCGGGCAGGACGGCCAGGGACTCGAGGCCGGAGGCCACCAGCGCCCGGGACACGTTGACGCCCTTGCCGCCGGATTCCTGGGTGACGGACACAGCGCGCTGCACTTCGCCGCGCTCCAGGGGTCCGGGCAGGGCGACCGTGCGGTCCAGGCTGGGGTTGGCCGTGAACGTGACGATCATGCGATCACCACGTCAACATCGGCCTCTTCCAGGGCTGCGGCGAGTTCGGGGCTGGGTTCTCTGTCTGTAATCAAGGTGTCCAGGTCTTTCAGGGAGGCGAACTGGACCAGCGTTTCCGCGTCCAGCTTGGAGGAATCGGCCAGCACCACGATGCGGCGGGCCGAGTGGACGAAGGCAGCCTTCACGGCCGCTTCTTCAGGATCGGGAGTGCTGAGTCCAAAGGTGGGGTGGATGCCGTTGGTCCCCACGAAGGCAATATCCGGGCGGATCCGTGCCGCTGCCTCCACCGTGGCCTGGCCGACGGCCACCTGGGTGATGCCGCGGACCCGGCCGCCCAGGATATGCAGCGCGATGCCGGGGACGCTGGAGAGCTTGCCGGCAATGGGTACGGCGTGGGTGATGGCCACCAGTTCGGTGCCCGCGGCGCCGGATTCGGAAAGTTCGACGGCGGTGCGCCGGGCCAGCATGTCGGCCAGGACCTCGGTGGTGGTTCCGCCGTCGATCAGGACGCTGCCGGGGGAGTTCCGGGGGATGAGCGCAAGGGCGGCCTCGGCGATGCGGCTCTTCAGGTCCGGCCGGCGGATGGCACGTTCGGTGACGCTTTCCTCGGTGGTGCTGAAGCGGTCTGCCGCAACCGCACCGCCGTGCACGCGGCGGACGGTGCCGGCGTTCTCGAGGGTGGCGAGGTCCCGGCGGACGGTTTCGGTGGTGATGCGGAAGCGCTCAGCCAGCAGGGTCACGCTGACCCGGCCGCTGCCGGCAACAAGCTCGGCAATCTTCTGCTGGCGTTCCTCGGCGAACACGTACCCTCCGTTGCGTAGCTTGATGGTGCTGTGGTGTCCGGCGCCGTGTCCGGCGTGACTGGCATCACATGATGTTGAGTTACTTGACTTTATCTTTGCTTATGTTGGTTTGTCAACGGAAACCAACACGAAACAATATTGGGTTCTCTTCGCCTGGTTTAGGCCCGGGGATGCGAAAGCCGGGCCGGACGCTGTTGTCCGGCCCGGCTTCCCGGGTTCATGGTCTGCCGTGGTCCTTGATGACCCGCAGTCGGTTTGGCTAGATGGTTCCGTCGCGGCTTTCGTTGCGGGTGATCCGCTCGCCCGTGTTCGGATCCACGACGGACCGGGTCTCGCTGACCCGCCGCGTCCGGCCGGGGGAGGCCAGGACCAGGGAGGCGATCAGGCCGATGACGCCTACGGCCATCAGGATGTAACCAACCAAGGCCTGGTCCACGAAGGGAATAAGTCCCGGGGCTACTGCCCAAGCCAGGATGGCGCCGAGGGCGATAAGGAAGATTGACGAGCCGATTCTCATGACTTGCTCCTTCTGCTGGCCGCGGGTGGCGGCTCCTGTGGGGCGGTGCACGGTGTTGCGGTTAGGTCACTGCGCTGCTTTGTCTGTAAAGCCACTGGTCAGCATGCTGATAGTAGGCGTCACGCTACAGTGCGCCCATACCCGATTCAATGAATGATGCCGAGTCGTTGCCGGGAATTTCTGCGTTGCTGCTGTGATTGCCGGGGCGCATGGGCTCAATACCGTCGCGGCGTGGGCGCGGCGTTGCCTCGCTAGTCTGGTCCGATGGAAACAGTTGTGTGGTCCAAGCCTGAGGACCAGCGCGCCGGGACGCCCCTGCTGGTGATGATGCATGGCTATGGCACGGATGAATCCCGCATGGTCCGGCTGTTCGAGTACTTGCCCCCGGAGTTCACCTTCGCGGCCCTCCGGGCGCCCATGCCCATAGGAGACCACTATGGCTGGTTCCTGCTGGACTACTTCCTCGCCAACGACTTTGCCGACGTCATCTCCGTCACCGGCACCGTGCATGGCTGGATCAACTCCGTCCGGGGCCAGCACACCAGCGTGAGCCTGATGGGCTACTCGCAGGGCATGGCCATGGCCAGCACCCTCCTGCGTCTTCATCCCCGGGACTATGCCGCCGTTGTTGGCCTTTCCGGCTTTGTGCTGGATAACGACCTCCTGGCCCTCACCGATGAGTTCGATACCAGGCCGCCGTTCTTTTGGGGCCGCGACAAGGCGGATCTGGTGATCAACGAGGATGCCACTGCCTTCACGGGTGAATGGCTTGAAGCCCACACACTGCTGACCGCCCGGACCTATCCCGGGATGGGGCACGCCATGTCGAAAGCCGAGATGGGTGACGTCAGCGCGTTCCTTCGGCATTACGTTCTCCGTGGAGCGGGCGCCGGAGGCTAGGGCGGCCCGTCACATCCTGGCAGTTTCGCCGCGCTGGGAAACAACAGTTGCCAGCCAAATATGCAAGCGTTTACACTCATCCTCGGCGCTGCCGTACGCCGCCGCCGGGTTGTCCTGTGCGGGCAACAAGTTCAAGATGGAAGACGAATGTAGATCAGCAAGGCCCCGGAATGGCGCCGGTTCCCCCACCGGCACGGCCCGCTGTATGTGCAGATTCGACTGGCGCCGACGCCACACCCACACCGCGCACGTCGTCTTCGCTGCCCGCTGCTTGAAAGGATCCCCACCTGCCGATGAACAACTCCGCCCACGAAGCACTCGCCAACGAGCCTTCCACCGCAACGGCCCCCGAGAACACCGCCTGGACTGACGCATCCGCCATCCTGTTCGACCTGGACGGCGTACTGACCCCCACGGCGACAGTGCACGAGCAGGCCTGGAAGGAACTCTTCGAAGGCTTCCTTGCCGGGCACCCCGAGGTCCAGGGCTACCGCGAAAGCGACTACTTCGACCACATCGACGGCAAGCCGCGGTTCGACGGCGTCCGGGACTTCCTCGCCTCACGCAGCATTGAGCTCCCCGAAGGACCGCTGGACGACGATCCCGCCAACATCACGGTCCAGGGCCTCGGGAACCGCAAGAACCGGATCTTCAACGACATCGTCAGCACCGGCGTCGAGCCGTTTGAAGGCTCGGTGCGTTTCCTCGAAGCTGCGCTGGACCGCGGACTGAAGGTCGCCGTCGTCTCATCCTCCCGCAACGCCCCCGCAGTCCTGGCGGCCGCAGGCCTGAGCCACCACTTCCCCGTCGTGGTGGACGGTGTGGTGGCGGCCCGCGAAGGAATCCCCGGCAAACCCAGTCCGGCGACGTACGCCTACGCCGCCCGGCTGCTGGAACTGCCCAGCGAGGAATGCGTAGTGGTGGAGGACGCTGTCTCCGGCGTCCAGGCCGGCCAGGCGGGATCGTTCCATTCCGTCATCGGCGTGGACCGCGGTGCCGGGCGCGAAACCCTCCTCAAGGCGGGGGCAACCCTGGTGGTCAACGACCTTGGAGAGCTCCTGCCCTGACGCGAGCCCCGTTCCACACCGGAGACGCTGCCACCCCCGGGCAGCACCCATCCGGGCAAGCATCAACTTCGAATCCCCTCTGCCGGACTTGTGCCGGTGCACAGCATGCCTAAAAGGACCCAACACCATGGCTATCATCTCTGCGGACCGCGAACGGTTCCCCAATACTCCCTGGCAACTGGTGGAAACCCGCCACGAACCGGGAAACGCAGGGACGCTTGAAACGCTCTTTTCACTGGGCAACGGCCACCTCGGCATCCGTGGCGCCCACTGGGCAGCCGCGGATGCCGAACTTCCCGGCAGCTTCATCAACGGGCTGCACGAAATCTGGGATATCAAGCACGCCGAGAACGCCTTCGGATTCGCGCGGACCGGCCAACGCATCCTCTACATTCCGGACGCCAACAACTTCACCGTCGTGGTAGACGGGGAGTCCCTGGGCCTTGCCGAATCGGAGGTGCTGGACTACCGGCGGAGCGTTGACTTCTCCACCGGCATCTACGAGTGCCGCATCACCTGGCAGTGCCGGTCCGGTTCCGTGGTCACCACCACGGAACGGCGTGCGGTGGGGTACGAATCCCGCGGCAGCCTGGGCCTCTCCCTCGAGGTCGCGGCGGACCGCGATATTTCGCTCGACGTCACCTCGTCCGTGGTCAACCGGCAGGACCAGCCGGTAGAGGACCACTCCGCCCACGATCCGCGCCGCGCCGGCCGCCACGCCGGACGGGTCCTGCTGCCGCTGCGGTTGGATGGCGGCGACGGATCGCTGCGGCTCTCCTGGGAAGCCGCCGAATCCAAGCAGCGCGTGGGCCTTGCCGTGGATCACTGGACGTCCGCCGGCCACCAGCCTTTCGAAACCTTGGTGGACCAGGACGACAGCAGCGTCCGCTACGTGCTGGCGGTCAGCGCCGGCGAACCCTTCAGGCTCGAGAAAAGCGTCAGCTACGCCGCCGGCCGGACCGTGCAGGACGAGGGCGTCGATGCTGCCGCCCTGGCCGAAGCAGGCCTGCGCCCCGTCGCGGACATCTTCGCCGAAAGCGAGGCGCACTACCGCGGCTATTGGGCAACCTCGGACATCGTGGTGGATGGTGGCGAGCCGGAGCTGCAGCAGGCCATCCGCTGGAACCTGTTCCAGCTGGCCCAGGCCACGGCCCGTGCCAACGTGGCCGGCATCCCGGCCAAGGGCGTCACCGGATCCGGCTACGAGGGCCACTATTTCTGGGACCAGGAGGTCTACCTCCTGCCCTACCTGACGTACACCAACCCGGACGGCGCCCGGCAGGTCCTGGAGTTCCGCCACGCAATGCTGCCCGAAGCCAAGGTCCGGGCCAAGGAACTCAGTGTGGACGGCGCACTGTTCCCGTGGCGGACCATCAACGGCCTCGAAGCCAGCGCCTACTACGCCGCCGGCACCGCGCAGTTCCACATCGCGGCCGCCATCGCGTTCGCCACCAACCGCTACCTGTGGGCCACCGGCGATTCCGCGTTCCGGGAGGGCATGGGGGCTGAGCTGCTGATGGAAACCGCGCGCATGTGGATCTCGCTGGGCTTCTTCGGCAAGGATGGCCTGTTCCACATCCACGGTGTCACCGGCCCGGACGAGTACACCGCCGTGGTCAACGACAACCTCTACACGAACGTCATGGCCCGGTTTAACCTGCGGGCTGCCGCAGCGCTGGACCACCCGGGCGTGGCCCAGGAAGAGCGGCAGCTGTGGGCGGCGGCAGCCAACCTGATGCACCTGCCGTTCGACAGCCGCATGCAGGTCCACTCCCAGGACAACGACTTCATGACCCTGGAACCATGGGACTGGACCACGCCGCGGTCCAAGTACCCGCTCCTGCTGCATTTCCACCCGCTGGTGATTTACCGCCACCAGGTGCTCAAGCAGGCGGACACCGTCCTCGCCATGTTCCTGCAATGGCAGGATTTCACTGCGGGCGAGAAACAGCGCGCGTTCGATTTCTACGACCCCATCACCACCGGCGACTCCACCCTGTCTGCATGCGTACAGGGCATCATGGCTGCCGAGGTAGGGTACTCCGGGGAAGCCCTGAAGCACTTCACCAACGCGGTGTTCATCGACCTGGACGACACCCACGGCAACACCATTGACGGTGTGCACATCGCGTCCACCGGAGGTGTGTGGAGCTCCCTGGTGTGCGGCTTTGCGGGTCTGCGAGACCAGGGACCGGTGCCGTACTTCGATCCGCGCCTGCCGGAGGAATGGGACGGACTGACCTTCCACCTCAGGATCAGCGGCCGGCTGCTGCTGGTCCGGCTCTCCTCCGGCGCCATCACGCTCACCGTCCAGGAAGGGGAGCCGCTCGACATCAACGTCCGGGGCCAGGTACTGGCCGTAGGCTCCGACCCCGTCAGGGTGGAGCTGGAGCCCGTCGCGGAACCGGAACCCACTGTCTTCCCCAGCGGACTTCCGACGGCGAGCATTCCGGTGGTCCTCGCCAACAGCTGATGTGCCCCAAAGTCAGGACACGGCGGCTTCGGGCGCCGCGTCCAGCGGGTGGGCCAATTCGTCGCGGGGCATCCTGGCGGCGGCGGATGCGATGACGGCCATGACGGGGCAGACCAAGCCCGCCACCAGGAAAATCAGCCAGATGGGCAGCACCTCAGCCGCTGGCCCGGCCAGCGCCATGGACACCGGCATCAGCGCCAGGGACACGAAAAAGTCCAGGCTGGAAATGCGGCCCAGCAGGTGGGACGGAACTCGGCGCTGGAGCAGCGTGCCCCAGATGACCATGCCCACGCTCCCGGTGGCGCCCCAGATAAACAGAGCTGCGGCGATCAGCCAGAAGTTGTCCATGAGGCCGACGGCGGCAATCGGCAGGCTGCCCACGCCCCAGGACACCATCATCACCGTGAGGTAGCGGCGGGGCAGGCGGAGTGACGCCGTCACCAGGGAGCCCAGGGCTGCGCCCACCCCCATGACCGCCAGCATGAAGCCGAACATGCTCGAATCCCCGCCCAGTTGGTCCCGCACCAGGAATGGCAGCAGGACTTCGATGGGGCCGATCAGGAACAGCACTGAAATACAGGCCCAGATCAGCGTCCAGAGCAGCCATGGGGTCCTGATGGTGTAGCTGACTCCTTCGCGCAGGTCCTGGACGAAGGACGACTTCCGGTGTGCATCATCGTGGCCGGCCCCTTTGGGGGATGTGGCCAGGGCATGCTGGCCCAGGAAGTTCAGGACAATGAAGGCCAGCAGGTGGCACGCAGCCACCCCGGTCACCGCATGCGACGGCGAGAGGGCTGCCACCAGGATGCCGGCTACCGCCGGTCCCGCAGCCTGCTGCAGCACGGGGCGCATGGTCCCCTCCATGCCGTTGGCGGCCAGCAGGTCCTCAGCCGGAAGAATGCGCGGCAGGATCGCGGAGTAGGCAGGGAAGAAGAAGGCCGCGCCAACGCCCAGCACGAACGCACCCGCAGCCACATGCCACAGTTGCAGCCAGCCAGCCATGGCCAGGCCGCTTACCGCGGCGATGACTGCCAGGTTGGCGCACTCGACGGCGATGATCAGGCGCCGCTGCGGGACCCTGTCCGCCGCGATCCCGCCGGCCAGGACGAAGGCCACCAGTCCCACGCTTCCGGCGGCGGCCACCAGCGAGAGCTCCAGGGGACCGCCGCCCAGGTGGATCACCTGGTAGACCATGGCGACGGCCCACATGCCGGAACCGAAGATCGATATGGCCAGCGCTGCAATCAGCACCCGGTACTCGCGGTGGATGAACGGGCGCAAGGCTTTGGGGGCAGGCATAAGCCACAGTTTAGGCCCCGGACGGCGGCCGGCCCGATGCCCCCCAATCAGCATCAGGCCGGCCGCCCATGGGCAATGTCCGGTGCCTGTCAGCCCCGGACATTGCCCAAGCGTTCCTGGTGGAATCTAGCCGGCCAGGAGGGTGGCGGCTTCCTGGCGGGTGGTGCCGGAGTCCTGAATGCCGTCGGCGATGTGGGCGAGTTCGGCGGGGATGTCGCGGCCTTTTTTGCGCATGGCGGTGGCCCAGAGGCGGCCGGCGCGGTAGGAGGAGCGGACCAGGGGGCCGGACATGACGCCGAGGAAGCCGATTTCTTCGGCTTCGTGCTGGAGGTCGACGAATTCCTGGGGTTTGACCCAGCGGTCCACGGGGAGGTGGCGTTCGGAGGGGCGGAGGTATTGGGTGATGGTGATCAGGTCGCAGCCGGCGGCGTGGAGGTCGCGGAGGGCTTCGGAGATTTCCTCGCGGGTTTCGCCCATGCCGAGGATGAGGTTGGATTTGGTGACCATGCCGAGGTTCCGGCCTTGGGTGATGACGTCGAGGGAGCGTTCGTAGCGGAATGCGGGGCGGATCCTTTTGAAGATCCGGGGGACGGTTTCGACGTTGTGGGCGAAGACTTCGGGGGCGGAGTCGCAGATCGCGGCGATGTGGTCGGGGTTGCCGGAGAAGTCGGGGATGAGGAGTTCGACGCCGGTGCCGGGGTTCAGTTCGTGGATTTTGCGGACGGTTTCGGCGTAGAGCCAGACGCCTTCATCTTCGAGGTCGTCGCGGGCCACGCCGGTGACGGTGGCGTAGCGGAGCTGCATGGATTGGACGGAGCGGGCCACTTTGGTGGGTTCGAACCTGTCCACGGGGGAGGGTTTGCCGGTGTCGATCTGGCAGAAGTCGCAGCGGCGGGTGCATTCAGAGCCGCCGATGAGGAAGGTGGCTTCCTTGTCTTCCCAGCATTCGAAGATGTTGGGGCAGCCGGCTTCTTCGCAGACGGTGTGCAGGCCTTCTTTTTTGACCAGGTTCTTGAGCTGGACGAACTCCGGGCCCATCTGGACTTTGGCCTTGATCCATTCCGGTTTACGTTCCACCGGGGTGGCCGCGTTGCGCTGCTCGATCCGCAGCAACTTCCGGCCTTCGGGTGCCAATGTCATGATCGATTTCCTTTGTTTGTGCTGGGTGTGCCGTCGGGGCGGCGTTGGTTGAGCTCGTCGAAACCCTGGATCAGCATTCGACGACGTTGACGGCGAGGCCGCCCATGGCGGTTTCTTTGTATTTGGAGGACATGTCCTTGCCGGTTTCGCGCATGGTGATGATGACTTCGTCGAGGGAGACCCGGTGGGTGCCGTCGCCCCAGAGCGCCATTTTCGCCGCGTTGATGGCCTTGGCCGCGGCGATCGCGTTCCGTTCGATGCAGGGAACCTGCACCAAACCGCCGATCGGATCACACGTCAGGCCCAGGTTGTGTTCCATCGCGATTTCCGCGGCGTTCTCCACCTGCGCCGGGGTGCCGCCCATGACCTCGGCAAGGCCCGCCGCCGCCATCGACGACGCCGAGCCCACCTCGCCCTGGCAGCCCACCTCCGCACCCGAAATGGACGCCTGTTCTTTGTAGAGCACCCCCACGGCGCCGGCGGCGAGCAGGAACCTGGCCACCACGCCGTCGCGGTCTTCCTGCGTGGCCTGGTCCATGCCCGGGGCGAAATGCAGGGCGTAGTACAGGACCGCGGGAATGATCCCGGCCGCCCCGTTCGTGGGGGCGGTGACCACCCTCCCGCCGGAAGCGTTCTCCTCGTTCACGGCCAGGGCCACCAGGTTCACCCACTCCTGCCAATACCTGGGGTCATGGAAATCCTGGTCCGTGAAGTCCAGGTCCTGGCTGTCCACCCCCGGGCGGGCGCATTCCTTCTTCAACCGGTCGAACCAGTCCGGGGCGCGGCGGCGGACCTTCAACCCGCCCGGCAACACCCCATCACGCTTCAGCGAGGTCGCCACGCACGCCTCCATCACGGACCAGATGTGCAGCAGCCCCGCCCGGATCTCCTCCTCGGTCCGGGAAGACTTCTCGTTGACCAGCATCACGTCGCTGATCCCCAACCCGGTGCCGGCGCAATGGCCCAGGAGCTCCGCGGCGGTCCGGAACGGCAACGGCAGCTCCTTCTTGGACTCCTCCAACTCCTGCTGCGCGGCGTCCTCTTCACCCTCACGGACAATGAACCCGCCGCCCACGGAGAAAAACGTGGCACGGTGCAGTTCCGCACCGTGCTCGTCCGAGACGGTGAACGTCATCCCGTTCGTGTGCCGCGGCAACACCGTCAACGGACGCAACACCATGTCCTTCACCCCATACGGCAGCTTCACGCCCTCCCCGCCCCCGGCCCCGGCCAGGTGCAGCGTCCCGGTCTCAGCGATCGCAGCCAGCCGCTCCTCCACCTCCGCCGGCAGAATCTTTTCGGGGTGATACCCCTCCAAGCCCAGCAGGACCGCCGTCATCGTCCCGTGCCCATGCCCCGTCGCCGCCAACGACCCATACAGATCCACCCGCAACGAAGCCACCCGGGACAACACCCCGGCACCCCTCAACTCCTCCGCAAACACCGCAGCAGCCCGCATCGGCCCCACAGTATGAGAACTCGACGGCCCAATACCGATCGAAAACAGATCAAAAACACCAACAGCCATGACGGGGTTTCCTAACTAAACAGGTGGTTGGGGTGGAGCGGGCAGGACATCCTCCGCGTGCTCGGTCGCGAAGACGCCCGCTAAGCGGACGTGACGCTCCCTTAGACGCACGCTGCCGGATGCCCCACCCACTCCGTGGGCAAGTCACCAAGGCGACCTGCCCACGAGGGGCCGGCGGAGCCGGACTTTTCGAAAGCGTGCGTCAGAGGCGAGGAACGAGCCAGCACGCGTGAAAATGTCCGGTCAGCCGGTCCCGAGGGCGACCACCGAGCACGCGGAGGATGCCAGTCCCACCGGGCAAAGGCGATCAGGCGATCAGGCGATCAGGACAGCGGTGCGACGCCCGGGTAGAGCGGGTGGGCTGCGGCGAGTGCTTCGACGCGGTGACGCAGGCTGGAAAGGTCTGCGTCGGCGTCGGCCGTCAATGCTTCGGCGATGATGTCCGCAACTTCGCGGAAGGCGGCTTCGCCGAATCCGCGGGTCGCCAAAGCCGGGGTGCCGATGCGCAGGCCGGAGGTGACCATCGGCGGGCGCGGGTCGAAGGGCACGGCATTGCGGTTGACGGTGATGTCAATCGCGGCCAGGCGGTCTTCGGCTTGCTGGCCGTTGAGCTCGCAGTTGCGGAGGTCAACCAGGACCAGGTGCACGTCCGTGCCGCCGGAGATCACGTTGATGCCCTTGGCGGTGACGTCCGGCTGGACCAGGCGCTCGGCAAGGATCCGGGAGCCGGCGAGGACGCGTTCCTGCCGTTCCTTGAACTCCGCCGAGGCGGCGATCTTGAATGCCACGGCCTTGCCGGCGATGACGTGCTCCAGCGGTCCGCCCTGCTGGCCCGGGAACACAGCCGAGTTGATCTTCTTGGCGATGTCGGCGTCGTTCGACAGGATGATGCCGCCGCGCGGACCGGCGAGGGTCTTGTGCGTGGTTGAGGTGGTGACGTGTGCGTGCGGTACCGGGCTGGGGTGCAGGCCCGCCGCGACGAGGCCGGCGAAGTGGGCCATGTCCACCATCAGGTAGGCGCCTACCAGGTCGGCGATCCGGCGGAATTCGGCGAAGTCCAGCTGGCGTGCGTATGCGGACCAGCCGGCAACGATCAGCTGCGGCTTGGTTTCCAGCGCCAGGCGCTCCACCTCTGCCATATCGATAGTGTGGGTGTCTTCGCGGACCTGGTACGGCACCACGTTGTAGAGCTTTCCGGAGAAGTTGATCTTCATGCCGTGGGTCAGGTGTCCGCCGTGGGCGAGGTTCAGGCCCATGATGGTGTCGCC
Source organism: Pseudarthrobacter sp. NPDC059871 (assembly GCF_042731175.1). Taxonomy (NCBI): domain Bacteria; kingdom Bacillati; phylum Actinomycetota; class Actinomycetes; order Micrococcales; family Micrococcaceae; genus Pseudarthrobacter; species Pseudarthrobacter sp. NPDC059871. Next base: position 468,244 of record NZ_JBHWJV010000002.1, read on the forward strand.
GGGCTTGATCAGCGCGTGCATCACCGAAGCGTTGGCCTGTGCGCCGGAGTGCGGCTGCACGTTGGCGAATTCGGCGCCGAACAAAGCCTTGAGCCGGTCGATGGCGAGCTGTTCGATGACGTCCACGTGTTCGCAGCCGCCGTAGTAGCGCTTGCCCGGGTAGCCTTCGGCGTACTTGTTGGTCAGCACCGAGCCCTGCGCCTGCATGACGGCGGCGGCGGTGTGGTTTTCGGAAGCAATCATTTCCAGGCCGTCGCGCTGGCGGCCCAGTTCGTCGTCGATCTTGGCCGCGATCTCCGGGTCCAGGACGGACAGGTCCGCGTTCAGGCTGGGCGATTCAACCTGGTGGAAGGCAACCGTCTCAGTGACAGCCGCGCCGGCAGCCGCGCTCACAGCTCGCCGCCGTTCGCTGCGGCGTATTCTGCGGCGGACAGCAGCGGGCCTTCCTCGGTGACGGACACCTTGAACAGCCAGCCGGCCCCGTACGGGTCGCTGTTGATAAGGGCGGGGTCGGACACCACGCCGTCGTTGATCTCGGTGACCTCTCCAGTGACGGGGGAGTAGAGATCCGAAACGGACTTGGTGGATTCCACCTCGCCGCAGGTTTCGCCGGCGGTCACGATGGAGCCAACCTCGGGCAGGTCCACGTACACGATGTCGCCCAGCGCATCGGCGGCGACGGCGGAGATACCGATCCCGGCAGGGCCGGACCCGTCAACAGCAATCCACTCATGCTCGGCGGAGTACTTCAGTTCAGCTGCAACTTTGCTCATTGTTTATTTCCTTTGGTTCGTGTTCGAAGAGTGAGCGGGCGTTGGGCAAATAGCCGCCACAAGTGAGCGGCCCCGCGGGCTTTAGCGGGTGCGCTTGTAGAACGGCAGTGCCACTACTTCGAAGCGTTCGGGCTTGCCGCGGAGATCAACGTCGACGAGGGTGCCAACTTCGGCGAATTCGACGTCGATGTAGGCCATTGCCACGGGGTAGCCGAGGGTGGGGGAGGGCTGGCCCGAGGTGACTTCGCCGATGAGGGAGCCGCCCTTGAGGACCGGGTAGTGGCCGCGGGCGGCGCGGCGCCCGGTGCCCTTGAGGCCCACGAGCTTCTGGCCCACGGTGGACCCGACGCCGGCGGCCTTGATAGCTGCCAGGGCCTCCTTGCCCACAAAGTCGCTTTCCTTGGCCAGGGCCACGACCGGCCCCAGCCCGGCGGCGTAGGCGTTGACGCGGCGGGAGAGTTCGTTGCCGTAGAGCGGCATGCCGGCTTCGAGGCGGAGCGAGTCGCGGGCGGCGAGGCCTGCAGGGATGAGGCCGGAACCTTCCCCGGCCGTGAGCAGGGCCTCCCACAGGGCGGCTGCCTCCAGGTTGCCGATGTAGATCTCGAAGCCGTCTTCGCCGGTGTAGCCGGTGCGGGCCACCAGCAGGTCCCGGACGGAGCCGTTGACCGTGACGCCCACCTCGACGGCGGCGTAGTACTTCAGCTCAGTCACCAGGGAGTGCTGGTCGGCCGGGACGAGCGCCAGCAGGATGGCCTCGGCGGCGGGGCCCTGGACGGCGATCAGGGAAGTCTCGGCGGAGGCGTCCTGCACGGTGACGTCGAAGCCGGCGGCGCGTTCCTGCAGGGCCTGGGCCACTACCTTGGCGTTGCCTGCGTTCGGGACTACCAGATATTTGGCTGTTCCGTCCGCAGCCGCGGGGAGGCGGTACGTGATCAGGTCATCGATGATGCCGCCGTCGGTGTCGCAGATCAGCGAGTACTTCGCCTTGCCCACCGCGATGGCTGACAGCTTGCCTGCCAGGGCGTAGTCCAGGAATGCTGCAGCTTCCGGGCCGGTGACCCACACTTCACCCATGTGGGAGAGGTCGAACAGGCCGGCAGCGTTGCGCACGGCGTGGTGCTCGGCGAGTTCGGAATCGTACTTGAGGGGCATCTGCCAGCCGCCGAAGTCGGTGAAGGAGGCGCCGGCTTTCTTGTGCTGCTCGTAGAGAGCGGTGTAATTCTCAGTCATGGGAAGTCCTTAGTTCTCGAAGTCGGAAAGCGGAGGGCAGGAGCAGACCAGGTTGCGGTCGCCGGCTGCGCCGTCGATGCGTCCCACGGGCGGGAAGTACTTGTCCTGCCGCAGGGAAGCGACGGGGAACGCGGCCTGCTCTCGCGGGTAGGCACGGTCCCATTCGGAGCTGACGACGGCGGACGCCGTGTGCGGTGCGTTGCGCACCGGCGATGCCTCCAGGGAGAAGTCGCCCGCTGCTACCTGCTCGATCTCGGCGTGGATGGTGGTCATCGCGTCGATGAAGCGGTCGATCTCGGCGAGGTCCTCGGACTCGGTGGGCTCCACCATCAGGGTCCCGGCCACCGGGAAGGCCAGGGTGGGGGCGTGGAAGCCGAAGTCGATCAGGCGCTTGGCCACGTCCTCAGCAGTGACGCCGGTGCGGGCGGTGAGTTCGCGCAGGTCCAGGATGCACTCGTGGGCCACGAGCCCGCCTTCGCCGGTGTAGAGCACCGGGTAGAACTCGTTCAGCCGGGCAGCGACATAGTTCGCGGCCAGCAGCGCGGACTTGGTGGCCTCGGTCAGTCCCGTACCGCCCATCAGCTTCACGTACGCCCAGGAGATCGGCAGCACACCGGCAGAGCCGAACCGGGACGCCGAAATCGCCACGCCGTGGCCCTCCTCATGCGCGGCTTTGTTCGCATCGCCCGGCATGAACGGCGCCAGGTGAGCCTTGGCCGCGACCGGGCCGACGCCGGGCCCGCCGCCGCCGTGCGGGATACAGAACGTCTTGTGCAGGTTCAGGTGCGAGACGTCGCCGCCGAACTTGCCCGGCTGCGCCAGGCCCACCAGGGCGTTGAGGTTGGCGCCGTCCACGTACACCTGTCCGCCTGCGGCGTGGACCGCGTCGCAGACTTCGGTGACGTCGCCGTCGTAGACGCCGTGGGTGGACGGGTAGGTGATCATGATGCAGGACAGGGCGTCCCGGTTCGCCTCGATCTTGGCGGACAGGTCGGCGTGGTCGATGGTGCCGTCCGGGGCGGTGGCGACCACCACCACCTTCATGCCGGCCAGGACTGCGGAGGCGGCGTTGGTGCCGTGCGCCGAAGCGGGGATCAGGCAGACGTTGCGCTGCTGATCACCCCGGGAGTGGTGGTAGCCCCGGATCGCCAGCAGGCCGGCGAGTTCGCCCTGGGAACCGGCGTTGGGCTGGATGGACACCTGGTCGTACCCGGTGATTTCGGTCAGGTCAGCCTCGAGGCCGGTGATCAGCTCACGCCAGCCCTCGGTCTGGGAATCCGGGGCGAACGGGTGGATGGAGGCGAACTCCGGCCAGGAAATGGCCTCCATCTCGGCGGTGGCGTTCAGCTTCATGGTGCACGACCCCAGCGGGATCATGGTGCGGTCCAGGGCCAGGTCGCGGTCCGAGAGTTTGCGGATGTAACGCAGCAGCTGGGTTTCGGACCGGTGCGTGTTGAAGACCGGGTGCTCCAGGTAACCGGAGGTGCGCAGCACGGAGTCGTGCAGCTCGAAACCCTGGGCGTCGCCTACCGGGCCGGCACCAAAGGCGACGGCCACCGCGGACAGCGTTGCCGCCGTCGTGGTCTCATCGATGGAAATGCCCACCGTGTCAGCGTTGACGAAGCGAAGGTTGATGCCGCGCGCTTCGGCGGCGTTGATGACCTTGGCGGCCTTGCCCGGCACGCGCACGGTGAGGGTGTCGAAGAAGGAGTCGGTGACCAGTTCGCGGCCCATGGCGGTGAGCGCCGTGGCCAGGATCCTGGCGTTCTGGTGGGCGGTTTCTGCGATGGCCTTCAGTCCGTCCGGGCCGTGGTAAACGGCGTAGAAAGAGGACACGATGGCCAGCAGCGCCTGGGCGGTGCAGATGTTGGACGTGGCCTTCTCACGGCGGATGTGCTGCTCGCGGGTCTGCAGGGCCAGGCGGTAGGCGGGAGCGCCCGCGTTGTCCTTGGAGACACCCACGATCCTGCCGGGGAGGGTGCGTTCCATGCCCTTCTGCACAGCCATGTAAGCCGCGTGCGGACCGCCGAAGAACAGCGGCACGCCGAAACGCTGGGTGGAGCCGACGGCGATGTCCGCACCCTGCTCGCCCGGAGGAGTGATCAGCGTCAGCGCGAGCAGGTCAGCGGCCACTGTGACCAGCGCACCGCGCTCCTTGGCCTCGGCGATAACGGCGCTCTGGTCCCACACCCGGCCGGACACGCCCGGCTGCTGGAGCACGATGCCGTTGATGGCACCTTCAGGCAGGCCTGCGGAGAGGTCAGCAACCTCCACCTCGAAGCCGAGCGCTTCGGCGCGGCCCAGCACGATGGCGATGGTCTGCGGGAGACAGTCGGCATCAAGGACTGTCTTGCCGTCCTTGGCGTCCTTATTTTTGTTCGCCCGGCGCATCAGCAGCACAGCCTCGGCCACGGCAGTGGCTTCATCGAGGAGTGATGCATTGGCCACGGGAAGGGCGGTGAGGTCCTGGACCATGGTCTGGAAGTTCAGCAGCGCCTCCAGCCGGCCCTGCGAGATCTCGGGCTGGTACGGCGTGTAGGCGGTGTACCAGGCCGGCGCCTCAAGGATGTTGCGGCGGATCACGGCCGGGGTGATGGTGTCGTAGTAGCCCTGGCCGATCATCTGCACGGCGGTCTTGTTCTTGCCCGCCAGCCGGCGCAGCTCGGTCAGGACCTCAACCTCGCTGAGGGCGTCCTGCAGCTTCAGTGCCGTTTCCTGGCGGATCGATGCCGGAACAGCCACGTCCACCAGGCCGTCAACGCTGTCGTAGCCCACTGCCTTGAGCATGGTGTCGACGTCGGCCTGCCGGCGCGCGCCGATATGGCGGTCAACGAACGAGGTTGGAAGGGATTGAATCGTCATGAGGAACTCCAGGTCTGGCCGGCCAGGGTGGCACGGCATGGGATGGGTTCCTCCCCGCTCTGTATTGGACCTGAGAGATTCCGCGGAACCCTGCGTGGCGGGTTCGCTTGCACCGTCGGTGAACCTGGCCGAAACCGGGTTACTTTCCAGAGTTGCCTCGCCGTGACGGTACGGGGGCCTGAGAGATTCCTGGGGAGGATTTGCTCCTACGGCGCCTGCCCGGTGGTGCCGGGAGGACTCTCCCGTCACAGCTCGAAAGGCTATTCAACTGTGGGTGATTCGCCTCACACCGTACAGGTTGGTTGAAAGGAAAACAAATCCGATTGTCACACGATGGGCGGCAGCCGCCTTGTTGCGGCGGCGGAAAAATGGGGTTTGACATTCGATCGTGACCCGCACCACACTGGGTCCGGTGATCAGCACCGTGTCCGGCTGGCTCAGCTCATCGGAGCAGCCCGGGCCAACGTTGCCCCGGAAGGGTGTGGCCGCTGAGCACACCTAATTGAACATGCCTTCGACCTGCGGCGGGAGAGTCCTGCCGGGTACATTTAGCAGGCGCCGTAGGAGCAAACCCTCCCCAGGAAACTCTCAGGCCCATGTACCGCCGCGGACAGGCAACTCTGGAAAGCAGCCGGACCCGTTCCGGCTCACCGGCGGTGCAAGCGGCTTGGGCCGTGGAAACTCTCAGGTTCACTACAGAGCGGGGAGGAACCCAACTTCTGCGGCACCCAAAATGCCGCTTTATCGATGGAGTTCCCCATGGCGATTCATCCCCCCACGTCCAACGGCGAGCCGCCCCGCAATAACCCTCCTGCGGGCAGCGCCGCCCGCAGCGAGCCTCCCCACCTGGAGCGGCAGCTCACCAACCGGCACATCCAGCTCATTGCCATTGGCGGTGCCATCGGCACCGGCCTCTTCATGGGCTCCGGCAAGACCATCTCCGCGGCCGGCCCGTCCGTGATCTTCGTGTACATGATCATCGGGTTCATGCTCTTCTTCGTCATGCGCGCCATGGGCGAATTGCTCCTGAGCAACCTGAACTACAAGTCCTTCAGCGACTTCGCGGCCGACCTCCTGGGGCCGTGGGCAGGGTTCTTCACCGGCTGGACGTACTGGTTCTGCTGGGTGATTACCGGCATCGCTGACGTCATCGCCATTGCGGGCTACTCCAAGGAACTCTGGCCCGGACTGCCGCTCTGGATCCCGGGGCTTGCCACCGTGGCCATCCTGCTGCTGCTGAACCTCGCCACCGTCAAGGCCTTCGGCGAGACCGAATTCTGGTTCGCCCTCATCAAGATCATTGCCATCGCGGCGCTGATCATCGTGGGCCTCTTCATGATCTTCACCGGATTCCAGAGCGACGCCGGAACCGCCAGCTTCACCAACCTCTGGAGCCACGGCGGATTCTTCCCCAATGAGTTCATGGGCTTCGTGGCCGGCTTCCAGATCGCCGTGTTCGCCTTCGTCGGCATCGAACTGGTGGGCACCACTGCCGCCGAAGCCAAGAACCCGGAGCGGACGCTGCCCAAGGCCATTAACGCCATTCCCGTGCGTGTACTGCTCTTCTACGTGGGCGCCCTGATCATCCTCATGGCCGTCACCCCGTGGACCCAGTTCGCGGCCGGCCACAGCCCCTTCATCGGCATGTTCTCGCTCGCCGGGCTGGGCGCTGCAGCCACAGTGGTCAACCTGGTGGTCCTGACCTCCGCCATGTCCTCGGCCAACTCCGGCATCTACTCCACCTCGCGCATGGTGTTCGGCCTCGCGCAGGAGGGTGACGCCCCGGGCATCTTCAGCCGGCTGTCCTCGAGGAAGGTGCCCAGCAACGCGCTGTTCCTCTCCTGCGTACTGCTGCTCTCCGGCGTCGTGCTCATGTACGCCGGCCAGGACGTTGGCAAGGCATTCGAGATGGTGACCACCGTCTCTGCCGTCTGCTTCATCTTTGTCTGGTCGGTCATCCTGGCCAGCTACATCGCCTTCCGCAAGCGCCGCCCGCATCTGCATGACGCATCGAAGTTCAAGATGCCCGGCGGCATCCCCGTGGTGTGGGTGGTTTACGCGTTCTTCGCGTTCGTCCTCTGGGCCCTGACCACCCAGCCGGACACCCTGGCGGCCCTGCTGGTGACCCCCATCTGGTTCCTCGTCCTCGGCGTGGCCTGGGCCATCCTCCGCCGCCGTCCAGCCCACCTTGCCCGCTTCGAGGTCTTCCGCGCCGAGCTGCGCGCCGATGAACAGGCGGCGGCCGGCGGCCTGGACCGTGAAAAGTCCGCCCAGGAGGAAACTGCCCGGGGCTCCCGCTCCTAGGCTTCTTCGCGAATCCGGACCCTCAAGGTACGGATCAGCGAATAAGCTCCTGATTGCAACGCTGCGGCGGGACCCACGCCGGGTCCCGCCGCAGTGCTGTCTGGACGGCGAGATGCAGGGGCGCCGTCGTCGAAGTTCAGCATGCTTAGTGTTTCTGCATCTAGGATGGAGAAGCACGGCAGCCACCCGCTGCAGCTCGACGTGAAACGAAGGTGACCATGGCTAAGCGCAGCAACCCAGCAGTACGGATCGCCCAGGAAACTGCCCACAACGCAGTCTTCGACAAGGACGGCAAGCCCAAGCCCGGAGTCCACAACATGCTCCTCAAAGCCGTGGAGATCCAGCGCCCGCTGGTGCTGGCCTATATCCGCCGGCTGCAGAAGAAGCACCCCCGGGCCACGGCAGCCCAGCTGGCCGGCATCCTGGAGCGCGACTACCTCCGTGCCGTCACCGGCGGCGGCGCAATCGTGGGGGCCACCGCCGTCGTTCCCGGAGTGGGGACCGTCGCGTCGCTGGGACTCTCGGCGGCCGCCACAGTGGGCTTCCTCGAAGCAACCGCCCTGTACGCCACCTCCCTCGCAGAACTCCACGGCATCCGCCTGACCAACCCGGAGAAGGCCAGCACCATGGTCATGGCCATCATGCTGGGCGAGGAAGGCACGGCCCTGCTGGGCACCCTCAGCGGACAAATAGCCGGCAACGGCGCTGGAGCCACCAAGCAGTGGGGCAGCGTGCTCTCCAAGTCGATGCCGATGCCGGGCTTCAGCACCATCCGTAACCGCATCCAGAGGGCCTTCCTCAAGAACCTCCTCAAACGCCAGGGGACCGCGCTTCTGGGCCGGGCCCTCCCGTTCGGGATCGGCGCCGTGGTGGGCGGAGCCGGTAACCTCGTGATGGGCCGTGCGGTGGTGGCCAACGCCAAGGAGGCGTTTGGACCCATGCCGGACAGCCTGCCCGGCGAGCTCACGCCAGCCGGGACCACGGACAACCAGCTGGAAGGCAACACTTTTGGATCTCAACGCTGACCTCGGCGAATCATTCGGCTCGTGGACCATGGGCGATGACGCCCGGATGTTCCAGCTGGTCACCAGCGCCAACGTGGCCTGCGGTTTCCATGCCGGAGATCCCGTCACCATGCTGGACAGTTGCCGTGCGGCCTACGAACTGGACGTCACCGTCGGCGCGCACGTGGGCTACCGGGACCTGGCGGGCTTCGGCCGGCGGTCCCTGGACACGAGTTTCGATGAGCTCTTCGGCGACGTGCTGTACCAGCTGGGCGCGCTCGACGGCGTGGCCCACGCCGTAGGTGCGTCGGTGGACTACGTGAAGCCGCACGGGGCGCTCTACAACCGTTTGGTACACGACGCCGAGCAGGCCTCCGCCGTGGTGGCGGCCGTCAACGCCTACGACCCCGGGCTGCCGATCCTGGGCCTCCCCGGTTCCGAGCTGCTCAAGCAGGCACAGGAAGCCGGACACCCGGTGTTCGTTGAAGCCTTTGTGGACCGCGCCTACCGGGCTGACGGGACGCTGGTGCCGCGGTCCGAGGAGGGCGCCGTGCTGCACGACGTCGACGCGATCGTTGAGCGGGCCGTCCGGCTGGCCACCAAGGGCGAAGTCGTGGCCACCGACGGGACGCTGGTCCAGGTCCGGCCCGACTCTTTGTGCATCCACGGAGACACCCCCGGCGCCGTGGAAATGGCGGCCGGTGTCCGGGCAGGCCTGGAAGCCGCGGGCGTCAGCCTGGAGTCCTTCGCCTGACCCGGCCGGCGCTCACCGGGACCCTGCCCGGCGCTCAGCCGAAGATCAGGTGCGCCACCGTGAAGATCAGCAGCCCGGCCAGCGAGCCCACCACGGTGCCGTTGATCCGGATGAACTGCAGGTCCTTGCCCACCTGGAGTTCGATCTTCTGGGAGGTCTCTTCCGCATCCCAGCGCGCCACAGTATCAGTGATGACCCCGGCAATATCTGACCGGTACGTCTTCACCAGGTAGCCGGCGGCGTCGCCGATCCAGGTGTTGACCTTGCCGGCGAGCTCGGGATCGTTGACCAGCCGCGAACCGAAGTCGCGGACGGCCGCCTTGAACTTGACCGTCAGTTCGCTGTCCGGATCGTCCACGGCGCCGAGCAGGGCGTTCTTGACGGTGCCCCACGTCCGCGAGGCCAGCTCCCGGACCTCGGGATCGCCCAGGACCTGGGCCTTGACGTCCTCGGCGCGCGCAATCATCTTGGGGTCGTGCTGCAGGTCCTGCGCCAGGTCGTTGAGGTACTTGTCGATCTGTTGCCGCACCTGGTGGTTGGGGTCCGACTGCACAGCACGGGCGAACTTGAGGATCTCAACGTAAACCTTGTCGCCCACCAGGCCATCCACGAACTGGGGGACCCAGGTGGGGGAGCGGTCGGACACCAGCCGCGAGACAGTCTCGTGGTTCTCGTCCACCCAGTCGGCGGCGCGGTCCACCAGCAGGTCCACCAGGGTGTGGTGGTGCCCGTCGTGGAAGATCCGCTCCGCGAGCCTGCCCACCGGCGGTCCCCACGGCGGCGTGAGCAGGTGCTTGCGGACCATGCCCTCGATGACCGCCTGGACGTCGTCGTCGTTCAGGACCTTGAAGGCGCCCCGGATGACCGCCGCACCTTCCTTGGCCACCCGGTCCGCGCCGCCCGGCGCGGCGAGCCATTCGCCGGCGCGGCGGGCAATATTTACGCTGGCCAGCTTGTCCTGGACCACCTGCTCGGAGAGGAAGTTGGTCTCCACGAACTCGCCCAGGGACGCGCCGATCTGATCTTTCCGGCGCGGAATGATGGCGGTGTGCGGGATCTTGATGCCCATGGGGTACTTGAACAGCGCGGTGACGGCGAACCAGTCAGCCAGCGCACCCACCATGCCGCCTTCCGCCGCGGCGCGCACGTACTGCAGCCACGGATACTCCTCCTGCAGCGCAAACGCGAAAACGAAGACCACGGCCATGGCGATGAGCAGGCTCAGCGCCAGCATCTTCATTTTCCGCAGCGCTGCCGCCTTTTCGGCGTCTCCCGCGCTGAGTTGATGGCCGACGACGGCGGCCCGCGGTTTCGCGCCTTCGGGCACCGGAGGACCGGTGCGGGGAGGGGATTCCCGGGCAGTTGGCTCAGAGTTCACCTGCATGTGCCAAGCCTAGCCCCGCTGACCGGACCGGGTCGGCTACCGTGTCCCCATGACACCTGACGAGCCGACACGCGGCAGGACCGCAGCAAACGGGACCGCATCTGAGGGAACCACTCTGAACGGCACCACTCTGAACAGGACCACTCCGGACGTGCCGGCGCAGCGGCCGCTGGTCTTCGCCCACCGCGGCTCGAGCGCCGCCTTCGCCGAGCACACCCGCGCCGCCTACCTGCAGGCGCTGGCAGACGGTGCTGACGGCGTGGAGTGCGACGTCCACCTCACCCGCGACCAGCATGTGGTCCTGCTGCATGATGCCAACCTGGACCGTACCTCGGACGGCACCGGCCCGGTGGCCGAGCGGACCCTCCGCGAACTGCGGCAGCTGGACTTCTCCTCCTGGAAGGGCGCCCGCATCCCGGAAACCTACGGCGCACGGTCCGAGCAGCTCCTCACGCTCCCCGAACTCATGGACGTCCTCCGCGGCGCGGGCCGGCCGGTGAAGCTGGCCATCGAGCTCAAACACCCCAGCCCCTACCAGCTCAAACTTGAGGACCGCGTGCTGGAGGTCCTGCGCAGCGAAGGCTGGGATCCCGGAAGCTCCACGGTGGACAACGTGGCGGTGACGTTCATGAGCTTCAGCCCGGATTCGGTCCGCCACCTGCTGCAATCCGTCCCCGCGCAGTACATCTGCCAGCTGGTGGACGACCTCACGGTCCATGAAATCCGCGGCGGCCTGGGCCTTGGCCTGATCACCGGCGGTGCCGTCGCCAACCTCATGAAGGCCACCCAGCTGGAGGGCGAACGGATCCTCGACGCCGGCCTGGTGGGGCTTGCAGGGCCGGGCATCGACTACGTCCGTGAACGCCCGGACACCATCCGGCAGTGGCTGGAGGCCGGGCGGCGCTTCCGGGTGTGGACCGTGGATTCTGCGGAGGACGTTGCGCTGTGCCGGGAGCTGGGGATCCAGGAAGTCACCACGAATGTCCCGGCCCGGGTGCTCTCGCAGCTGCAGGTGGCCCCCTCTCAGGGACGGTAACAGTGGCGCCGGCGGATGCAGCGGGCCTGCGCAACTGGTGGGGCGGGCCGCTTGATGTAGAAGGCCTCGCCCTGGCGGCGGTGGGTGCCGCTGCCGCCGCGTTGGACCGGTACACGGGAGCGCCCGGCAGGTACACCGCCGGCCCGGAACTGACCGCCGCGGCTTTCGACTCCTCGGGGCACCTGAGGATCGCCGGCCGCCCCTTGCAGGGATTTGCTCCGCTCTCCGGGTTCCGCCGCACCCGGGACGGCTGGATCCGGCTGCATGCCAACTACCCGCACCACCGGCAGCGCCTCCTGCAGGCCCTGGAGGCCACGACGGCGGAGGACGCCGAAGCTGCCCTGCGCGGCATGGATTCCCTCGAGGCAGAGTCCGCCATCCAGTCGCGGGGCGCGGTGGCGGCCGCTGTCCGGACCCGGGCCGAGTGGCAGGCCACGGACATGGGCCGGGCAGCGGCTGCCGGACCGTGGATCGTCCTTGACCCGCAGGTTCAGGACGGCCCGGCTGCCGGTGCTGCCACGCCGGGCAGCGGCCGCCGGGACATCCCGCAGCCTGGCGGAAATCCGCGGCGGCCGCTGGCGGGAGTGCGGGTTCTGGACCTCACCCGTGTGATCGCGGGCCCGGTGTCCACGCGGCTGCTGGCGGCCCTGGGAGCCGACGTACTCCGGATCGACCCGCCGGCGCTGCCCGAACTTTCCGACCAGTTCGTGGACACCGCCTTCGGCAAACGCAGCGCCGTGGCCCACCTCGGCCTACCCGAAACCCGCGCCGCGCTGGAACGCCTGGTTGCCGGGGCCGACGTCGTGGTCACCGGCTACCGCAGCGGCTCCCTGGACCGCTTCGGCCTTGACGCGGCGTCGCTGCTGTCCACCCGGCCGGACCTTGCGGTGGTCACGCTGAACAGCTGGGGGACTGACGGGCCGTGGAGCGGTTTGCGCGGCTTCGACAGCATCGTCCAGGCCGCCAGCGGGGTCGCCCACCTGTACGGAACGACGGACGACGCCGGATGGCGCCCGGGTGCCCTGCCGGTCCAGGCCCTGGACCACGCCACCGGCTACGGGGCAGCAGCCGCGGCGGTAACCCTCCTCGCCCGGCGGCAGGAAAGCGGCGCCGGTGGATCGGCCCGACTCTCACTCGCCCGGACAGCGGAGGAACTCTTCAGGCTTCCACCGAACCCGCAAGGACTGCAGGCACTGCCGTCGCCGGAGTACCGCACCGTTGCCAGCTCGTACGGCGAGCTGCGGTACGTCGGTCCTCCGCTGCTGGTGGAGGGGCAGCCGCTGGACTACCCTGGCCCGCCACCGCCCTACGGCAGCTCTGCCATGGAATGGATGCCGGGCGGGGACTGAGCATCCGGGTGGCGCCCATTGACGGTGGCCGCCCAACGGTAGCCCCATAACGAGGGGGTACGCAGTGGTTTCTGCGGCTGCCCGCGCTGTGATTGAGTGGAGCCATGCCTTTCCCCAGCTCCGGCCGGGCTGCACGAAACCTGTCCGCTGCTGCGATGAGCGCCCTGCTCCTGGCCAGCGCCGGCAAGCACTTCCGAAGCCCCGGTTTCTATCGCCAGGTGGTTCCCGACTACCTCTGCCGTGAAGACCCCGCCCCCGGCACCGTGCCCACCGGCGCCAACGGACCCTTTGCTGTCCTCTCACGCGAGGAATGGATCGCCGCGTCCGGCCTGATCGAGGCCGCGGCCGCCGTGGGGCTCCTCATCCCGGCTACCCGCAAGGTCACCGCCACGGCAGTGGCCGCGATGTTCACGGCGTTCCTCGCCGGCCACGTTGACGCGCTCCGGCGGGCCTACGGCCCGGAAGGGACGCCGCTCCAGCGGCGGATCCACACGGTCCGCCTGCCGCTGCAGGCACCCCTCATCGCCTGGGCCTGGAGCCTCCGCAACACTGGCCCGGACGGCCGGCGGTGAAGCTGACGGCGTCCCCCGCCATACGGGTGGGGATCTCCATCAGTATCGCCACCGGCCTTTATGGCGTGTCCTTCGGTGCCCTGTCCGTCACCTCCGGCCTGGATTTCTGGCAGACCATGGCCCTGAGCCTGCTGCTGTTCAGCGGCGGCTCCCAGTTCGCGTTCATCGGCGTGGTGGGTGGCGGCGGTTCCGGCATTGCCGCCATGAGTGCCGCCACCCTGCTGGGCATGCGCAACGGGATCTACGGCATGCAACTCAATGCCCTCCTACGGCCGGAAGGGTGGCGCAAATACGTTGGCGCCCAGCTGACCATTGACGAGTCCACGGCCACGAGCACCGGCCAGGCTGATCCTGCCGAGCAACGCCGGGGCTTCTGGGCGGCCGGCATCGGCATCTACGTGCTCTGGAACCTCTTCACTGCGGTAGGCGCGTTGGCCGGCAGCGGACTCGGCGACCCTAAGCAGTGGGGGCTCGACGGCGCCGCGGTGGCCGCCTTCCTGGCGTTGCTCTGGCCGCGCCTGAAGGGCCGGGAACCGGTGGCCATCGCGGCCGTCTGCGCCGTAGCCACGGTGCTGGCCGTGCCGTTCGTTCCCGCGGGAGTGCCCATCCTGGTGGCCGCGCTGGTGGCGGCCCTGATCGGCTGGTTCAGCCACGGCCGCAGCGATGAGGGCCTCGAACCCGATGTAGAACCGTACGCCGGCCACCGGCAGGGGCACGGCGACGCCGCGGAGGCCGGCCGATGAATCTCTGGTTCTGGATCCTCGTGTCCTGCGTGCTGGCCTACGCCTGGAAGCTGGTGGGCTACTTCGTTCCCGCCCGGTTCCTGGAAAACCCCCGCATGTCCCGGATCGCCGGCACCATGACCATCGGACTGCTCGCCTCCCTGACCGTGGTGAACGCCGCGGCCACAGGACAGGCACTTGCCGCAGACGCCCGGCTGGGAGCGCTTGCCGCGGCAGCCATCGCCCTGGCACTGCGGGCGCCCTTCCTGCTGGTGGTCATTGTTGGAGCCGGCACCGCCGCCATACTCAGGATGGCCGGCTGGAATTGACGTGATCTGGCTCACAGGAAATGGGCGGGACCGGCGGTACCATAGTCTCGGCTATGCAGTTGGCCGTTGGATTACTTGTGAACGGCCACCATGGAAAATCAGCAGCACGCCGGCGAAAGAGCCGGCAGATCCCACCGCAAGAACCCCCGGCGCCGGGCCGGTCTCCCGGCCAAACACTTCATCACCCGGTTCGCCGGGCTGTCCGATGTCCCTGCCGCAGACCTGGAGTTACTGGCAGGCAGCCTAATGAACGGACTGGACCTGCAACCCGGCTCACCGGTCCCGGCGCTACATGCCGCCGTCCACCGGGAAATCCGGCGCCGCGCGGATGCCGCCGCGGGATAGCGGCCCCGCCGCCCGCCGCAACCGTCTGCAGTGGACCGTAAGCATGCCGCCCGCCACACGGCGGGCGGCGGAAACCTACGCCTGGCGCCGCCAGAAGGAGGACCCTCGATGAACGACAAGTCACCCCGCGGCTCGGAAGCCACCAGGGAATTACGGGACACCGCCCGCCGCCGCCGGGACGCCGAAGAGAAGCTGCAGCAGCATCTCCTTGAGGCCAGGGACCACGTCCCCAACGAGTACAGCGAAGCTCCGGAAACCGAAGCCGGTGCAACTGGCGCTGCACCTGATGAAGACGCAGCTGGCACTGCATCTGATGCAGGCACAGTAGAGGCAGGCACAGCTGCAGCAGTGGATCCAGGTTCAGGTCAACGGGATAAAGAAGGGGCCTAGCGGCCGGACGGGCGGGGGCGGCTACGCCACGCCGTGTGCCGCCCCGTCCGGCGAAACGCTCCGACGGTTGCTCTCTTCGAGGGCAAGGTCGTACCAGGCCTGTGCGCCGAAGGCAGGTTCAACTGTGTCGAGTTCCTGGAACAGAAGGTCCAGCAGGCCGGCCAGATCTTCGGCGGGCAAGGCAGCCAGGACTTCTTCGGGATCGCGGGGATCGCTCAGGAAAGAAAAGAGCTGGTGAGTGTTCATGGGATGCTGCTTCTGTGCGCCGAATGCGCGGGGAGATGCTTCATGGGTCGCTCCAAGAAGGAAGATCTGAGGCTGGCTGCGTAACCCTGAATGCAGTCTAGGGCACCAGCGGGAACCCCCACAATGGTCCGTGGGCAGGTGCGCCGCCCGCGGCGTCCCGTTCGGTGCGGTCCAGACCTTCGGGCACGGAACCGGCCGCCAGCCCTTCAGGCCCGGCCGTCAGTTCCGCAGGTTGCCCGGCTACTGAGCTGTTGCGGTGGCCGGTACCGGCACATGGGCGGGCAGCGGACGAGCCGGGCGAGTGGACCTGATGGCGTCCTCCACCAGCGCCAATGGCCGCCGCCAGGCGTCAGATCCGGGCTCCATGGTGTCCACCACGGAAATCAGCATGGCCAGGAGGCGGAACATGTCCGTCATGGAGATGTCCTGCCGCAGGCTGCCTTGGCCCTGCCCGCGGACCAGCAGGACGCTGAGGGAATCCATGAGGGATCCCGTGATGCCGGTCAGGAGCTCGCGGCGCCCGGCCACGGCACCGAGCAGGTTGGCGTCAGCGCTGGCGGCGTCCATGAGGGACTCCAGCACCCGGAACAGCCCGTTGGCCGCATCAATGTCCGCCAGGGCGCCGTCAACCACGGGGTCCACCGCGATCCGCAGCTGGCGGTTCAGTGCGGCCAGGACAAGTTCTTCCTTGTCGGCAAAATTCCGGAAAAGAGTGGCCGGCCCAACGCCGGCGGTGGCAGCAATGGTCTGCAGCGGAACCTCGGGGCCGAACTCCCGGAAGCACAGCCGCGCCGCGGTGATGATCTTGTCCACATTCCGCGCTGCGTCGGCGCGGAGGGGCTTGCGGGCGACTGCGAGGCTCATGCGAAAAGGTTAGCAACGGAGCACTCACCCTTCACCGTTACTGAGGGGTAGCAGCTTATTGTGACGGCGGCCCCGCCAGGGCGGATTTTGCCCGGTGGCGTGCAGTGGCAGACTTGCCCCATGCTCCTTGCCTTTTCAGTCGCCCCGTCAGGTACTCCCGCGGAAGGTTCACGCCCCGGCGACGCCTCCGTGCACGACGCCGTTGCTGCCGCGGTAAAGATCGTCCGCGACTCAGGCCTGCCCAACAAAACCGATTCGATGTTCACCACCATCGAGGGCGAATGGGACGAGGTGTTCGATGTCGTCAAACGGGCCACCGAAGCTGTGGGGCTGTACGGCAGCCGCGTTTCCCTGGTGATCAAGGCCGATATCCGGCCCGGCTATTCGGGTGAGCTGACGGCCAAGGTGGACCGGCTCGAAGAGGCGCTCACGGACGGCCCCTGAACTGCCCCTTACCGTCCCCTGCGCTGCGGGGGCGGTCGAAACGCAGGCCGCCGGAAGCCTCTGGACCGCCTGATCACTGCGTGCCAAACTGTGCCCATGTTCGAGCACAAGCCCCGGCCGGAATGGATCGCCACCGAAGAGTTCCTCTCGCGGGTTGTGGTCCACCCGGACCCCGCGCTGGAGCAGGCCATCCGGTCCGCGGCCGAAGCCGGCATGCCGGCCATTGAGGTGGCACCCAACGCGGGCAAGCTGCTGATGCTCCTGGTGCAGCTCTCCGGTGCCCGGCGGATCCTGGAAATCGGCACGCTTGCCGGCTTCAGCACCATCTGGATGGGCCGCGGACTCCCCGCCAACGGCACGCTGGTCACCTGCGAATTCCTCCCCAAGCACGCCGAAGTGGCATGGGCCAACATCGATTTCGCCGGCCTGGGCCAGAAGGTGGAAATCCGGCTGGGCCCGGCACTGGAGACGCTGGCTGCGCTGGAGGAAGAGGGCCGCGAGCCGTTCGACTTCATCTTCATTGATGCGGACAAGGAGAACAACAGCCGCTACCTTGACTGGGCGGTCCGGCTGGGCAGGCGCGGCGCCACCGTGGTGCTGGACAACACCATCTGGGAAGGTGCCGTCCTGGATCCGGACATGGATCCCGTGAACGCCCCCGGCATCATCGATGCACTCACTTTGCTGGGGGAGCATCCCCGCCTGGATGCCACGGTCATTCAGACCGTGGGCTCCAAGGGCTGGGATGGCTTCGCCCTCGCCCGCATCACCTGACAACGCTCCCAGGCGCCCACCGGACCCCCATTGATAAGTATGCTTAGAATAAGTGTTCGGCTGGCGGGCAGCCGGACTGGCCGCAATGGAGGAAAGCGATGAAGGCATCACCCACCCTTGCCAGCAACCTGCAGATGGTCCTCACGGACCTGATTGAACTGCACCTGCAGGGAAAGCAAGCCCACTGGAACCTCGTGGGCACCAACTTCCGGGACCTGCACCTGCAACTGGATGAAATCGTCACGGCGGCACGGCTGTTCGCCGATGATGTCGCCGAGCGCATGCGGGCCCTGCACGCCCTGCCGGACGGCCGCAGCAGCACGGTCACAGCGGATAACCGCCTGGCTGAATTCCCTGCGGGCCTCACGTCCACAAAGGACACCGTCAAGCTCATCACCGCTCGGCTGGAGCGGACGGTGACGACCATGCGCGATGTCCATGACGACGTCGACGACGAGGACCCCACCAGCGCAGACCTGCTGCACAAGATCATCGAACGGCTGGAGCAGCTGGCCTGGATGGTTAACGCCGAAACCATGGCGCCTTCCGCCGCGGTGACCGAGCCGGCCAGCAAGTAGGTGGCGGTGGGGGACAGCCCGGACAGCGGTCGGGGCACACTGCAAACACACCCGGAAGCCGGCGGCAGCCCCGTCCGGCCCGTGCTTCTCAGTTCCACGGCGGAACAGCTCGCGCGGTTTGCCCCCGGGCTTTCGGCGGTGGGCGGCGCAGCGGGCGATGTTCCGGCGCTGCTTCAGCTCGCCGTCGCTGCCGGCCGCTCCTGGCCGTTGCCGGGCGAAGGCCGGACCGCGCAGCTGTGGGAGCTTCTCGCCTCCGTGGCCGCCGTCGACGTCGCTGCCGCCCGGGTCTTCGAACCGCACCTCGACGCCGTGGCAATCCTGAAGCAGGCTTCGGCGGCCGGCGCGGGCGAGGGCTCCTGGGGTGTCTTCGCGGCCGAAGGCCCGGGGCTCCGCCTCCGGGCCACAGCCGACGGCGCCGGGTACGTCCTGAACGGGTCGAAGCCCTGGTGCTCCCTTGCCGGCCGGCTGGACCATGCGGTCATCACCGCGCACACGGACGACGGCGGCCGGGCAGCGTTCGCCGTTGACCTCCGCCACGCCGGGGTAACGGCTGAGGAGCCGGAATGGATTGCCCGGGGACTTCGCGAGATCCCCAGCGGTACGGTGCACTTCGACCAGGTACCTGCTGCGGCTGTGGGCGGCAGCGGCTGGTACCACAGCCGTCCCGGCTTCGCGTGGGGCGGAATGGGGGTTGCCGCCTGCTGGCTCGGGGGAGCGGTGGGCGTTGCCCGCGACTTCCGGGACGGCCTGCGGAAGGGCGCCGAATCGGGCCGCGAGCCGGACCAGCTGGCGCTCGCTGCGCTGGGCGAAACGGACCGGATCCTCGTTTCGGCACTGCAGTACCTGGCCAGAACCGCCGGGCGCGTGGACGCCGCTGGAACCGCGGCCGGGAGCAGCAGTGACTGGAGCGAAGCCCAGCGTGTCCGCGGAACTGTTGCTGCCGCCGTCGACCACGTACTCCACTTGGTGACGGCCAACCGGGGCCCCGGACCTTTGGCGTTCGACGCCGCGTACGCCAAACGGGTGGCTGACCTTGCCCTTTATGTCAGGCAGCACCACGGGCGCCGGGATGACGCCCATTTGGGTGCGCTGACCCTCAAGGGTGACTGCCCATGGTGACCTTCTCCCATGCGGACCTGGGCACCGCCGAATCGTCATGGATGGCGGCCGGATTGTCCGCCGCCCCTGAGCTGCCCCTGGACAGCGGCGAGCTGGCCGCCCTGGGCTTTGTGGTCCTCGCGGCCCACCCCGACGACGAAACCCTTGGCGCAGGAGGGCTGGCAGCGAGCCTGCGCGGGCTGGGGGCATCCGTGGAAGTGTTGCTCTGCACGGCAGGTGAGGGCTCCCACCCGGAGTCCGCAACGCACACGCCCGAACGCCTCGCCGCGGCCCGGCTGGACGAGTTCGGGGCAGCCCTCACGGCGTTGGGGCTGGAGGGCCGGTGGCGCTTCCTCGGCCTGCCGGACCGCGGACTGGGCCTGCACGCGGACGTCATCGCGGATGCGGTCCGGCACGCCGCAGCCAGGCTGGGCGGTACCCATGCGAAGCGCCGGGACGTGGTGGTGGTGGCCCCGTACCGGGCCGATGGCCACGCCGATCACGACGCCCTGGGCGCAGCGGCGGCGGACGTTGCGGCGGAGGGCGGCTACGGCCTGCTCGAATACCCTATTTGGTACTGGCACTGGGCAGGCCCGGACCATTCGGACTGGCGGGACTGGATGAGGTTCCACCTTGACCCGTCCGCCCGGGACGCCAAGGACCGTGCCATGGCCGCGCATGCCACGCAGGTCCTGCCGTTGTCGCCTGCCGCCGGCGACGAAGCGCTGCTCAGCGAGGGCTTCCTGCGGCACTTCGCCAGGGGCTTCGAGATGTTTGCCTGGACGCCGCCGCGGAAACCGGCGGACCCCTCGCACCGCAGCGGCGAGGCCACGGAGATCTTCGACGCCGTGCACCAGCGCGCCGAGGACCCCTGGAACTACAGTTCCAGCTGGTACGAACAGCGCAAGCGTGCCCTGACGCTGGCGGCGTTGCCGGAGGCCTCCTACAGGGCAGGGCTGGAAATCGGCTGCTCCATCGGCACCCTGACGGCGGACCTGGCACCCCGGTGCCGTAGCCTGCTTGCGGTGGACGCGAGCGGGGTGGCCGTGGATCACGCGCGGCACCGGCTGGCGGGGGCCCACCACGTCACTGTGGAGCAGGCCGTGCTCCCGGCAGCCTGGCCGGTGGGCTCCTTCGACCTCATCGTGGTGTCCGAGGTGGGCTACTACCTGGCCCGCGATGAGCTTGCCGACCTGTGGGATCGGGTGGACGCGGCCATGCAGCCCGGCGGGACGCTGGTGCTCTGCCATTGGAGACACCCGGTGACGGGCTGGGAGCTTGATGGCGAATCCGTCCATGCCCTGGCCAGGGAGCGGTTGGGCTGGCGCCAGGCAGGGATGTACCGGGAACGGGATTTCCTTCTGGAGGTCCTCGTGGCTCCCGGTCCAGCCAGGACGGCCTTGGAATGACAGCTCCAACCGGTCATGGCGTCGGCTACCTTGGCGTGGTTATCCCCGCCCACAACGAAGAGCGGCATCTGGGCGCCGCACTTGAGGCTGTCCGCACCGCCGTCGGGGA
The DNA here is from genome assembly GCF_042731175.1 of Pseudarthrobacter sp. NPDC059871. Taxonomy (NCBI): domain Bacteria; kingdom Bacillati; phylum Actinomycetota; class Actinomycetes; order Micrococcales; family Micrococcaceae; genus Pseudarthrobacter; species Pseudarthrobacter sp. NPDC059871. The sequence goes on from NZ_JBHWJV010000002.1 coordinate 488,820, forward strand.
CCTGCAGGTGCAGCGCCCCGGACTGGGGGTCCGCGTGCTGGTGGTCCTGGATGCCTGCACCGACCTGTCAGCGTCCGTGGCTGGGCGGTTCGCTGCGGCAGATCCCCAGTTCAACATCCTGGCAGCTGATTTCCGCAGCGTTGGGCGGAGCAGGCGGGAAGGGAACCGGGCGGTCCTGGCCGAAGCCGGCGCCTTGGATGTTCCCGCAACGGAAATCTGGATTGCCAACACCGATGCCGATTCCCGCGTTCCTGCGCACTGGCTTACCCGGCAACTGGAACTGGCTGATGCCGGCGCGGACGCCGTGCTGGGTTCCGTGGAGCCGGACTCTGACGGGATGGACACGGGGCTGCTGCAGCGGTGGCATGCGCGGCACCGCCTGCAGGACAACCACCATCACGTCTATGGTGCCAACCTCGGTGTCCGCGCATCCGCCTACCTGGCAGCCGGAGGATTTCCCGCCGCAGAATCCGGGGAGGACAGGAGCCTGGTCAGGAAGCTCCGCAGCGGAGGCGCGGTGATCGCAGCTACCGACAGCAACCGCGTCATCACCTCCGGCAGGCTGGAGGCGCGTGCTCCCCGGGGGTTTGCCGGGTACCTCTTTGCCCTTGCCCTGGACCCGCGCGGCGCAGAAGGCTGAGCGCAGGGGTTGGGGAGACGCGAAAGGGCTGCCACGGAAAGCCGTGGCAGCCCTTTCGGTTAGCGGTCAGACCAGGTCTGGTGCGCTGGCAATAATGTAGTCAGCTGCCGCGGGTCCGGTCATGGAGAGGTTGTTGCTGTCCGGATCGATGCCCTTCAGCTTCAGGGCTGCCCACAGCTCTTCAGGCGGCTGGAGCTGGACCTTATGGATCAGGCACCAGCTGGTGTACAGCCCGTAGAGTTCGTCGCGGCCGAGGCCAAGGCCGGGTTCCTTTGCCGGAACAACTGCTTCGGCAAGAAAATTTTCAAAATGGTTGGCAGGCATATCCGCTCACAAGGTTTGACCGTGATTTCCGCCGTGTCTGCTTCAGCGGCCCTGCCGTCAGTTGGCTGGCAGGGTAAACATGAACGTATTTCAGCACTGGGCGGTTTGTCCAGTTATGCGAGGCTTGCCCGCTGCGGAATATGGCCAGGTCACGTGGGGATCCGCCCGGGCGGAATCCGTCCAGGGGGCCGACGGCGACTGGGGGGACTGGCCTCGGTCTCAGAAGAGGCCATCTCACCGCCGGCCCCGCCTAACCCCGGACCCCATGCACCCGGGAACTCTTCAGGACCTGATTAATCTTCCACCAATTTGGGGGTCCTGCCTAGTGCCTTTGGTGTCCCCGGTCATCGTCATCCGGCGTGCCGTGCGTGGCGCGGTCCCGGACCTTGTCCCGGACCCGTTCCCGGTGCGGTTCAGATTGGGCGTTTTCTCCGGTGCCAGTGGTCTCGGCGTCGCCGTTGTCCCCGTTCTCCGCGGCATATTTCTCACGCAGTTCGCGGCCGTGCCTGACGTCTTCTTCTTCCTGGGCCTGCAGTTTTTCGCTCTTTTTGGTGTCGCGCGGCGGCAGCTGGATGGTTTCCTCGGCCTTGATGCCGGCCTGGAGCTGGCGGCCGCGTTCCGTCTCGGCGTCGAACTCGGCTCCGAAGAGCAGCGACATGTTCAGGATCCAGAGCCACAGCAGCATGACGATCACGCCGCCCAGGGCGCCGTAGGTCTTGTTGTAGTTGCCGAAGTTGCCCACGTAGAAGCCAAATCCCAGGGAGGCCAGCAGGAAAACGACCAGGGCGATGCCCGATCCCATGCTCATCCACTTGAACTTTGGCTGCTTGACGTTGGGTGTGGCGTAGTAGAGGACGGCGATGATAACGATGATCAGCGCCACCATCACAGGCCACTTGGCGATGTTCCAGACCGCGAGGAATACCCCGCTGAGCCCGATAAAGCCGCCCACGGCTTCTGCCACCGGGCCGCTCAGGACCAGCATGCCGGCGAGGATGGCGATGATGGCAATCGCCAGCACGGTCACGGCCAGCATGGTGCCGCGCAGCTTGACGAACGGGCGTCCCTCGTCCACTTCATACACGCGGTTCATGGCACGGCCGAAAGCACCCACATACCCTGAAGCCGACCACAGTGCTGTGGCCAGGCCGATGACCAGGGTGAATCCTGCCGCTGGGGCGTTGGCCAGGTCTTTCACAACCCCGCCGATGGTATCCACGGTCTCGCCCGGGACAAACCCGCTGACGATCTGCAGGAGTGCGTCGGTGGTCTTCTGCGGATCGCCGAACAGCCCGATCAGGGACACCAGGGCCAGGATGGCCGGGAACAATGACAGGACCGCGTAGTAGGTCAGGGAAGCGGCGAGGTCGGGGCACTGGTCCTTGCTGAACTCGCGAAGTGTCTTCTTGGCGATGTATTTCCAGTTCGGCTTGTCCAGCTCCTTGGGGCTGTCAGGCTTCCTGGAGTCGTTTGGATCCGGTGCCTGCCCCGCCTTTGCGGTGCTGGTTTCGGATGCGTCATGAGTTGCCATGGGGGTGTCCTCTCGGTCAGGGGGCCAACCAGACAGGCCGGCTCCGCGGGTGGGCGGGGCCGGCCTGTCGTGTAATGCAGTTGCCTACGGAATGACGTGCAGTTGCCGCGCCTGCCTAGGTGTTTTGGATGGTGTCTTTGGCGTTGGTGGCGCGGTCTTTGACGTCGGTGGCGGCGTCTTGGCTGTCGGTTTTGACGTGTTCGATGCCGTCGGTGGCGGTGGTTTTGACGTTGTCCATGGCGTGTTGGGCTGGTTCTTTGAGGTCCTGGACCATGCCTTTGGCGGCGTCGGTGAGTTCGGTGGTGAGGG